>NZ_QVFV01000001.1:0-136558 GCF_004212215.1 Leptolyngbya iicbica LK
CCCTTGCCAGGTGTCAACGTATTGGCCACTGCCATTGAACGTTTCTTCTTTGTCAAACAGGGCGCTGCAGCTGTTTCTAAACCCCTACAAGATTAGCATGGTTGAGAGGGAGTAACGTGCCGCGATCGCTAACGCCAGAGATCATTTCACAATTGCTCGCGCAACCGTATGGCGCGACGCGATCGGCAGAGTATGAGCGGTTGATGGAGATTTATTGCGTGGTCAAAGCTGGGGGCACTGCAGCTCAAGTGACGGCGGCGCAGCAGTTGCAGGCAGCGGAGCAAGCCAATCTGGAGGCGGAGATCGCGCAGTTATCCTCCCAAGCGAATACTGCAAATCAGGTGGCCGCTCTGCGTCAAGAAATTCAAGAAGTGCAACGTTCAGTAGCGCACCGGGTGGCGTATCTGCAAAGTATCGACCCCCAAGAAGAGCGCACCGTGCACGACTGCCTGCCCGCGATCGAAGCCCATTTTGCTCAGCTCACAACGCCGCCCCCGCAATGATGTCCTCCCCCCCTCCAGAAGTCGTCGTCATTGGCAGTGGGCTCGGCGGCCTCGTCGCGGCGGCCCTGCTCGCCCGCTATGGCAAGCGCGTTGTTGTTTGCGAAAGTCACACCCTTCCCGGCGGCGCGGCCCATGGGTTTACCCGGCGGGGCTTTCACTTTGATTCGGGGCCGTCGTTCTTTTCGGGGTTGAGTGAGCCCGCGTCGCGCAATCCGTTGCGGCAGGTGTTGGATGTGTTGGAGGAGCCGTTGGCGGCGATCGCCTACGATCCCCTCGGCTATTACCATCTGCCCGAGGGCACCCTGCCCATTTATCGACAGCTCGCCGACTACCGCCGCGAGGTGGCAAAGTTCACCCCCCAAGGAGCGACGGAACTCGACGCCTTTGTGAACCGCTTGCTGGCGCTGTATGAGCCCCTGAGCCAAATTCCCAGCTTGGGGCTGCGACCCGATTTCGGCGTCGTGCCGTTTTTGTTGCGCCATCCCCTCGCGTTGTTGAAACTGCTGCCCCAGGTA
This sequence comes from Leptolyngbya iicbica LK, assembly GCF_004212215.1. NCBI lineage: Bacteria > Bacillati > Cyanobacteriota > Cyanophyceae > Leptolyngbyales > Leptolyngbyaceae > Leptolyngbya > Leptolyngbya iicbica. The sequence continues at coordinate 1,019 of NZ_QVFV01000001.1, forward strand.
CCCGCGGTGCAAAAGTCGGCGGGGGCGTTGATGGATCAAACGGTGCGCGACCCGTGGGTGCGTCAACTGATTGATTTGGAATGCTTTTTGCTGTCGGGGCTCGATGCCCACGGCACGATCGCCCCTGAAGTCGCGTTTGTCTTTGGGGAACGCGAAACCGCCCCGGTAGACTATCCCGTCGGCGGCAGCGAGGCGATCGTCAATGCGCTGGTGCGGGGCCTGCAAAAGTGGGGCGGCGAGTTGCGGCTGGGCACCCATGTAGAGCAGATCTTGGTCGAGGACGGACGCGCCACGGGCGTGCGGCTCCAGTCGGGGGAAGCGATCGCCGCAAAGACAGTAATTTCCAACGCCACCCTCTGGGACACCTACAGCCACTTGTTGCCACCAGACACATTGCCCCAGGACTTTCGGGAAACGGCGATCGCGACCCCCGCCATCAACAGCTTTATGCACCTGCATCTGGGCATTGATGCCACAGGATTGGAGGATCTCACCGTCCATCATGTGGTGGTGCAGAACCGCGATCGCCCCCTCGATGCCCCCGGCAATACCTGCATGATTTCCATCCCCTCGGTGCTCGATCCGAGCCTCGCCCCCGCAGGCAAACACGTCGTTCACGTTTACTCGCTGGAGCCGTATGCGGGCTGGCAGCGCGATGAAGCCTATGGGCAACGGAAACGCGATCGCGCGGAGCCGCTCTACCAGGCCCTGGCTAAAGTGATTCCCGATATTCGCGATCGCATCGAGGTCGAGCTGATTGGCACGCCATTGACGCACCAGCGGTTTTTACGCCGCTATCAAGGCACCTACGGGCCAGCGATTGCCGCCGAGCAGGGCTTGTTTCCCAGCTGCCGCACTCCGATTGCGGGGCTATTGCGGGTGGGCGACTCGACCCTGCCCGGCATTGGCGTGCCCGCAGTCGCAGCCTCGGGCATCCTCTGTGCTCATTCGCTGGTGCCCGCATCGCAAACGGCGGCCCTGGTGGAGGTGCTGGTTTCCGCCAGGGGGCGATCGCAGTAGCGGTCAAGCAAGTCGTGTCGGGTCGGCGCTAACTCCATCGACAGGGTCGGGGCAGGCGTCGTGACGGAAGTCGTCGCCACTGGTGCCAGGGGGACGGTCGCAATCGGGGTGGCCGCTGGCGTCACGGGGGGCAAATCCGCGAGGGAGGGTGTCGCACTTTCAGAAATCACTGCTTCAGGAGCGGCCATCGCTGCTAACGGGTCGTAGGTCACCACGTCCGTCATCGCGATTTCCGGCGGGGCGGCTGGCGGGACTGCAGGCGCTGGCAAATCAGCGGGCGGAGCGATCTCAATCTCGTCGGGCAACGCCGCAAACAGTTCAGGCGCATTGTTGATCGCAGCCACCTCAGTCGCAGGGGCGGCGGGCGCTGGTGTGACCTTGGGGGGAACTCTGGGGGTCGCGGCCGGAGCAGCGGGGGCCGGAGCCGAACGAGGGGCAAAGCTGGGGGTAGTGGCGGCCCGTTCGGGTCGGGGTGAGTTGACGGCCTGGGGTCGAGGGGCGATCGCCACCGAGGAGCTGGCTGCCAGAGGAAACGGATTAACCGATGGTGGTGGTGGAAACGGCGTCGGTAGGGGAGCGATCGCATCTACCCGATAGGTGATTCCCCCTGGCAGACCGGCAGGCAATCCGCCCACCAAATCGACCTCTCTCACCGGATATTGCGCCGGGTCATACAGGGCTGGATTATAACCAGGCGGCTCATCGATTTTTCTCGCCAGTTGAGGTTGATCGGGTAACGGGGGCCGGGCAATTTGCTCAAACTCAGGAAACTGACCGCTCATCGTATCCAACGAAAACTTGGCCGACTCACTGACCTGATCGCTGGGGTCAGGGACAGGCTCGGGGGCGGACTTGGCCGTTTTGGGTAAATGGGTCAGGTTGTAAGCGGTCAGCGTAATTAAGCTGCTGCAAGAAAAAAGCGCCCAGGTATGCATAGGTCGGTACCGGAAAACGTATTCGGAAGGGAGCTATTCCCCTTTTCCAGCACCGCCCTCCTGAATCCGTATAATTTCCGATGACAGTCTGTAACCAATGTCAAACGACTCTCCCCAGCCCTTGAGCACTCAGCCAGGAACATTTGCACAGACCTGTAAACACCGCCGGCTCAGCCCCGAACACTACTGGGCTTCTTGCAGGCGCAGCAGCTCTTGTTGAATGCGTTCAAAGACGGTTTGGTCAGAAGCGTGAGCGTCGGTGATTTGGTTAAACCGTCGCGCCGTGAGCCCCATATCTTCCACTGCCGCCCGCGAATCGTTGCAGTAACGGGTCAAAATTTCCCGCACATCACGACGCACGGAGCGGGGCACCTCCGAAATATTTTGGGTATTGGTGCAGCTCATGTTGATGGCACTGATGTCCATTTCCACCGTGAGCAAAATATCTTTAATTTGCGTATACGCAGCGTTGCGATACTGGTCGATCGCTAACACCGCCCGCGCATACTGGGTGATTTCTTCGTTTGAAATGCTGCTTTGGGCGATCGCGGCCTGCTGCGTTAACGGCCACTGGACCCCAGCCGTCGCGGGTAAACCAACGACCCCCAACCAGCCCGAAACCACACCGATTACCAGCAACTTAGACCAGCGCTGTCGCCGTTGCGCAGTTGGCATCACTAAAAAACTCGTCATAGCCTGAGACTCAATCCCAATATTTCAGTGTGGACAGCGATTGCTTGTGCAGCTACTTATTGTAATCAGGAGACTACCGCACGCGCGCAGAAATCTGCCGAGGATTTTGACAGATTTGGGCAATTTCGACCACTTTGGTTTGCAAGAGGGCGGTGGCATCTTGGCCGCTTTTGAGCCCCGCTTCGAGGGCTAGCAAGTGTTCCAGCACTTGTTGCAAACCGCTGAGCGAAAGCATCGCCACTTCCTTTTGTAAGAAGTAAACCCGCTTGGGGTTGCCGATTTCTGCCGCCTTGGCGATGGTTTGCGGATTGCGTTCGCCGCTGTCGGCCATCAGCTTGACCCACAACCAAGTCCGAAATTGTCCGACGAGGGTAGAGACGATGCGGAGGGGCGCTTCGTTCCGATTCAACAGGTCAGCGAGCAGGCTAAGGGCGCGATCGGTGTTGCCCTCGCGCAGGGCAGCGGCCAGTTGCAGACTGCTCTGGGTGCTCACGGTGACCAGTTGCGACACCGCCGCCGCATCGATGGGACCAGGGCGATCGCCCCAATACAGCGACAATTTTTCTAACTCCAGCATAAGCTGGCGAGTTTGGTTGCCCACCGCATCCACCAACAAATCCACCGCGTCTGAGGTGAGGGTGAGCCCCTGGGCTTTCGCGGTTTGCTCAATCTGCCGCACGATTTGGTCACTCTTCCACGGGGGAATGGTGCCAAACTCTCGAATTTCGCCATGCTTTTGCAGCAGTTTCGTGAATTTGGAGCGACCATCGGGCTTTTGCTGACTGCTCAGCAGCAAGATGCTGGTGTCGGGCACCTTGGGTAAAGTGCGCTCAAATTCCAAGCGCAGGGCTTCGCTGCATCGTTGTCCCAAAGGCGTATCCACCAGCCACACAAACCGTTTGCCTGTGCCAAAGGGGGGTGTCATGGCCTGGTTGAGGGCGATGGTGGGGCCTTCGGCGACGTCGCTGCCAATTTTGTCATAGTTAAAGCTGGCCCAGGCGTCATCGATCGCCCGCTCCCGCAGTTGCGCGATCGCCTGATTCATTTGAAAGTCGTCGTCGCCCCAGAAGTAATAGACTGCCATCGGCTCTGTGAGTGGTGTCCTGCGCCTAACCGTTCTAAAATCTTAAATCCCATCACCCAGGGTAACGATGCCGCCGCTATCGCAACATCCCATTTTGCAGGAAAGTTTTGCCCGCATCGATCGCGAGCTGGGCAGACACGACTTTGCTCCTGAAGAATACGCCATTCTGCGCCGCATCATTCACACCACAGCGGATTTTGACTTCGCGCAACGGCTGAAGATTGCGCCGGGGGCGATCGCGGCGGGCATCCAAGCGCTGCAAAGCGGGACGCCCCTGGTGGTGGATGTGGGCATGGTGCGGCAGGGTTGTCAGGGCATGGTGCAGCGGACGTTCAACAATCCCCTGTGGACGGCAGTGGACCTGGCAAGGACAGCGGCCCCCGGCCAGACTCGCACCGAAACGGGACTGCTCAAAGCGTGGGAGCAGTGGCCTGAGGCGGTCTATGTGATCGGCAATGCGCCCACGGCACTACAAGCGCTCTGCGATCGCGTGGTCGATGCCCCGGTGAAACCACCGCTGATTATCGGCGTTCCCGTAGGGTTTGTCGGCGTGCTGGAAGCAAAATCGCGGTTGGCGGCGTTGGCGGTGCCTCAGATTCGGGTGGAAGGCCGCAAGGGGGGCTCGACGGTGGCGGCGGCGATCGTCAATGCCCTGCTGGTGTTGGCGTGGGAAGCGTTGCCATGACCCCCATTCAAGTGGTCGGCGTGGGACTGGACGGCGCAGCGGGACTGGCCCCAATGGTGCTTTCAATTATCCAGCAAGCCCAGATTTTGGCGGGTAGCGATCGCCTGCTCCAGCAATTCCCCGATCATCCCGCTCAGCGCTGGACCTTAAAGGATTTGCCCCAGCGGTTACAGCAGCATGTCGCCCAGCCAGATCCGGCATTGGTGGTGGTGCTGACCTCCGGCGACCCGCTGTTTTTTGGGCTGGGTCGGCAGCTCCTTCAGGTCATCGCACCGGAATGGCTCACCTTTCATCCCCATGTGAGTTCGGTGCAGTTAGCCTTCAGCCGCGCCAAACTGCCCTGGCAAGACGCGACGGTGGTCAGTGCCCACGGGCGATCGCTCGACCGCCTAGCCGCCGCAGTCAAAAAAGGGATCTCCCCCATCGCCGTCTTGACCGACCCGGAAAATACGCCGACCGCGATCGCTCGCTGGTTACAATCCCTCGGACTGCCCACCCATTACCGCCTGTGGGTCTGTGAAAATCTGGGCGGGGCGGATGAACAGGTGCGGCAATTTGCCCTCTCTGAGGTTCCCTCCGGTGTCTGGAGCGGCCTCAACGTGGTGATTTTGCAGCGCTGTGACGCGCCTCCTGAGCTGTCCCGCATTCCGCTCTTGGGCATCCCTGATGCAGTGTTTCTGAGCTTTCGCGATCGCCCTGGCCTGATGACGAAACGGGCGGTGCGAGTGCAAATTTTAGCGGAGTTGGCACTCCAGCCCCACCAGGTCATTTGGGATATTGGGGCGGGTACGGGCAGCGTCAGTGTCGAAATCGCGCGATTGGTGCCGACTGGGCAGGTCTGGGCGATCGAGTGCACCACGGCAGGCGCTGAATTGATCCGACAAAATGCAGCGCGATTTCAGACGCCCAATCTGCAAGTGATTACTGGATCAGCCCCCACAGTCTTAACTGACCTGCCCGCCCCCGATCGCATTTTTATCGGCGGCAGTCATGGCCAGCTGACCGCAATTCTGACCCATTGCTGCGGGCAGCTGCGGGACGCGGGCGTCATCGTCATCGCCTTCGCTACGTTGGAAAATCAAGCCGAACTCGCCCAGTGGCAACGGGATCATCCCGACTGGACGGTGACCTATCAGCAACTCGCCCTGACCCGCTCCGTCGCCGTGGGCAGCTTTACCCGCTGGGATCCCCTCAATCCCGTTATCTTAGCGACGCTGCAACGGTCAGCCGGGGGGCAATAAGTCAGCGAGCAACCACACCACAACCGCCGTCAATATCAGGAGTGAGCCATCCCATATATCCGTCAGCGGCTGGGCAGCGCGCCCCGTCAGCCACGTCGGTTTCTCCTCGACCGGCGACGGGCGCACAAATTCACCGATGTAGGCCAGACCTGTCACCCAACCTGCGTGCAGGCCCCAAGCGATCGCGATCGATCCGTCATCCGCCCAACAGGCGACCACCAAAACCAGCCCCAACAGCCAGAGCCCCGGTTGCTGCCACAAACCCTCACGCCCATCCCAAATCAGGTGCGCTACCGCAAACAGGGCACTCGCGATCGCTGCCGCACCCCACGGCGAGAGCACCAGCGCGAGCTGAGTTTGCAACCAACCGCGAAAAATCAGTTCTTCGCTGCCGCCAATTACCAGGCCCAGCGCCAGCAGCCCGACGGTGGGTAACCAGCGCTCCCTTAACGTCTCACTCTGCCGGGTGTTGTCGTCAGCAACAGGTAGCGTGTTCAGTCCGCTGAGTCGCTTTACCCACAGCACCAAACCCAGCCCGGAGATCGCCACGCCCCAGCCCAACCCAAAAGCCCAGACACTGTGCCAGCCCCTAACCAATCCCTGGTCTGCCCAGGTTTGATGCAAGCGACGATTGGCGATCGCGATCGCCACGGGAGCCAGCGCATACAGCGGCAGCAGCAGCGCCAACTTTTGCTCCGGTGGCGTGGGCTGAAAGGGTCGCCAGCCGATTTTTTGACTGAGGGGAATTGCTAGCAAACTCCAGACTCCCAACCAGCCCACACAGAACCCAACAATACTGACGACAACGCGGGGGAGTTCTTCCATCGTGAACAGTGCTACCAGCCATTTTCCAGCCCTTCGAATATAAAGGGATCTGAGTTCCGAAGCGCGGAGGAATGAGGATCAAATCACATCCAAACGGTTAAAGCAGCTAGCCTGTCTGCGTGGGATGATTTGAATTAGAACTGTCTGGGCTAAGTTACCCATGTCTGCCGAAGTTTCTCGCAATGAAATGCATCCCACTCAAGCCTTGGCAACGGTGCGATCGCTGGCCCGAGCTTACCAAGCGTTTGCCAGCTATTCCGAAACCTTTGTGCGCCAGTACGATCTGACACCCGCCCAGTTTGATGTCGTGGCGACTTTGGGCAATACACCAGGCATGACCATGGGAGAAATCGGAGAAAAGACACTGATTACCAAAGGGACTCTCACTGGCGTCGTCGATCGCTTAGAGAAAAAAGAATTGGTCACACGGGAAGTCCCGCCGGAGAATCGTCGCAGCGTGGTGGTGCGCCTCACACCCAAGGGTCAGCAGGTATTCGAAACCGTGTTTCCGGCTCACGTCGACGACATTCATCAACACCTATCAAGCCTCGACGCCTCCGAACTAGAGCTTTTACAAGTGCTACTAAGCCGCATCCAGAAAGCATTCTAAATGTCATTTCCAACTCGTCACCTTTGCGCTTGCCGCTTCAAGACTGAAGATGTTATTTTGGATTCAGACAGTTTTAACTAGAACTATTTAGCTGAAGCGGCTAAAAGCCGAGGTGATTGGCTTGGCTCCGTCTTCCTTGTCAGGGCTTTCCTATCATCGCCAGCCAAATCAATCTGGATCGGCAACGAGAAAGCTCACAACTTAGCGACGAGAGCTTAAACAACTCACCTGATTTTTAGTTTTAGTTAGAACTATTCAGGAATAGACAAAAGTTCGTCGTCATTGATTTCATCGACTAAGGCTTGGGGCAGTCGATGCTGGCCGCCTTAAAAGACGTCAAGCCGTTGTCCCTGAGTGTCTTTACCCTTTCGTTGAGGTTGTCGTTATGACGTTCCCCACGCTCTTTATTTCCCATGGCGCGCCCGATTTGCCGATTCGCGAAGGGGCCACGCAAACTTTCCTTCGAGGCTTGTTTACAGAAATTCCCGTGCCGAAGGCGATCGCAATTGTCTCAGCCCACTGGCTCACTGCTCAGCCCACCATCAGTTCAGCAGCAAAGCCAGCCACGCTCTACGATTTCGGCGGCTTTCCACCTGAGTTATCTCAGTTGGTGTATCCCGCTCCGGGACATCCAACCTTGGCAGATAAAATTGCCAACCTGTTGACTGCCCAGGGATTTCCCGTGCGCTTGAATGGGCAGCGGGGCTATGACCACGGCGTTTGGACGCCTCTGATTTTGGCTGACCCGACAGGACGGATTCCAGTGGTGCAGATTTCGATGCAGCCCCACGAAACGCCCGCTCACCATTTGCGACTGGGCAAAGCCCTAGCGCCGCTGCGAGATGAGGGAGTGCTGATTGTGGGGTCTGGAGCGGCTACCCATAACTTTGGCGGCTTTAGCGATCGCTATGATGCACCGCCTCCCGACTGGGCTGTAGCGTTTGATGATTGGCTAGCGAACGCGATCGCCCAAAACAACATCACTCAACTGTTGAACTATCGCCAAATCGCACCCTTCGCCGCCCGCAATCATCCCACCGAGGAACATTTGCTGCCTCTATTTGTGGCGCTGGGGGCAGGCGGCCAAGGGCGGCAACTCCATCGGGGCTTCACTTACGGGGCCTTTAGCATGGCGGCCTATGCCTTTGCTTAGCGCAGTTGCCAGCGTAGGGCTGATTTTTGCGCGGCTGACAGAGCCCGCCAGTCCACATCCAAAATCGCCCCTTCCAAAGCCCACAGCAAATTCAAGCTCACCTTGGGATGACGCTGGCGAATCATCTCAAACGCGGCAACCGAAACACAGGCTTGCAGCTCATGCAGACTGTAAATTTCAATCTCGGCTAACCATTGCCGCGAGACTTTTCCAACATTGCGAATCTGGGTCATCCCCTTCGCCCAACCTAAACCTCAATTCTCATTTAACTAGGAGATCAACCCCATGGCTCTCGGCAAACTGATTGATGGTCAATGGACCACAGCATGGACAGAGCGTGATGACTCGGGTCAGTTCAACCGCATGCCGACCCTGTTTCACCATCAAATTACGGCAGACGGTTCTAGCGGCTTTCAGGCCGAACCGGGACGCTATCACCTCTACGTGTCGCTGGGGTGCCCGTGGGCGCATCGTACAGTGCTGCTGCGATCGCTCAAGGGCCTGCAAGACGTGATCAGTCTCTCCATTGTCGATCCGGTCATCAGCGACCAGGGGTGGCAATTTTCGGAACGGTTTGGCAGCATTCCCGATAGTCTGTACGGCTCAGAATATCTTTGGCAAATCTACGTAAAAGCGAAGGCCGACTATTCGGGGCGGGTCACTGTGCCCGTGCTGTGGGACAAGCACACCGAAACCATTGTGAACAATGAATCGCGCCAAATTATTCAACTGTTCAACTCCGCCTTTGACGAGTTTGCGCAGCATCCTGATCGCGACTTTTACCCGACTTCCTTACGTCCCCAAATTGATGCCGCGATTGATGCGATTTATCAGCCCATCAATAATGGCGTCTATCGCAGCGGCTTTGCCTCGTCCCAATCGGCCTACCACCAAGCGGTCACAGAGCTATTTCAAGCGTTAGACCACTGGGAAGACATCCTCGGGCAACAACGGTATCTGGTGGGCGATCGCCTAACTCTGGCGGATTGGTGTATGTTCACCACTCTATTCCGGTTTGATCTGGCCTATCACGGTCTTTTCAAAACCAATCTCAAACGCCTCGTCGATTACCCCAACCTGTGGAACTATTGCCGCGAGCTGTATCAGTATCCGGGCGTTGCCGAGTGGTGCAGCATCGACCATGTCAAACAGCTCTACTACGCTGGGTTGCCCGAGCTGAATCCCAGCGGTATCGTCCCAGCGGGGCCAAATATTGATTATGCCGAACCCCACACCCGCGATCGCCTGCTGGCCACAGCAGCCTAAACAGACCCCCAAGCTGGCTTCCCACTGACCACGACTACTGTACGGAGAGCAGGCGTGAGTTAGGAAGAAGCCGCTTCAGTCACTTCGGCGTGGGCTTCGGCCTGACTCGGGGCCGAGACCTCCGCCATGCGAATGATGTCCTGGCGGGGATTAGCCTGAGTGATTTGCACTTGCAAGCGCTCACCCAGTTCTACATTGCGCTCAAAGCGCATGGGCAATTCCAGACCTAAATCTTCGAACATGACCAGCCCTAAGCGATCGCCTTCCCGCAGCCAGCGCAGCAGCATCACCGACCAAACGTAGTCAAACCCTTGTCGGCGCAAATATTCCAACGCCCAATAGCGCTTGGTTTGCCGTTCCACCAACACGGCCTCATAGGCCCCCGAACTGACCCCCTGAGTCAACTCGGTAATCTCTTCGGAAGAAAAGGGCAGCGGCTCGCCGCGCAGGTGGGCCTTAATTTGAAAATGCGCCAGCAAATCGGTGTAGCGACGAATCGGCGAGGTGACCTGGCTGTAGCCTTCCAAGCCCAAAGTGGCGTGACGGGCGGGGGTGATGCCCATCTCGCTGCGAGGCATACAGCGCCGAATAGCCGAGTAGCGCACCAACGCTGAGGGCAACTGCATGAGTTCTTCGTCAGGGGGCAACTCTGGCTGTGGTTGACTGCGGAACGGCATGGCCAAGGCGTGGTCATGGCCGTAGCGGGCCGCGACCTCTCCAGCCAAAATCATCATTTCCGCCACGAGTTCACGAGCGGGCGAATCGTCCAAAACTTTGATTTCGATGGACTCCTGCTCCTCGACCTGAGACACCCGAATCGACGTTTCCGGCATGTGAATATTGATGGCGCCCTGCTGCGCCCGCCATTGCTCACGCACTTTCGCCCAATGGGCGATCGCTAACAGTTCGGGCTCGGCCTGAATGCCTAAATCCAGCATTTCATCGACATCTTCGTAGGTGAGTCGATAGGTCGGCTTCACCAAGCTGGCAGCGATTTGATAGTCGGCGATCGCGCCTGCCTCGGTCAGGACAACCCCAAAACTCAGGGCACAATGCACTTCTCCCTGAATCAAGCTCATGGGGCCAGTCGCCAACTCCAGCGGAAACATCGGCACCATGCCGGTTGGCAAGTAAACCGTTGTGCAGCGACGCCGCGCTTCCAGGTCCAAATCATCCCCCGGAATCAGCCAGCGCGTCGGATCGGCAATATGCACCCATAATCGCTGCTGACCATCGGCTAAGGTTTCGACACTCAGCGCATCATCAATCTCGCGAGTGCTTTCGTCGTCAATGGTGTAAGTTTTGAGGCCCGTCAAATCGAGCCGATTGGCATCGGCATCGGGCGGCGGATTGCTCAGGCGGTGTTGCGCCATAGTGAGAAGAGCCTCTGAGAAGTCCACTGGAATTTGCCGCTTCCGCAGTTCCAGATTTTCGTGCGGCTGCCAAACCCCCAAATCCACCAGCAGATTAAAAGCTGATTCCGGGCTAAAGCCTCGCTCCAGGGCCGATAAGATTTCCTGGGCAGGCGCTTTTTGGTTCGACTCTTCGCCCCACAAAGCCAACTTTTCAATCACTTCGATGCGCGGGCGATCGCTCTTGTGCCATTCTACCGATTCGCCCGCTAGCCGTTGTCGAACGCGCGACAAAAATCCTTCCCATTCGGCCTTGCGTTGAGCTTCTTTTTCGATCTGATGCAGGAGTTCTTGCACCTGACTGGCAGGACGAGGCTCGTAGCGATCGCCCTTTTGCTTGAAGTAAATCTTGTCTGCCGACAGCATTTGGTGTGCCGCATAGCAAAAAGCTGCTCCCTGATCAGAGAACAGCAATTGCGCTAAAGCTACCGGATCCGTCGATTCGTTGGTTTCACTCAGTAGCTCCCAAGCGACTTCTAAGTTGCTGGGATCAATATAATCTGCCGCTTCAGCCACAATGTCACTAACGCTGTCAGGCTCAAAAACCTGCCCCGTTAGCTGAAAAGTCAGTGAGCGAGGGTGAACCGTATGGGACTGACCCTGGTCATCAAGGACGACCCAGTTCTTTTTGCCCTCAGGCCGATCTAACACACCTAAGCGGGAACTTCCTTTGACCTGGAATTCGACAAGTGTCCCCTTTTCCACAGTCCCCAACGTTCCCCAAGATTGTCACGACATCTAAAGCATAGCGGCTAGACGCAGCGTGCTGATTAGCCTTCCGTATTCACATAGGGCAGCAGTGCCAGCATCCGCGCCCGCTTAATGGCGGTGGTCAGATCGCGCTGCTGCTTGGCCGTCAAACCGGAAATCCGACGGGGCAAAATCTTGCCACGCTCAGTAATAAACTTGCGGAGCAAATCCACATCTTTGTAATCAATCGCGTCACCCGGCTTGATGGGGGACAAGCGACGACGGAAATATGCCATTGCAAAACCTACCTTTATTGCTAACGATTGCGGTAATTGAGGATGAGATTACTTAATCTCTTTGTGCACGGTGTGCTTGTTGCAGTGCGTGCAGAATTTCTTCAGTTCGATGCGGCTGGGGGTGTTACGACGATTTTTCTCCGTCGTGTATCGCGATACCCCATTCGACCGCTTATCGTTGTTGGTGCGACACTCAGTGCACTCAAGAGTAATTACTAAACGAACGCCTTTAGCCATGACAAGTTAGATCAGCCTTAATAAAACGAGAGACACAATCTCCTATTATTTCACGGCAATCCTAATCCGGCAAATCTTTTTCTTTCCAACGAACCCCTTTCCTGAGCCTCGAATCGGTGCTGCCCAAGCTTGAGCAGTGCAGTTTGAGCAGCAGGGACGAAATGCGAGGGATGTTATTAATGGCTTATGGGAACCCTACCGGTAGTTGAGCTTATTCGGTGGCCTGATGGTAGAGAGTCGTCAAAAAGGCACACTCAAGGTCTGGAAAAGCGATCGCGGCTTTGGCTTCATTAAGCCAGAAGACGGCAGCCAGGATGTATTTGTTCACATCACGGCAATCCGTAAGGCCGTGCGCGACCCCAAAGTGGGCGACCAAATTCTGTACACCCCAGCGTTGCAAAACGACGGACGACTCAGAGCCCTCAATGCTTCCATCCAGGGATTACCGCTGCAAACACCGCAGACCTCGCCAACAGCCATTCCACAGACACCCCAAAAATCGGCTCTGAGCCGTGGTGAAGCATCGGATTCTGGGCATTACTGGCTGTTAGTGATTGGGGTGTCTGTAATCTCTCTTCTGAGCTTAGCCATTCTCGGAATTGGATGGTTAACAGCTTCAAATCTGCAATCCGATGAGGACAGGGCAACAATGACTGAGGCATCACTGCCGGACAGTAATGCCGCGCCGGACAGTAACGCCTCAACAGCAGCCAACACTCCTCCTGAGCCAGCAACCTCTCTGCCAGAGCCGATCTCCCCCCCAGCAGAACCATCCTCCGAACCCTCCAAACCGATCGAAACCGTTTCACCACCGACGAGCATTCCTTCAAGCCCCGCCCCAACGACTTCTGAGCCAGAGCAAACTACGACTCAACCGATTGCGTCAATTCCGACCTGCAAGATTAAAGGCAATATTTCTTGGAATTCTGGACGCAAGTATTATCACCTACCAGGAATGGAAGATTATGCCATCACTGAGATTGATATCAATCGAGGCGAACGTTGGTTTTGTTCAGAGGCTGAGGCAAAAGCCGCCGGTTGGAGTCGAGCACCGACCCCCTAATGCGGCATTAGCAACTATAGAGACTACTAGAGCACAAGCTAAGCACCTTTCAGCGCATGGAGCTGCCAAGTGTGGTCTTCGGCGAGGCGCAAGAGCCAGCGGTGGTGGGCCTCCAGCGATTCATGGTGGCCGACGCTGAGATAGGTGGTCGATGTCGCTTCGAGGGCTTCGTAGAGCTGCGCTTCGTTGTGGCGATCAAGGGCACTGGTGGCTTCGTCGAGCACGGCGTAGCGCGGAGAATGCAGCAACACTCGGGCAAAGCTCAAGCGCTGCTGTTCACCCAGTGAGAGCACATCGCTCCATTCTTCATCGGCATCAAAACCGCCAAAGCGCTCAGCCAAGTCAGGTAAATTGACCGTTTTGAGCACGTTGTGCATCTGCTCGTCCGTGATGTCAGCATCGGGGTAGGGATAGCGCAGTTGCTGACGCAGCGTACCGAGAATCATGTAAGGCTTTTGGGGCAAAAAGAGCAAATCTTTGAGTTCAGGCCGCTGAATAAGCCCCTGACCAGAGTTCCACAAACCGGCGATCGCTCTTAATAAGGAACTCTTGCCACATCCGCTCGGCCCCGCGACCAGCAGCGAACTGTCAGTATCGAGTTCCAGCGTCAGGTCTTCAATCAAGGTGCGCTGGTAGTTGGGGGTTTGCAGCGTGAGGTGTTGCAGACTCAGTTGGGGAGCCGTTGCCTGCGCGATGAGAGGCTGCGGAGGAACGGTGTCGGTTGTAGGGATAGTCGCATCGGCAGCTGTCGCTGTCGCTGGGGATGCCTCAGTGATCGCCGCCTCGCCAGTGGCTTCTGAGTCGGACTCCGTCGCTAATAACTCAGCCGCATCTTTTTTATGTTCAATCTGGCCAAGGGATTCAGCGAAGTCATGGAGTCGGTCGATGCCCGCCCCAAAGGCGGTGAGCGCCTGAAAGCGATCGACAATCACGTTGAGGGAAAAGAAAACGCGGATAAACGCGCCCTGGGCTTCACTGACCTTGCCGACTTCTAAATCACCGCTAAAGACGGCGGGCGCGACGACTAGCGCGGGCAGCACGAAAGGAATGAATTCGTAAGCATTGGTCAAACCGTTGAGGCCCAGTTGCCACTTAAGGAGCCGTTTATAGTTGTCGAAGGCCCGCATAAAACGACTTTTGACCTGGGTCGATTCCTGCTCTTCACCCTGGTAGAAGGCGATCGCTTCGGCGTTTTCGCGAATGCGGACGAGGCCAAAGCGGAAATCGGCTTCCCGCTTCAGTTGCTCAAAGTTGAGGCGCACCAACGGCTTGCCAAATACACCGACAGTAAAGAGGGTGCCGACAATCGCATAACCGATCAAAAATAAGACCAGTTCCCGTGAAATGCCCCACAGCACCCCACTAAAGGCGGCGATTTCCAGCAGGGAGGAGGCCACCACCAACACTAGCGTGAGCGACTCTTGGGTAAAGCTGCGCACATCTTCCGCAATCCGCTGGTCGGGGTTGTCGAGATCAGCGTTGAATTGGTTGATGCGGTAAAAGGCGCGATCGCTAAAATACCGAGTCACAAAGCGATCAGTGAGCCACCGCCGCCACTCTAGTCCGAGGCGATCGCGCAGATAGGTGTAGCCCGCCAACAATGGCGCGTAGACCACCAACACCCCCACAAAAACGAATACAGTCTGCCAAAAGCGGGCTTCATCCTTAGCCGAAAGGGCCGAAATCAGTTCCCCCCGCTGAGTGTTGAGCACCACGCTCAGCCCGGTGTAGCCCAAAAGCAAGATGACAATCAGCAACAGCAAGCCCCGTGCCCGCCACTTTTCATCTCCCCACCAATAGGCTTTGGCGATCGCCCAAAATCGGCGCAACCCTTGAAAATTCAACCGTTCCATAGCGGACTGTCACTGTCGGCAACAACCTTTTCATTGTGTGTCATTTTGTGAAGCTTTGGCGATCGCGCTACGAACCAGACACGGCGGCAGAGTGTGTAAGCTGCCCCATTCACTCAAGCGGTTCTAGGGCGCTCACCGCTGCCCTGTTCCGCTGACTGTTGGGCAGTTTGGTTTGGCCCACTTTCACCTGGCTCCCAAATTGGTAATCTCTGCCTATCTTCTCTCCCGCTGCGGGACGCTTTCCGTTAGCCTATGCGTGGAAGCAAGAGGTCAGATCATGACTATCCGGACACCAGAATGGGTTAAACACGCAGTTTTTTACCAAATTTTTCCGGATCGCTTTGCTCGATCGCAGCCACCACATCACTGTCCTGAGATGGCGGTCACGTTAGAACCTTGGGATACGGCCCCTACTCTCGCCGGATACAAAGGGGGGAATTTTTGGGGCATCATCGACAAGCTCGACTATTTGCAATCGTTAGGCATCAACGCGATTTACCTGACACCGATTTTTCAGTCCACTTGCAACCACCGTTACCACACCCACGACTATTACCGGGTGGATCCCTTACTGGGCGGCAACGAAGCCTTTGCTGAATTCTTGGCGGCGGCCCACGATCGCCACATTCGGGTCGTGCTCGACGGAGTCTTCAATCACGCCAGTCGCGGCTTTTTCTTTTTCAACGACATTCTGGAAAATGGCCCCCATTCGCCCTGGTTAGACTGGTTTAAGGTGGAAAGATGGCCCCTCTCAGCCTACGACGGTAGACTGCCTGCCAACTACGTGAGTTGGGTGAATAATCGAGCGCTGCCGCAGTTTAATCACGACAATCCGGCGGTGCGGGAATACATCATGCAAATTGGCGAATACTGGATTCGTCAGGGCATTGATGGCTGGCGGTTGGATGTCCCCTTTGAAGTCAAGACTCCAGGCTTTTGGGAAGAATTTCGCGATCGCATCAAAGCCATCAATCCCGAAGCCTACATCGTCGGTGAAGTGTGGAAACCGGCAGCGGAATGGCTGGATGGCAAAACCTTCGACGCGGTTATGAACTATGTGTTTGCGGGGCCGACGATGGCCTTTGCGGCGGGCGATCGCGTTGTGCTGAAACATGCCGAGATCCCCGATTACTATCCCTACCCGGCTTTAGATGCAGCGGGGTATCAGGCCAAAATTGAGGAGCTACTCGACCTCTACGATTGGGAAATTCATCAGGTTCAACTCAACCTGATTTCCAGTCATGACATTGCCCGGGCGTTAACGGTCATGGGGGACGATGTCGCAAGCATGCAACTGGCCGTGCTGCTACAGATGACTTTTCCAGGCGCGCCCTGCATTTATTACGGCGATGAAGTGGGGCTCAGAGGCAGCCTCGACCCTGACTGTCGCTGGGCGTTTCCCGCTGAGGAAAAGTGGGACACCGACCTGCTGAAACACCACCAAGCCCTCATTCAATTACGTCACCAGCACCCAGCCCTGCGCACGGGAGCATACCATCCCCTCATGGCCGACGGTTTGCTTTACGGGTTTGTGCGTCAGCATTCCCAAGAAGTTTTAGTGGTATTAGTCAATAGCGGTGAGGGCGATCGCACGATTGATTTAAGCCAGGTAGCACCGGGCCTGGGCGATCGTTGGCAAGTGCTTTACGGTCCACTGACCGTTGAGTCAAAAACTGAAGAGACCCAGTCAGTCATTACTGTCCCTAGTCGTTCGGGTGGGATTTTGACTCGACTTGAGCCTGCTGCCTAGCGGCTTGAGCTTCTTTTGCCGTGGTCAGTCCGTTGGGTCGCCGCAGCACAATCGTAAACAGCGTAATCACCGTAAGAGGAATGACAAACAGCAACATGACATTGCTAAACAGCCCTAACTTTTCATGGCCGACGGCATTCAATCCCAGATAAGCGGTATACGCCACGTAGTAGCTGACGAACAATAGTCCTTCCCAGCGAGAGATGCGGTTTCCCGTGTAAAAAATGGGCAGAGAGGCGATCGCCACCGCTAGCATTACCGGAATGTCAAAACTAATGGCCGCGTTAGACACCGGGACACCATGAAAGGTCGCCGTCACGCCTAAAATCGTCAAAATATTGAAAATGTTGCTGCCGACAACGTTGCCCACGGCGATGTCGCGTTCCCCCCGATAGCAGGCCACCAGTGAGGTCGCGAGTTCTGGCAAAGAAGTCCCAATGGCGACGATTGTGAGGCCAATAATCAGCTGACTCACGCCAAAGGACTCAGCGATCGCCGTGGCCCCAAATACCAGCAGATTGGCCCCGACCACTAACACGATGAGTCCCACGACCAACATCAACACGTTTTTTAGAGCTTGCTGCCAGTTGCGTTGAGCGGTTCCCGCATATTCTTGCTCGTACTCTGCCTGCACCGCCACATCTGACTCTTTGCGGCTCTGATACACCAGAAAGGCGGTGTAGACGACGCTACCCACCAGCAAAATCACGCCATCAAACCGACCCAATTCACCATCCACCGCAAACATCAGCATCAGCACTGTAACGCCAATCATGATGGGCACATCGAGGCGGATAATCTGCTGAGCGACAGTCAAAGGCACCACGATCGCGGCAATGCCCAGGGTCATCAAAATGTTAAAGATGTTGCTGCCAATCACATTGCCTAGAGCAATTTCGGCTTGTCCCTGAAAACTGGCTTGCAAACTCACCGCCAACTCGGGGGCGCTAGTGCCATAGCTCACCACTGTTAAGCCAATCACCAGGGGCGATAGGCCAATGACAGCCGCTAGCTTGGCGGCTCCACGAACAAACCCCTCGGCCCCAGCAACGAGCAACACGAGGCCAGCAATCAAGGACAAAACAACCGGAATACTCATACCAAAGTCACTGTGGGCATCATGTTAGTTTGACGCAAATCGCAGGGGGAACAACCGCAGGGCAGTTGCCAAGTCCCCGACTGTTCGCCATTTATCAAAGACTTCATGACCAGCCAATGGTGTTCGATTTAGCCGTTGTATCGGTCGCTGAGAGACCCAAATCGCCAAACACCAAATCACGGAAGGAAAATTGGAAGCCATGCAGTTGATGATTATCCTTGGGCAAGATGCTAAATCACATCTTAAGCTGGTTGTTAGTCCACTAGCATATCGATATTTCATGCTGGATATCCGATTCAGCGATTACACCTTCTGGTTTCTTTACCTACGCCCCAGCCAGCAAAATGATTGCTCAGGAAATCGATCGCTGTTTCCACTTACAAAGATCTCGGAGCCGTGCGATCGCCCTTAATACAGTCGCGCCAGCCTGCACCGATAGCGGCTTTGGGAGAAGATGACAGGACAAGCTGAGACACACCTTGCTGGCCAATCCTCTCAATGCTGATCTAAAACCCATTGAAACGTATGTCACTCGCCCCTTGGCGATCGCCCCTAGCCCGCGCCTTGCACCGTAATCGCAGCAAGGCTTACAGTCGTTATCCACAACTGGCGACCGTTGCCGCTGACGGTCGCCCGGCTAATCGCACGGTAGTCTTTCGCGACTTTTTGCCCGATACCGATAGTTTGCTATTCGTCACCGATGTCCGCAGCGCTAAGGTGCAGCACATTGCCCAGCAGCCCTACGGTGAGCTCTGTTGGTATTTCACGAAAACGCGAGAACAGTTTCGCCTGAACGGTCACCTTAGTCTCATAACCGCTCAGGATCATGACGCCGCCGCTGGCCAAATCCGTCAGAATTTATGGGACAAGCTCTCGACTAACGGGCGACAACAGTTTGCCTGGCCCAACCCCGGTGAGCCGCGCACCGAGGGGGGGTATGAGCCGCTTGATTTGGCGTTGTCGCCACCGCTATCCCCTTTTGCGGTGCTGATTTTGGCCCCGGAGCAAGTCGATCATTTAGAACTGCGCGGTGAGCCGCAAAATCGCCATCAATATTGGCAGACCGCTGACGGTGGGTGGCGATCGCAGGCCATCAATCCCTAACACTCATAAAAACTTGACGATTGTTGCAATCTCGGGGGTGTGACTGGTCGCAAATCGAAAGACCGCCTATGATATTTGGACACGATTAGTTGGAGTGCTAAGGGCATGGGAATCAGTCCTGCAGTTGCCTTTACAACAGTTTTGCTAGCGCTCATGGTAGGGGCTGGTGTCGTCAGTTCCTCATGGGGCTATGCGCTAGGTCGCCAGGCCCTCATGGGAGTACGACAACCCGATGCCCGCCCAACCAGCAGTGCCGCCTCAAATCAAGCATCCCCCGCGTCTGGCAATGGGTCTATGCTGCTCAATGAGCAAGAGATTATTGACGAGGCTAAACTGCGGATGTCGGGTGCTCCCCTCAACGAGGGGCAGTAGCATCGGAGACGACCGGACACGAGCCGAATTAGTTGGTAAGTGGCGGCGCCAGGTTTAGCGTATCGATTGCCGATGGATGAGGCAGCAGACCTGGCTATCATACCGAATCAGCGGCACGACTGAATTGCAATGAGCTTTTGGATTCTTATGCCTTCTTACCTCTGATAATGCTTGCTCAGACGGATGTGCCGTTGCTAATTGTGAATCCTGGGCTGACGGGGCCAGCGATCGCGGCTCGTCTATTTTCTGTGTTGGCCTTAATTGGGATTAACGCCTTTTTTGTCGCGGCGGAGTTTTCCATCGTGTCCGTGCGGCGATCGCGCATCAACCAACTGGCCGAAGCAGGCGACATTCAAGCTCGAACGGTGCAAAGCTTTCAACGCAGTTTGGATCAACTGCTCTCCACCACCCAAATTGGCATCACGCTTTCCAGCTTGGCTTTGGGGTGGATCGGCGAATCCACCATCGCCACCGTATTGCTGCAACTGTTTCACTATTTGTCATTAACGCTGCCCTATCTCGGGGTGATTGCCCATTCCCTCTCAATTTTGCTGGCCTTTGTGCTGATTGCCTATTTGCAAATTGTCTTGGGTGAGCTGTGTCCCAAAGCGGTGGCGATGCTGTATCCCGAGCAGTTGGCCCGCATCTTTGGCCCCCTGAGCCTAACCGTCGCCCGATTGTTTGCCCCCTTCGTGTGGATTCTCAATCAATCCACCTGGTGGTTGTTGCGCTTGTTTGGCATTCGCTACAGCGGTAACCAAAGCTGGTACAGCCGCGTCACCCCCGAAGAGTTGCAGCTCATTATCCGCACCACGACCGAATCGCCGGGGCTGGATGAAGAGGAACGCGAACTGCTCAATAACGTGTTTGAATTTCGCGATGTCACCGCCGGGGAAGTGATGACTCCCCGGACGCAAATTGACGCTTTGCCCAAAACGGCCACCTTGCAAGAAGCGTTGGCCGCGATCGCGGCAACCGGCCATTCCCAATTCCCAGTCATCGGTGACTCGCTGGACGATGTCGCCGGTATCTTGTCCCTCAAAGATTTGGTCGGACCACTGGCGCGCCAGGAAGCCACCCATACCAGCTCGATCAACGACTGGATTCGTCCCGCTCGCTTTGTGCCGGAATACACCCAGCTCCACGACCTGTTGCAAATCATGCAAAAGTCGGGCAAGTCGATGGTGATGGTGGTGGATGAATTTGGCGGCACCGCTGGCCTGCTGACGCTGACCGATGTCACGGGCGAAATTATTGGCGATAGCAACGAGATGGAAGAAGACGTCGACGTCTTGGTCAGCATGTTAGATGACCAGGCGTTTCGAGTGCAGGCTCAGACCTACATCGAAGAGGTCAACGAACTGTTGGGAGTGGCGTTGCCCGTCGCCGAAGAATACCAAACATTGGCGGGGTTCCTCATTCACCAGTTGCAGAAAATCCCCGTCATTGGCGACAAAGTCTTTTACGACCAGTTTGAGTGGACGGTCACCGCCGTCGATGGTCCAAAGGTGTTGGAAGTGATGGCCAAGCGGCGATCGTAACGCCCCTCAGCAGCGCAATCAGACGGGGCTGATTGCGCCTCAAAAAATTGAGCACTGACCCGCTGATATCCGCAAAATCAGTGCTCCAAATCATCCGATCTAGCGGTGAAGTCTTTGCCTGAGGGCTGTGCGCTGCAATAAGACCAATTCTGAACTTGACCGCCACACTTGGCCCTCACCCCAACCCCTCTCCCAGCATTGGGAGAGGGGCTTTGCAGAGACAGGCTTTGTAGCCCTGCTTCAGAGAATTGGTATAACCTCGCCAAATTAGTCAAGAAGCTGTAGGGGTTGGGCAGTGCCCAACCCCCAGCACTGGGGATGAGATCAGCAAGCATCCCCTGATGGACAGATCCGTATCGTTGTCAGCCGCCGGGCGTGAGCTACGCCGTAACGTTGCCACCAAGCCAGTCTTGAGGCTTCAAGAAGATGTCGTAGAGCTGCTGTTCGGGAGTGTTCGGCTCGGGTTGATAGCTGTATTCCCACCGGACGAGGGGCGGCAGCGACATCAGAATTGACTCGGTGCGGCCATTGGTTTGCAAGCCAAAGATGGTGCCCCGGTCATAGACCAAGTTGAACTCGACATAACGCCCTCGACGATAGAGCTGAAAATCGCGCTCGCGATCGCCATACGCCTGATGTTTATGGGCTTCAGCGATCGGCACATAAGCGGGCAAAAAGGCTTTGCCACAGTCATTCACAAAGTTAAAGAGGTCTTCCCAACTGCGCTGGGGTAGTTCGCCCAACTTTTGACTGTATTGAGCGGCAGGGCCGTTTTCATCGGGACCGCGATAGAGTTCGCCACGTCCGTCTTGATAGTCGAAGAAGATCCCCCCCACGCCGCGAGTTTCATCTCGATGCTTGAGATAAAAGTACTCGTCGCACCACAGCTTAAAGTCGGGGTAGTAGTCAGGATGATGGCGATCGCAGGCATCCTTCAGCGTTTGGTGAAAGTGCTTCACATCCTGCACATCAGGATAGTAAGGGGTGAGGTCGATGCCGCCACCAAACCACCACACTGGCCCGGCCTCAAAGTAGCGATAGTTGAGGTGAACGGTGGGAATGTAAGGATTGCGCGGGTGCAACACCATCGAGGTGCCCGTCGCGTAGAACCCGTGGCCCGCCGCTTCCGGACGCTGCACCAAAATGCTGGGCGGGAGTTGCTGACCCCACACTTCCGAAAAGTTAACGCCGCCCTGCTCAAAGACGCCGCCATTTTTGATGACGCGTGATCGCCCGCCGCCACCTTCGGGTCGCTCCCACTGGTCTTGCTGGAATTGCGCTTCGCCATCCAGCACTTCGAGGCCCGCACAAATTTCGTCTTGAATGCCCTGCATAAATGCACTCACGCGATCGCGGGAGTCAGCAGGCGGGGGAGCCGGTGTAGCGGTCGGCGCTTGAGTCTGGTTGGGTGCAGAAGAAGTGGTCATAAACTTGGTAGGGTTAACCAGCAGATATAGATTACGAAGGAAAAATGCCGCCTTATGCTGATATGGGGGTGCCCCGAGCATGAACGGCTACCGATGCCTGAGATAGAGCCATGCAGCGATACCTGCCATTGGGATGCCCGGTCTAGCCCCTCATCGGCGATCGCAATCATTGCTGATCACTACTGCTGAGCTACAGGTAACCCTTGACCTATCAGGCATTGAACGTTTTTTACCCTAACTTGAAATAGTTGCAGGTTTAGCGCTCTAAAACATTTCTCTACAATGAGGACACTGTCAAAATATTGAGAAATCTAAATATTTAAGGCAAGCGTTTGCACCCAGGTCATCAGTCGTTGACGATATCAGCACATTTATTGTGCATCAGGCGACGCCCCGAAAGCGGAGTTAACCCAGCAGCGGCTCGCTCGTGGTCGCTCTCGGACTCAACTGCACCGCCCGCCCAGCCTCGCTACCATCTAAACTACGGCCTGTTTTTAGCTATCGCTGTCATCGTCTCTGTGGTTTGCTATGAAAGTGTTTCAGTCGCTCTGGAAAAATCTGCACCGCTCCCATTCGCCCGGTGCGGTAGCCCGCGACGCTAGCGTGAGCGAGCTGAGTCAGCGATCGCCCATGGCGCATTCGATTTATCGAACTTATCAGGCGTTAAGCACCGCCCCGGTTGAAACGCTCTGGCAAACCCTGACCAACTTGGCCGACATCTCGACGTGGCATCCGCTCATCGACAGCACCAATGCCCCCCGGGGACTGACGGCTAAGCCCGGCTTAATTTATCGCGTGATGCCTCGCTGGGTCCCCATTCCCATCAGAATTTTTGTCGAGCGAGTCTCTCCCAATGAGCTCATCAGCATTCGCATGTTCCCAGTTCCCGGTTTAGAAGAGCGGGTGATTTATCGGCTGGAATCCACCGTTTGGGGCACCCAAATTTCCTACTCGGTGTGTCTACGCGGGTGGCTATCGCCCGTCGCCTGGTCTGTGCTCCGGCCCTATGCGTCCAAGGTGGCCGAGGCGATCGCCCACGCTGCCGAAGAGACCGCCGCCTCAGCCCTGCCCAGCAAACCGTCTGGATTTGAAGTCTAACCACGGGCGTGAGCTGACGCGGTAAGCGGCGGAGCTCAGAGAACGATATAAGAAGAGTTCGCGGCAAAGTTGGGGGCCACTAGCTGCTGATAAATTTGCTCCACATGGGCAACGTTCGTGGTGAGGGTATATCGCTCCAGCACTCGCTGTCGCGCCTTTTGCCCCAACAGTCGGGTGATCTCCGGCTGGTCTCGCAAAATGGGCAACACCGTTTGCAACTGCTGCCGCACCCGCTGGGTATCAATCACAATGCCCGCGCCCTCTTCTAACACTTCGCCATCGGCCCCCGCATCCGTCGCAATGCAAGCGGTGCCGCACGACATGGCTTCCAGCAGCGACAGCGACAGCCCTTCCACCATCGAGGGCAGCACAAAGGCATCGGCCCCGCGCAAAATATCAATGCGCCGCGCTTCGTCTTGCACAAAGCCCAGCCAGTGAATCGAGGGATCACTGCCATAAAACATGCGGAGGGAAGACTCGAGGGGGCCGTTGCCCACGATCGCCAGTTGGCAATCGGGTCCCATTTGCGCGTGTTGCCAGGCCCGTAGCAGGGCTTCAACATTTTTTTCGGGGGAAAGGCGACCCTGATAGACAAAGAGTTGGCGGGCTTGCAGCGTCGATTTGATGGCAGATGGCCCAGGGCAATATTTGGTCACGTCTACCCCATTGGGGATGACCGCCAACGTCGCGGCGGGCACCCCCAACCGGATCAGAATATCGCGTTGCAGTTTTGAAAAAACAATGACGCGATCGCACCGCGCCAGCGTCGACGCATACATCTGATAAGTGACGTGCTGCGCCCCCGAACTCAGGGTTCGCAGCTTGCGGTCAAAGGCGGGATGAAATGTCGCCACCAATGGCACTTGCAGAGAGGCACAAATCTCCGGCAACCGAAAATCAATCGGCGACAGCGTCAGCGAAGCATGCACTACATCCGGTCGGACTTGCTGCAACGTATCGACCAACTGCCTGCTGGCGCCCAAAGCCGGAATCGTCAGCATCTGCGACTTAAACCAAAATGGCAGTGCGACCTCGTGGCACGCTTGGTGGGTAGCGGCTTGCGGCCACAAAATCGGCGTTGCCGCCTCCGGAGCAGCGGCAGGGGCATTCTCAAAATGGAGAAACGTGACGCGATTACCACGCTCCAGCAGGGCCTGGGTAATCTCGCGACCGTAGGTGACATTTCCACAAAACGGTGATTTTTTACCAAGCCATGCTACGTGCATCTATCGGGAAAAAGCCTATTTATGCGCAGGATGGGTGGTATGACCGCTGTTTACCTGAATCTTCAAGCGCGATCGCTCTCTGGCTGTGTGAGAGAAGCGTTTACCGTGCCGTCATCACCCGTATCGGCACTATACCAGGTCAGCAGACCACCCGAAGCAACCACGCCCCCCAAGATCGTCAAAACCAGGGACAGGCCCAACCAACTTTCGGCCACGCTTGCCAGGGCCAGGGGCAGACTCAAAGCGATGTTCACCACATTATTTTGCAAGCCAAAGACTTTGCCTCGCATGGCAGCAGGAGTTTGCTCTTGAATCGTCGTCTGCATGGGAATGCCAATCAGCGCCGCAAACAGACCGAGGAGGGCAATCAGCCCTAAAGTCGGCCACAGTTGCTGGGTCGTCCAGGCCATGCCCGCCAGGGCTCCCGCCATGCCCAGGGAACCGGTGAAGCCCAGCGATCGCCGGGGCAACCGCCCACCAAACTGGCCGATCAGGGTGGCGCCAACTGCCATGCCGCCCCCCGCCGCTGCCAGCAGAAAACCAAACTGAGACGCTTTTAGCGCGGGCATCACTTCCGCCAGGCGCACCGCCAATACCGCCAATGCCGCAAAGACCGAAAACAGCAGCACGAGCTGAACAATGGCATTCCTCACCACCGGCTTGGTGCCGAGATAGCGCACCCCGTCTTTAATGTCGTCCCAAGGGTGGGGCGGCTCATGCTCTGGCAGCGTATCTTTGTGGGTCCGCACCAGCAGCAGCAATAAGCCGGCGATCACGTATCCCGCTCCCACTAGGAGTGATTTGCCCCAACCCGCCCCGCCATCGACCGATTTCAGCAGCGTATCCGCCAAGGTCAGCAGCGGCTCACCGATGGCAAAGCCGATGATGACAGAGGCCATCATCGTGGTGGTGTAAAGCGAGTTAGCCGCCAACAGCCGAGGATTTTTGACAATGAGGGGGATCATCGCTTGCTCTGCCGGGGCAAAAAATTGCGTCAGCGTGGAGACCGCAAAGGTCACGCCCAGCAACAGGCCAAAGCCAACGGGAATCTGGCGAATGCTGCCCCAGTCTTGGGAGAGCCACAGCAGGGCAGGCAGCGCAATCACCAGTCCCCCCCGCAACAGATTGGTCAGCACCAGAACGGCTTGCTTGCTCCAGCGATCCACATAAACGCCTGCTAACGAACCAAACAGCACCGCCGGAATGGTGAACGCCACCATGACCGCCGAGACCCAGCCGCTGATGGATTGATCGGGGGCATCAAACTGGCTGCCGATAATGGCAATCATCAAGACCAGATAGACCTTATCGGCCAGCTGCGAAAACACCTGGCCGCTCCACAAAGTGAGAAAGTTGCGATTGCGCAGGACAGGCCAAAAGCCCTCGTACTCAGAGATCGCCTCATCCTGCCCAGAATCAGAAGCTGCAGCCGAATCGGCTACCGCTGGCGGGGCCGCGATCGCATCATCTGGACTGGAATTGAGGTCGGACTCGCGCAGCATCTATCTCGTCGAAATCGGGTTAGGAAAGCAAGCATCGATCAGGGTGGCTGATCGAATGGGGCGGTCAAAATGAAATTCGGCATACTGGCGCAGCAGGCGCTCAATCCGCTGCCAGCCCATCAGGCGCTGTTCGGGCGTGGCCATGCCAGGGAGCGATCGCTGAGTCACTAATTCGGTCTCGCCTAGCTGCTGCAACCATACCAGTTCTTGAGCTGAGATCAGGCTGACGGCAGGATTTTTGTGAGATCGCCTCGGCCCCCCTGAGCCATTTACAGCGTAACGTCCTGAAGCAGTCTTTGCTCGGGGGCTGTTCGTCTGAATCTGTGCCAGTTGATCCACCGTGACCACCCCACCCGACCCCGGGCTAAACCCCACGTGCCAGTCAGCCTGTGCCAAATTCGGCATGATCTCAGTCTGGGTAATACAGCACTGATTGAGCTCTGGGGCGACCCCTGCGGCAACCAGAAGTTGAAAGATCCCCTGATTCAAACAGGCCAGAATATCGGTCTGCTCCGCTTGCTCTAACCGCTGCAATTGTTCAATCAGCAGGGCAAATAACGCTCCCTGGGGCTGGCCGCTCAGCGCCTGACACAGCACCAACTCAGCCAGATACTGGCTGGCTGTAAGTCGCGCTAAATCAGTCGAGAGTCCCGGAAACGATCGCACCGTCTCTGCCTGCACCAGTTTGTCCAGGCTCTTGCCCTGCACAATGAAGAGTTCATTCACCACAAACTGGCTGCTGCGCCCCGCTAGTCGCGACTTGTGCTTACGCGCCCCGGGCACAATCACCCGCACCAATCCATGCTCAATGGTCAAGATCGTCACCATGCGATCGGTCTCGCCCATCGGCATCCCTTTGAGATTAATTCCAGTCGCTTTATAAGAACGAGACATGCCGCAGTGAAAAAGGAGTCAGAAACCGCACTTTATCAGTTTTGCCTGAATGCTACATCTTTGCGCCGATTCTGACCGTCGGGCTGGAAGTTCAACTTTTTTCCATGGGCACGAGCAAGACGCCTTCGCTGTCACGCAGCTCAAACGATCGCAAATCCTTGAGGTCTTCCTTGATATCAATGCCCGGAGTCGTCAGGGCTACCTGCCATTCCGCCATATCGAGTTGCAGCCAGTCGCCGGGGTTAACGGTCATCGGTTCGCCCCCCATGTGGGTCAAAATGACCACCTCGCTGCCGGGGGCCACATCGGGGTGCGGCTCGCTGCGGTAGCCGTAAAAAATGGTGCGTTGGTCATCGCTAATGCGGTTGAAGCGATCGCGCCCCGTCAGATTTTCCCGTAGCCAGGGATGGCTCAAGCGAAAGTGGCGCAACTGCCAACTAAAGCGGGTCTGCTTGCCGTCTAACGTTTCCAAATAACGGCCCACGTTGCACATATCGTGGCCGTCTTCCATAAAGGCCATGGCAAAGGCTTTCAGCTTTGGCACATCCAGCGTCGCGAGGAAGCGCGGCAGATGATCGTGCTGCAATTCTTCCATCGAGGGCACGGTGCAAAGGGTGCTGTCGTCGCCATCCAGGCATTTCTGACAAATTTGCGCCACTTCTTGCAAGTCATAATCCGTCTCGATCATGGCGTCCCGCAGAGCATAGGCAAAGTCCCGCAGTTGGTCGTACTCTTTGAAGCCCAAGGCCTTTAACCGGGGAAACGCATCCGCGTCGGTGTACATTTCGGGCTCAATTTCCCAATCCAAAAAGCCCACTTCCTCCGAAACGACTTTGACGCCGTAGCGATCGTCCGTATTGCGGAAAAAGCCCCACGGCGTTTCCACCGTGGCATTCAAAAAGTCCATCGGCAAACCGGGCGAAAAGCCATGCACCCACAGCAACGTGCCCGGATTGTTGTAAGCCCGGTGCAATACCTGGGGCAGCGTCTTGCCTAAGTTCCAGTTGATTTCAGCCTCGGGATCAATCTGGTTGCCCCGGCGCACGGTGTCATGATTGCCGCACCCGGTAATCCAGTGATCGCCCTGAAAAATCACCTCGCAGACCCGTCGCCACTTGCGATCCCAAAAGCCCTTCACCGTGGGGGTGTTGTGGGCAAAAATCAGCGGTCCCCACTGAAACGAACCGGGCTTCATTTCCACCAGTTCGCGATAGGTCGATTTCTCTTCCCAGCCTTCCTCGGGCCAGGGGCGACCATCTTCAAAAATGGTGAACATGAGCCGTCGGTAACCCTGAATGTCTTGCACCACATCGCTCATGGCGAGCAGGTAGGCGTCATCCTGCTCAACCCGACCGGACAGGGGATTGAAAAAGCGAAAATCTTGACCGCCATCCACCCGAATGCCGTCGGCTCCGGTATTGATTTTGCGTCGCTGCATTTCCAGCAAAATGGCCCGCACCTGCGGCAACTGATGGTTCAAGTCTTGACCGTACATATTGGGGCCTTTAAAGAACTGCTGGGTCAGCAATTCAATGCCCTGGTTGTCGGAGTGGCCGTACACCAAATCGTAAATGAGCCCAATGGAGCCCCCCGCAAAGTTGTGCAGGGCCGCCACAAAGTCCACCACTTCATCCGGTCGCAGACTGCCTAACACAGCAGGATTCGTCGAAGACGAAGCCAAAATGGGCACATCATAGCCCCAGTTTTGGGTGTCGGGCTTGCGCAGAGTCACCGTGACAGTACGCTCGTCAACGTCATTTTCTGGGGCGATCACCACGGTCTTCGATTCGACGGAGACTTCTGTGTCGACTTCGGCTTCGATCGCGGCCGTTTTCGCCGCCACGGTGCCCTCTGCCTCCGCCGGGGGTAAGGAACCGATCGCAAAACACTCGTGCTCGACGTTGGTATCTTCGCGGCGATACTCAATCGTGGGTTCTACGGGCAAGAGTTGCACGCAGTCATAGCCACAGTAAACCTCTTCGGCCGGGGTCAGGGACTCCCCCGCTGCGATCTTGTCCGAGATGCGATTGAAGGTGTGAGTCAGCCCCTCAAGGGTGCCTTCGGGAGAGGCCGTCTTGACGTGAATTTGCAAAATGTTGGTCGGTGTCGGCACTCGCGGGATCTCAGCATCGGGAATGCCCTTCGGGGCTGCCGTCCGCCGAAAGTAGCTCAGATCTGCTCGCCGCCGTTGCAAGCGGCGCATGTCATACACTTCGGCAGGGGCAAATACGCCATAGGGGGTGGAATACGGCAGGGGATCGCGAATGATGTGGACGCGCTGCTCGGCATCAACGTAGCGCAGCCAATAAAACGAGCCCGCCGTATTGCGATTACCCGCTTTGACCCCCGCGACTACGCCCCAGAGAAATTCTCCCTGCTGCTCCAGGGGCACGAGATCACGCTGAAACTCGATGACTTGTAGCGGTTCGCGAAAATTGACGGGCGTCAGGGGGGTGAAAATTTCCAGTTCCAGCGATCGCTCTGACTGGATCACATTCGCGGTGAGTTCCGGCGTCCAAAAGCCAAATTCCGTCAGGCCATCCCGTCGATAGTGCGCGCCCAACCGCTTAGCTAATCGTTGCCCCCGCCCAAAGTACGTATCGTCAGATGCCATGACCGAAGCGGCCCACTGCAACAGCGTGTGGGTTTCATCTTCAACGAGGCGCACGGTAGAACTAGCAGGACTCTTGACTGGCACGATATCGACTCTCTTCAGTGTTAAGTGACGGGTTTCAGGGGGCAGCACAACAATCGCAGCCCGCTGGGCAATTGCCCAACATCATGACGGTGGGGCTCACGGCAGCCATCAAACCTGCGATCGCGCAAAGCTGGCGTCAGTATTATTCCCCAGAGGATAAAGAGGCATCACGGAGATGGAGGAAACGTCTTCTATGTTCCGTTTATGGAACTCGCTAACCGACTCAACCCCGTGACGATCATGTCACTAAGCCCGCGACTCTCCCCCTCTTTGTAACAGGCTACTGCAATCCACCCGTTCTGGAAGGCTTCAGGCAAATTCCGTAGCGGCCCCGTCCACATCATTCAGCAACGGGCGATGGTCAATTTTCATCGAAGAGCGATCGCTTTTATATCAATTGACAGTCATCAACATCTATCGCGGGGGGGAAGTCCAGACTTTAAAGACCTTATTTGATGGGATGGATAGCGTGGCTCATAAATTCTTTGTTTAGAGAACTGCACGAAATTACTTGATGAAAACGATTTTATTAATTCCGTTTGCACTTGTCATGCAGGTCCTTTGGCAGAGCAAATCGTGTCAGTATGGCAGACATTGATAGCCCCATGATTGACCGGTTGCTTGCTCCCTCACAGCAGGTGGCGGTCAGAGCGCTGTTTCTTTTAACCCAACGTATTCAGGAGACCCTGATATGAAATCTTCCCTTGTCATCCTTTATCACCGCGAACCTTACGACGAGGTGGTGGTTGACGGCAAGACTGTTTATCGCGACAAGAAAAGTCCTAACGGGATCGTCCCCACGCTCAAAACTTTCTTCGCGAATGCTGAAAGTGCCACCTGGATCGCCTGGAAGCAGATGACGGCGAAGCAGCAAAGCAATTTTGAAGAGCGCGTCGTCATGGAAGGCGGCAAAGAAAGCAGCCAAGTTCGTCGCATTCCGCTATCGGCCCAACAAGTCAAAGATTTTTATTACATCACAGCGAAAGAGGCTTTTTGGCCAATTTTGCACTCCTTTCCCGAGCACTTCACCTACGAAAGCTCAGACTGGGATAACTTCAAAGCGATTAATCAACTTTTTGCGGATGCCGCGTGCGAAGACGCCGCTGAAGACGCCCTGATCTGGATTCACGATTACAACCTGTGGCTGACGCCGTACTACATTCGGCAAAAGATGCCCAATGTCAAGATTGCCTTCTTCCATCACACTCCCTTCCCGGCGGCGGATGTGTTCAACATTCTGCACTGGCGCGAGGCGATCGTTGATAGCCTGCTGTGCTGTGACCTCTGCGGCTTCCACATTCCCCGCTACGTCGAGAACTTCGCTGGCGTAGCCCGCAGCCTGCGGGATGTGAAAACCGTCGAACGCGGCCCGGTGCGCGAGGCCTTTACCCCCCACGGCGTGGCCTTGTCTGAACCGGATATGACAACGAAGTTGAGCTATCAGGGACGCACCGTCCACCTCGACGCCTTTCCGGTGGGGACCCACCCGCAATATATTGCCGACGTAGTTAACTCTGAAAAAGTGCAGGCCAGCATTAAGCAAATTCGCGATGACATTGGCGACAATAAGCTGATTGTCTCGGCTGGCCGGGTGGACTACGTAAAGGGCGCGAAAGAGATGTTGCTCTGCTACGAGCGGCTGTTGACCCGTCGCCCCGAGCTGCAAGGCAAGGTCAATTTAGTCATGACCGCTGTGAAAGCCGCCGCTGGCATGCGGGTGTATAAGACGGCCCAGAGCCAGATCGAGCAAATGGTCGGTAAAATCAACGGTCGCTTTTCGAAACTGAACTGGACACCGATTTTGCTGTTTACGGAGCCGGTGCCGTATCACGAGCTGATGGCGTTTTACGGCACGGCTGACATCGCCTGGATTCCTCCCTTGCGGGATGGCTTGAACCTTGTGGCGAAGGAGTACATCGCGGCGCACCAAGGACGCGACGGGGTACTCATTCTCTCTGAGTTCACAGGGTCGGCGGTCGAGTTGCCGGATGCGGTTTTGACCAATCCTTATTCTGACAAGCATATGGATGAGTCGATTGATCAGGCGCTAGCCATGAGCCCCGAAGAGCAGCAAGAACGGATGCAGCGGTTGCACCAAGTAGTGTTGCAGTATGACGTGAAAGAGTGGGCTAACCACATGTTCAGAGCAGCGAATGCAACAGCGTCGCCGGGTGAACCTGCGTTAGTGTAAGGGCAAGTTATGGAAGGTTGACCCTTGCAGTAGGCGCGATCGCCGTCCCCCAATCCATGACGAGGCTCACGGTGAAGGGTATTGTGTGATGGCGATCGCGCCCCCTGCATTGCTGATCAAACAGCCTCCAAATTGGCTGCGCAGCTAGCGCTCATAGCCACTTATTTGCTGCATTCAAAGGATTATATAGATGAGAGATCTCCAAGCCATTCAGCGGCGAGACTATGATGTTGTCGTCATTGGGGGCGGCGTCAACGGGGCGGCCACGGCTCGCGACTCTGCCCTGCGGGGCTTATCGGTACTGCTAGTCGAAAAAAATGACTTTGCCGGCGGCACCACCAGCTGGTCGACCCGCCTCGTCCATGGCGGCTTGCGCTATTTGGAATATTTTGAATTCAACTTAGTGCGGGAGTCTTTGCGGGAGCGCGAGATTTTGCTGCGCACCGCCCCGCACCTGGTGCAGCCCATCCAAATGACGATTCCGATTTACGGCAGCGGCACCCGCAGCTATTGGGAAATTCAAGCGGGCATGGTGTTGTACGACGTGCTCAGCTATGACAAGACCCTGCCCAACCATCGCATGCTCTCAAAAGCCAAGATGCAGCAGCTCTTTCGCGCGGTGGATCGCGACAATCTGAGAGGCGCGGCCCAATATTACGACGGTCAGGCCGAACATGCTGAGCGGCTCTGTCTGGAAATGCTCTTAGATGCCCAATCTGCCGGGGCCGACGTGCTGAACTACACCACCGTCACCGGGTTGCAGCGCGAGGGCGATCGCCTCACCGGGCTCACCGCCTATGACCAAATCCATGACGAAGAATTCACCGTTAACCTACCCGACCATGCCGTGGTGGTGAATACCTCAGGGCCTTGGGTCGATCGCGTGCTGGGCTTGGGCCGTCGAGATGGCGAAGCCGCCCCCATTGGCGACGAACGTAAAATCGGCGGCACGAAGGGCAGCCACATCATCGTCGATCATTTTCCCGGCGCACCGGACACCGCGCTCTATGTCGAAGCAAAATCCGATGGTCGCCCCTTCTTCATCGTGCCGTGGTGTGGTCAGTACCTCATCGGCACCACCGACTTGAAATATACCGGCGACTTGGATCGGGTCAAAGCCGACGATGACGAAGTCGATTATTTGATCAAAGAGACCAATCAAGTGGTTTCGACGGCACGCCTCACCCGCGATGACGTGAAATTCACCTATTCGGGCATTCGCCCCTTGCCCTACGTTGGGGACAAAAAAGCCGGTAGCATTACCCGCGCTCACATCTTGAACGATCACACCAAGGACGGTGTGAGCAACCTCATTTCTCTCATCGGCGGCAAGCTGACTACCCATCGCCAAGTGGGGGAAGAGATGACTGATTGGGCCTTTAAGAAAATGGGTAAACCCGTGCCCCCTTCGCCCACCCGCAAGCGACCGCTGCCGGGCTGCATCTTGCCCGATGACGATCGCATTGAGACGGCTTACCAGCGCTATCGCGATCGCCTGCAAACCGATACGTTGGAATATATCTTTGACGTTTACGGTGCTCGGGCAATGGAGCTGCTAGGTCTGATCGACGACCAGCCCGATCTGGCAGAAAAGCTCATTCCCACCCATCCAAATATTCGCGCTGAAGTCGTCTTTGCGATGCGATCGGAGATGGCCCACACCGTGCTCGATTTCACTCGCCGTCGGACGATCTTGGCGATGAATGCCAACTACGGCTACGACGTGTTGGAACCCATTTTGGACACTCTGCGTCAGCACTGCGGTTGGGATGACGCCAAATGTCAACAAGAGACTGCCGATTACAAGCAGTTTATGGAAGAAAACTGCATCCCTGACTATGTGCTAGAAACTTCCGTTGAGGGGCGATCGCTGCAAGCCGTCTAAGGCTGGCACACGCGATCGGGAAGCTATAGTCCCTTGATTTTTAGGTCTGGGTAATCTGGCGATAAAACCTATCATTGGCTCGATGCCTGGAATCTTAGACCTAAAAATCGAACTTCACTTTACCCTTATCAGCCCGGTATTTTTAGAGTGATTTTTGCGCAGATTTGCGGTTCCCTCGCAACGCCCTCTTGCTAATTCTCTACCTTCACCTTCATCACTGAACTTATGGACGCTAACGTGACCTCACCGATTTCGATCGATGCTCAGCAGGCTCAAAAGCAATCAGCCGAGCTGACCATTTTGGGTGCCGGAGCCTGGGGCACAGCCCTGGCCTCTCTGGTCGAAAAGAACAACCATACCGTTTGTTTGTGGTCGCGCAGCAGTGAGATGTCTTTGGCCGACGCCGTGCAGGATGCCCATGTCATCCTGTCAGCCGTGTCGATGAAAGGCGTACCGTCCGTGGCTGCGCAGCTCAAAGAGCTCAACATTCCGCCGGAGACGATCATTGTCACAGCGACCAAAGGGCTCGACCCCGAAACGACCCGCACCCCCTCCCAAATTTTCCACGACACCTTTCCCGATAATCCGATTGTGGTGTTGTCTGGCCCCAATCTGTCGAAAGAAATTGACCGCGGGCTACCCGCCGCGACCGTCGCGGCCAGTTCGCATCCCGAAGCAGCAGAAGCTGTGCAATACCTGTTCTCGTCGGATACGTTCCGGGTCTATAGTAGTCCCGATCCGCTCGGCGCAGAACTGGGCGGCACCTTGAAAAACGTGATCGCGATCGCGGTCGGTATTTGCGAAGGGTTGGATTTGGGTTCAAATGCGCGATCGGCCCTCATGACCCGCGCCCTGCCCGAGATGATTCGCATTGGCACTCATTTAGGCGGTCAGGCCGAGACGTTTGTCGGGCTATCGGGATTGGGCGACATGCTCGCCACCTGCACTAGCGTCCTCAGTCGTAACTATCGCGTGGGCTACGGCTTGGCCCAGGGCAAATCCCTCGACCAGATTCTCGAAGAACTGGGCAGCACAGCAGAGGGGGTCAATACAACCAACGTGCTGGTGCAAATCGCCAATCGAGAAGGGATTCCCGTGCCTATCTCGCGACAGGTCTATCATCTACTGAATGGTAAAATCACGCCGCAAGAGGCCGTCGAAGCCCTGATGGAACGAGATCTCAAGGCCGAAGCGTGCTTACTGACCTAGTCAGCAGTTGGGGATAGACAAGGGACTGCGGCACAGAACCCAACCAATCCCGTCAACTTCCCCCCCAAATGCCATGGGAAGCGGATATATAGCGCCGCGTAGATAGCTCCGTACATTCTCATGCTGCGGAACAAGGGGCTTAAGCCCCTTGCCTGTTGGTACCTTACTGCGGACTGCTATAGCAAATCGCAATTAGGTCAGGTCACACTCAGTTGTCGAATCGATTGCGGGACAACCATTCCGTGTACTTTACACCTTGAATCGTTTGCCCTTTCGCCATCGCACCTGCGATCGCAATCCGCTGAGTAGAACCTAGAAGCAACGAATTCCATTGGCGATGGGGTCATGAATTGCCGTCCACTTCATCCGCTAAAAATCACGGCTCTGCTCTACAGACTCCAGCAAATGCGAGGCATCGAAGGTGAACAGATCGAGTATCAGCAACGGTAATCCGCCATCTCGTTTCAACTTTACGGCACCCGATTCTTCCATTCATCTAGACCAATCTGCTGCATCTCCATAAGCAGTCTTAATATCCCCAAAAATATTGGATCCAACGACTCTAGTGAATTCAATGCTGAAGATTTTCAGTAGCAGTGGTCGCAAAGTCAGCACACCGTCTTGAAGAAATTAGCAACTCGTTCATGCCCAAAATCTGAGCTCCAGCGCCACAATTTGTCCTCAAGCCCATTCCGATTCCGCCTCTAAAATTTGGGCAAATTGCTGAAATCAGCTCAAGATTCAGCGCTCCGTCGCATCCTCCCTTATCAACTTTCGGTACAAGCCTGAGAGCATTATTGTTGATACGCCACCAGACACGCACGCTGTCAATCCTGTTATTCCCATCGCCAGGCTCAGGCATCGTGGCTCAAAAACACCGGAATCAGGTCACGGTTCTTCACCTAGTCAGGTCTGGTATTGTTGACTGCATAAACAGCCAACACAGCCTGTTTCATGATTCGAGAAATTACACAGCCGCCGATTCAGTGCCCCTGAATCAATCCCATTCTCCAGAGCGATGCCATTCAAGAAAACGTGATATAACGTATTCAAAAATACATTGAGCTGTAGACCAAGTGAATTGTCAGGGCCTTTTCTCTCATTGTGAGCTTACGAAGCCAGTCAGCGACCGTATTCACTAATGCAGTTTGAGCCCTGGGCGAATCGTATGATAGTGACTGAATCAATATGAAATGTGCAGTCGGCTTAAAATTCTCTATGCTTTTTGCCTGTCCGATGACTAGATCATGAGAGAAAAAGATTACTAAGTTCGTCCTGATCACATTCAGTTCCCTCCTAAGCAACTATGGCACGGTACACCAAGCTATTTAGAGCAGCGAGTTCTTTAGCTCAGATTCGTCAGAGGATGGCTGATACGCTGGCCGCCTGCGATCTCAATCTGATTTATGAAAATGATGAGTATCTCGTCGCTAAAGAGAAACCTGGGGGCGTCAAGCCAAATTTGCTCGCCACAGTTGAGGTGCTCATTAATCCGCCGACTGTAGCAGAGCCTGCGGCCCGGGTTGATGTCATTGTGCAAAATGAGGAACTGCCGCTTCGCCGCGACAACCACTGCTATCAAATTTTTGAGGTGGTGAATCAGGCGATCGCGAAAACCTCGCTCTAACTGAGCTATGAAGCGATAGCAAACCGCAACAATTAGGTCAGGTCATGCTCGGCGGCTAAATTGCCTGGGTTGAAAGTGTTCCGTAAACCTTGCCCCTTTCAACCCTCTGCTATATGAAGGCCAACAAAAAGCCGGAATGGGCATGCTGCCCATTCCGGCTTTTTGCTAAACAGCAGCTTCAGACACGACTACAGCGTGAGTGACTGAGGCTCGTTTTCAATGAGAGCGGCAAGGTCTTGCAAGAAGGCCGCCGCATCTGCTCCGTAAATGATGCGGTGATCGCAAGTGATATTCACTTGCATCTGGCGCTTGACGCCCATCATGCCGTCTGGCGTCGCCACGA
This sequence comes from Leptolyngbya iicbica LK, assembly GCF_004212215.1. Classification (NCBI taxonomy): domain Bacteria; kingdom Bacillati; phylum Cyanobacteriota; class Cyanophyceae; order Leptolyngbyales; family Leptolyngbyaceae; genus Leptolyngbya; species Leptolyngbya iicbica. The sequence continues at coordinate 38,048 of NZ_QVFV01000001.1, forward strand.
CGGCGGGCTTAGCCCCACCAATGGCGAGAATTGAGCCGTGGCCTGGGGGCAAAATGGCATCAAACTTATCGACCCCAAACATGCCCAGATTCGACAGGGTAAAGGTGCCGGTGGAATATTCATCTGGCTGAAGCTGCTTGGTGCGAGAACGAGCCACCAGATCCTTCCACGTCCGCGATAGAGAATAAATATCCATTTGGTCAGCCCCCTGGAGGACCGGGGTAATCAGCCCCCCGCCTTCCATGGCGACCGCCACGGAAATGTTAATGCTGCTGCTGTACTGAATACCTTGTTCGGTGTAGGCCGCATTTAGCAGGGGATGCTTTTGCAGGGTCACAGCGACGGCTTTGGCCAGCAGCCCGGTCATGGTCACACCCTTGGACTTGATTTGCTTGTAAAGCTGGTCGAGGGCATCCGTCGTGATGGTGTAACCCACCCGGAAAGTCGGCACTGACAGGCTGGCATTCATGTTACGCACCACCGCCTGCTGGAGCGTATTGAACGGCACCAGTTGCCCCGGAGCCGCTGGAGCGGGCGTCGGGGCGGCTGGCTTAGCCGCAGGAGCAGCACTCGCCGCTGGGGCGGCGGCTGGAACGGCGGGAGGCGCGGTTGGGGTGGGCGTCTTACCCGCAGCTAATTCAATATCTTGCGCCACAATGCGGCCATGGGGGCCGCTACCTTTTACCGTTGCGAGGTCAATTTTGAGTTCTTTAGCGAGTTTGCGAGCGCGAGGCGACACAATCGTGCGGCCGCTGGATGCTGCCGCGCTGCCATTTTGCGACGGAGCAGGGGCGGCAGGAGTTGGAGCAGGGCTACTGGGTGCGGGCGCGGGGGGTTTAGCCGCGGCGCTGCTACCACCGCCGCCACCACTGGCAGCTTTGGCTTTGGCCTCTTCAATCTCGTCTTCGGTTTCGGCCAAGAGGGCGATCGCATTGCCGACGGGCGCTTCTTCCCCGGCTTCGACCACGATGGCAGCCAGATAGCCTTCATAGAAGGATTCCACGTCCATGTCCGCCTTGTCAGACTCGACAATGACGACGGTCTCACCCTTTTCAACCTTATCGCCGGGGGATTTAACCCAGGAGACAATTTTGCCTTCCGTCATCGTTGAACTGAGGGCGGGCATGAAAACTTCGCGAATCATGGAGTGTTTGCTTCCAAAACGACAGCCTAAACGTGCCGGACAGCACCGGGCAACAGCAATCTATTCTATCCTGTCGGGTTCCCTTGCTCGTAATGTGTGATGCTAAAACCCAAAGTTTTTTAGCGGTGAAGAGGGGGGATTCCAGTTTTCCCAATCGCCCGCTCTCGCATCGCTAGACCGCACTTTGCGTATATTTCACGGTCGGTTTCAGTTCTTCAAAGACGCGGTAAGGGCTTTCGATCATCCCGAGCGCAGCGTAAGTCTGTTGGGCGCGATCGTTATCGCGCTCGACGTACAGCCGAAATCCGCACACGTTCGGCTCCTGATCAGCGAGATTTTTGGTGAAGGCGTACAGCTGTCGATAAATGCCTTGACGGCGGTATGCCGGTGCCACGAACACGCTCTGTATCCACCAAAACAAACCGTTGCGCCAATCACTCCATTCCATGGTGACCATCAGCGCTGCTACGATTTGCTCATCCGTCTCAGCGACGAGATAAAACCCGAGCGAGGGATTTTGGATCAGGGTATTCACCCCAGCGGCGATGACTTCAGGTATCAACGCTTTGCCTTCGGTTTCCCGTGCCATGGCCTGGTTAAAGGCCGCGATCGCCCCCGCATCCCGCAGTTCCGCTTTCCGGATCTGAATCGTAGCCATGTCGTTAACTCCTGCATCACGGCTCCATGGGGAACTACTCTATCTTGCTGAGAGGGCGCTTTTGCAGACAGCGAAAGAGGATGAGATTGGCGCGATGCGATCGCTCAGAGCTTGGTGGGCAGAACAGAATCGGGCCAGTTAATCAGGAGAATTTTCCCGACTGCAAAACCAAAGAAGCGCAGGCTTTACCTCGGTTCGTGTGCAATTCAACTGACGGCGGCGACTTAGTTTGGTTGCTGTGCTTCAACCATTTGCTGAAAAGACCGGAGCGCTTGTCGATGTTGCTCTCCGGCCACCCAGGTGAAATCGTTATGTCCGGCGGCGGCGACCCAGAGAGACAGTTTCGGCTCTGATGCGGCTTCATAGAGGGTTTGGCCGTGCTCCAGCGGGATGGTTTGATCCGCTTGACCATGCATCACCAGTACGGGGCAACGAATCTGTGGCATTTTGTCGAGGTTAGGAAACTTGTCGAAGGGGAGCAAGGGAAACGGAACCACGACTCGAAACGCCGATGTAAAAGTGCTCTCTAAGATCAACCCCGCGATCGGATATTGAGTGGCAAGTTCAGTGGCCGAGCCGCCGCCTACAGATCGACCGTACACAATAATCCGTTCAGGCGGGATGTTGAGCTGTTGTGTGAGATATGAATAAGCGGCAGCCGCATCTTGATAGGCATTCTTTTCGGCGGGCTTACCGTCGCTGGTGCCATAACCCCGGTAGTCATAGGCAAAGACACTAAACCCCCAGCCATGTAAGCGATCGAGTACGGGACGAATATCCCCTAAATCTTCGGCGTTGCCGTGGATGTAGAGCAAGGTGTATGCCGCTTGAGAATTCGGCAAAAATATGGCGGAAATCTGTTCGGTATGGGTAACAGGGACTTTGAGGATTTCCTGAGTGTCTTGATAGCTGGCAGGCTGAGGCAAGAAGATCATGCTATCGGCTCGAAAAAAGACGTAAAGCGCAAAAAAGGTGTAAATAAACAGCAGCGATCGCATCAGTCTTTGCCAACTGAATTCCCCAATCAGTAGTCTTCTCAACAGCAAACGGCTCACAAGTAAACTCAGCTAGCACTAGTCCTCAATACTTTTCAGCTGTTGAGCAAAATAACGATTGAGTTCAGCGGCGGTAGATAGCCTTAAAGTTCATGACAGATTGCCTAAATACGCCGCTGCAACGATTTGTTATATCGTTATTTCTATGACAGAGATTGTGAGAGACGCCTAAACGCCCGTAGCACAAGGAATGTAGAATCAGATCTAAAAATGGAGCAAAGTCCCATAACTTCCATCCAAGTCACCTCGCTCCAGCAGCTTCAATGAAGCAACCTGTCAGAACGGATGATGAATACGCTAAAATGGGGGGTTGCTCATGATACCAATTTATTCAAAGTATACTAGTATATAGAGGGGCGAACGTCGGCTTCATGCCGTGTGTCTGAGTAGCAACCCTACTTAGATCTAGCCCCTCTTAGCTTTTCTAGAGTTAACGGATTACGATCGCTGTACCACTCTCCATAGCCCTTATTGCGTTTGTCGTCCAAATCCATAATTAGCCTGTACTTGTGGGCAAGCGGTTTGAAGAATTGATCTTCCTCCCGTTCGTAAAGCCGTTGTAGTGCCCAAAGGTAGTAGTCAACGACTTGTAGTCCTGCAACCTGTGATGGATAAGCAGGTTCAATCAAGATTGAGCTGCTAGAGCTGATTTTCCATTTGGCCTCAAAGTTTTCCTGAGCTTGGTTGATCGCTTGTTCCAATGCGTCTTCACGGGCTTCTTTGCCTCGTCTGGCAATGGCAATCTGAACGACGTCTGCTTTGTGCAGCAGATTTTTGAAGAGGCGCTTTATCAGATCGTCGTAGATTGCGTTCTGCTGTAGCTTCTTGCCCAAATTCTTGAAGTTTGCCTTGGCGGCCTCAGCCATCTCGACTTTACTGCGAATGGCAACGAAAACTTTCACATCCAAAGCCTGGATTAGCTCAAAGACTTGTTCGCGAATCTCGGCGTAGTCATCTTTGGCATGAAAGGCGATCGCGGTCTTCTTGGCCTCCGGCTGCATTGAGGGGATGCCCTTATAGCGTGGGTGGGTCATGAGTTGGGCTCGCAGGGCATTTAGTTCCCAAGTGACTGTTTCAGGATCAGCAATTTGGGCTACACCCACCATAAAAAACTTGGATGCTCCCGGTTGGCCTACGATAATGCGCCCTTTTTTGTTGAAGAATGAGAGATCACCTGCCTCATCGACAAAGTAGTGGCGAAATTTAATGTCTTCGGGCATTTGCAGAGATGAAGTACGCTTGACCTATTTTATATCAGCCAGAGATTACGGCTTCTAGCTCTGCGATTGCTTTATCCTCTAAATCATTAGCCTCATCCCTGTAGGAGTATGCAAGACGCATGAAATCTCCTATCGCTTTTTGCTTGTCAATAGATATATCTGGGCATAGAACATTTGCCAAATGAAATTCATCTACATGATCTACTACGCCACCATACACTTGAGCAAGAACTTGGTGTTTGGCGTAAGGAGTTAGAAAAAAGGCTGTAAGAAATCCCGAATCATATTGTTCATTTGGGAAGATTCTAATCATGTCATCTGAACCAGCCCAGTGCGTATATTTAGCAGTAACTAACCCCGCACGGGCAGCAGTGCCAGAACGAGTTACTAAAATCTCATTCTCTCTCAGCATACACTCTTTAATGACCTTAGCATTAGCTACCGAAGAGATTGACTGATACTGAGTTATTCGGAATGACATTAAATAAGAAGGTTGAAAGAAAGGAACTCCTTGTTTCTCTTTAACGTAAATTCGTTTGAATCTAGGAGGTCGGCTTATTTGAGTATCTGTATCTCCCAAACGGATGAATTTGCAGTTGGCTTGATGAAGCTTATGAATTACACTTCGCAAAATGGGAACATGATGTTTAGAATCAAATCTAACCACAGAATTATTCACATCTGAGTCACCAAGAAACTCTGATGAAGAAATCTCAAAAGCCTTAGGATCATTTACCTGACCTAAATACTCAATTTCATCTTCAGTAAAAGGCTCGATCCCTAAAACTTCGTATAGATCCCTTTCAGCCTTGTCAAAAAGTAGATTAGCCCTATCTCTCAAAGCATAAGCTCGAAGAATTTTTCCATGAATAGATTTCCGTTTTTCTTCTGACGGTAACGGAATAGGAATAGAAGCCAAGTGTTTTGGCTCCAATTCATCTACTGTTGAACCATAAGTACTGCTAGAGATAAAAGCCTTCCCAAATTTACTCGCCAGGAAAGCATATAAATAGCCTGATGGTATATCAACGGGTTCGATCCTGATAGTATGATCAGAAATCGCACATCTCTCTAGGGTTTTATTGATAAACAGCACATTGCCAACTGTGCCTGAACGGCTAACAACAACCCATCCTCTCGGAATCATTAAATCGCCGAGTTTCTTCATGCGATGTGAAAGAAATTTCTCAGGCCGCAGAGGCAAAAAGAACATATTTCGAGAGCTGACAAACGGTACTCCATGCTCTGGTTTTGTATAAATTCGCTTGAAGTTGCTTCGTGCTTGCGTTTGTACTGGGTGCCAGATTGTTCCGCACAGTTCACCAAGAGATCTAGTAGGGTGTCCACAGGCTTCTATGGCATCAAGGGCACGGAAAGCTCCTTCTGAATAAGCGCCTGCATCAAAGCGAGAATCAGCCTCATATAGCCACTTTGAGCCAATTGAGAACTGACGTACATCAGATTGAACTTGATGAAGTTTGGGAAGCGCTACAGCACTACACATGCAGCCACCTCGGAGTCTTCTGGGCTAGCCAGTTTTCAAATAATTGAGTTACGGCAGGAAGCTGGTCGTCAACAATGGCTTCTTCAACTTCCTTCGCAATCTCTATCACTTCTCCCTTGGCGTTTCGAGTCGTGACGTTTCGAGTTGTCTTGCGCAAAACCTCTTCACCTTCTGGAGTTCTCACGTAGACAGGATTACCCCGCAAATCCCAACCGACTCGATCGGCGATCGCCATAAAAATCTCGTACTCTGGAGGTCGTCCTGTTTCAGCGACCAACCGTAGCTCAGTCTCAGTAAACTTTTGCAATACCAAAACACTGGTCATCGTGTGAGTATCAGAACGTGCAAAGGTTTGGCGAGGAAGATCGATACTGGCAATGACATAAGCCCGTCTTAAAACCATTCGACGGATAAAAGATAGACCCGGATTACAGCATTTCTCACTCTAGTGAGGTGCAGTAGCAGCAATTTGTAAACCAGTTTTTAATGTCTGTCAAAGAAACTTCCTTNNNCTCGATAGAGTAAGCTTTCATCCCTGTCTCTTAGCAAATTCCAAAACATACTAAGTGTATCTCACGAGACTGGAAAAGGCTGTAGACAAAATGCTATCAGGTAAAACAATTGCTATTCGCCCACCCGGTTTCACAAAATCTAGACATCGCTCAACAAACAATCTTTCGGGTGCCAGAGAAGATCGAGCAGCCTTGGCCTCAGCCGTGGTCATTTCAAACTGATCCAAAATATAGGGATCATCGATCATTAAATTCGAACCAAAGGGTGGATTCGCAAAAACCACATCAAATGACTCTAATTTAACTTTCTCAATCCCTTCGCTTTTGTTGGCAATCCATTCACCAGGTGGCAACAGTGAATTTGCATGATAAACATTACATGAGCCGTCACCATGCATGGCTAGATTCATCTGTGCTGCTCGAACTAATTCATCGAGTTTGTCGATCCCATAGAGGTTATTGTTGCAAATCCGCTCTAAACTGCTAGCGACCTCTAGTTTTACTTTTTCGGTATTTTTGTTGCCATATTTCCGCTTGATTCTATCTTCTTCAAGATCCCGAAGCTGAATCAAGGTAGCCCTGAGAAAACCACCCGTCCCGCAGGCTGGATCTAAAACTTTAAGTTTAGTTCTCTGTTCTGGTGAATACGTTGCAAGAACGATTCCAACCGCCATGTCGCAGACATTTCTCGGAGTGAAGAAAGCACCATGATCACGGCGACTGGTGACACTGACAATTTCTTCATAAGCCTCGCCTTTAATGTCGCTTGCAGTTTCCTGAAAATTAAACTTCTGAAACTCAGAAACGATATAAGCCAGTGAGCGGTTGTCTAGATCAATATCTTCATTCTTTGAAGGGAATATATGCGAGTACTGCTTTTTTACTGCATTGAATATTTTCTTGATTCTGGTTCGTAATTTACGTTGGCCTAATTCGCTCCGGCGTTCTTCTTGTGTAATACTGAATTCCATGACGCCACTGGTTTCTTGCTCGTCATGCACTTTGCAGAAAATCAACTTCAGCAGTTCAAAGAAAGCCTTTTCTTTAGTTAAATTTCCATTAACGTGTAAGTAATTATGACAGCGCTTAAACGTTCCCCGTAGTCCCTCAGTAGCGGGTACAAGCTCCGAAAACTCAAGGCGCTTGGGTTCACTCTCGCCTTTTAATGGAATGTCTGTTGCTTCTGGAAAATCATAATTCCCCCTATTGTCAACAGTTTTTTCAAATGCCTGCATTTCTGAGGCAACCCACAGCCCCCATTTCGCATTCACGCAAGCCGACATGTAAGATTTGAGCTGATCAACACCATCTTTTCGATCAGTGGGCCTGACATCCTCCTGCTTGGCTTCGACAATGATGAAGATATTTTCCTGTTTATGCTCTGTACCTTCATGGAAAATAGCAATGTCTACCCGCTTGCGTTTCCCACTGCCCATCTTGATGGGAAACTCGCAGTGTAGATTCTCTCGCTCGTAGCCATACTCCTCTACCAAGCTTCGAGCGACTCGTTGGCGAACATGCTCCTCTGGAGTGTCCTTTCTGAGCGTGTCAGGGTGTACATAGCAGCGGATTTTGCCCGACGGCACCAATAGGATTGGTTCGTTGGTATCTGAAGGTACGCTCCGTAACTGCTGCGCCGTCAAAATGCTATCCCTCAAAGCTTTGTGGTTTGCAATACCTGATTTTAAGACAGGTTAGCGGTTTCAGGGTTCTCAGCAGGCATGAGTTTAGCGACCAAGCTTATAATCGAAGCCGAGTTTGAAGCCTGGTATAGACAGAGAATTGAAGCGATATAACTATTTATTGGACTGACACATTCCATATAACTCCCCTATACGGGCGTATAGGTAGAAATCTTTCAGCCTAATCGCCGGATTTGGGTAATTAGGTGGAAATATGTCAGCCTAACACGCCGATATCGGTGATTAGGTAGACGAGTTCAGTATAATCAGCCCTTCATGGTGGGCTTAGGATTACTCAGGGTTTATTTATCATCGTTGCTGGAGTCTAATCGATGAAATCTGAACCACGCCCTGGTCAGTTGGTAGCACAAGCTTGTGATGCGCGTTTCAGATTCCCCAGCCAGTAAGTCGTGAGATTGGGAACGCACATCGCAACCGGGGAACGGCTCTTTGGAATCGGGAATTCAAGAGTGCTAGCTCAGAGCATCACGGTGTAAGCGAGTCCTGCCACCATTGAACCGATAAAGGCAAAGGCGAGATAAGTGATGAAAACGGGCCGACGGGCGAGGGCGAAGACGGCAATCATGGCGGGAATGCTAGTTGCGCCGCCTGCGAGGAGGAAGGTCATACCTGCAGCAGGCGACAGACTTTGGTCGATGAGTCCTTGGACAACGGGGAGCGCGGCGTAGCCATTGAGATACAGCGGCACGCCGATGAGGGCGGCGAGGCCAATGGAGAGCAGACCACCATCGCCCGCGATCGCTTGCACCCAGTCTGTGGGCACATACACCAGCATCAAGCTTTCGATCAAAAACGCTAGGGCCATCCATTTACCGAGGAACCAGGCATTTTTGCGCGCGCCCTGCCAGAATTTTTGTTGGCGATCGGATTCCTTCCAGAACTGCCAGACAGGGGGCTTGGGATTGCGGACACGACTGCCCCCACAGCCCCCGTTGCCGACGCCTTCCCGCAATGGATTCTCGAAGGCGGCGATCGCCCAGCCGGATCGCATCAGCGCCAGGGTACCAAAGCCGCCCAGCAAGCCAATGCCCACCGTCGCAACCGTTTTGAAGATCGCAAATTGCAACCCCAAGGTGCCCACCGTCAGCACAAACATGGAGGGATCCATCAGCGGGGACGCCAGCCAAAAGGCCATCACCGCCGCCACGGGCACCCCCATCGACAGCAGCGCCGCGATTAATGGAATCACCCCGCAAGAGCAAAAGGGCGAAAACGCGCCGAAAATGGCGGCGACGGGAATCATCACCGCGAGCTTGCCCTGGAATGCTTTGGCAATCAGGTTGTCGGCCCCGCTAGCGGTAGCGTAGGCCGCGATGCCAATGGAGAGCAGCAAAAACGGGGCGACGCTCCACAGGCTGTCGAGGGTAAAGCGGAGGCTGGCAGACGCTTGGGCGGGAGCGAGCAGGATCAGGGCTAGGAAGATGAGGGCGATCGCGATCGCCACTCCATCCACTTGCCGCACACTGCGGCCAAATCGGGTCAATACGCTAGTGGCCATGCTGTAAGTCCTTCGATAGTTCGAGAAATACCAAAATACCAATCAAATTAAGGGACGTTAATTCAGTCCGCCTGAGTTGAAGTTTGCGGTCAATCAGTCTCGTTGTCGTGAGTCAACTCCACGACCTGATTGCGGGTGCAGCATTCCTCAAACAAGAAATCCATAAGGGACTTCAGCTTGTCGGACTGGACGCTATACCAAATCCATTGCCGATCTTTGGCCGAGGCGACGAGGCCAACCTGACGCAGCTTATCGAGGTGGTGAGACAGGGTTGAAGCGGAGATCTCCAGCTCTTTTTGAATCTCACCAGCGGGCAACCCCTGGGGATGGGCGGTTAGCAACAACCGGACAATACTTAACCGCGATGGTTGCCCCAAGGCGGCAAAGGCAGCAGCAATGGTATCGAGAGAGCATTCAGACTGAGATTGTATTTCCATATTTCGATAATTATCGAAATACTCGCGATCGTCAAGAAGGTAACGGAAACTTAGCGATCGCGGTTCCGCCTGCACTGGAGAATTACTCGCCGAGGTGTGCTGAGCCGCTCCCAGTTCTCGATGCAACTGGCCTCACCGGCTAAATGTCGTCTACACGACTTGACATTTCAACTTAGATTGAAATAATCAGAATGTCGATGCGCCATCGCTGTAGGTGAAATATCGTGGCACTTCAAACCTGGAAAAAGCTTACCCCTCTTGCATTGACGGCTCTAACAGTGGCCTGCTCAGCACCTTCGGAGCCGACTGTGAATTCTTCACCCGAAGAAATAAGTGCGGCCAACAGTTCAAGCTCAATCAATATCGACGGGTCGAGTACCGTTTATCCCCTGACCGACGAAGTCGCGAAGGAATTGCAGTTTGAGCAGGGTGAGGCGGCTCCTAACATCACTATCGATTTCTCCGGGACGGGGGGCGGCTTCAAGAAATTTTGCGCGGGTGAAACCGACATCAACAACGCCTCACGCCCCATCCTCAGGGCAGAAATGGAAATCTGCAAAGTCAATGGAATTGAGTACATCGAGATTCCCGTGGCTTTTGATGCCCTGACGGTGGTGGTGCATCCTGACAATGATTGGGCGGACGACATCACAGTTGCCGAACTGCAGGCCATGTGGGAGCCCGCGGCAGAGGGAACCATCACTCAATGGAGTCAGGTGCGAGGCGACTGGCCGGATCAACCGTTAAATCTGCATGGCCCTGACGTTGAATCCGGCACCTACGACTACTTCACTGAGGCGATCGTGGCGGAAGCTCAGGCCAGCCGGAGCGATTACACGGCTCAGAGTGATGATGATCTGATTGTCCGGGCCGTCCGCCAAGACCCCAATTCTCTCGGCTTTTTTGGCTACGCCTACTACAACGAAAACCGCAGTCAACTCAAGGCTCTGGCGATCGACAGTGGCGCTGGCCCCATCGAGCCCGCCGATGAAACGGTGCAGAGCGGAGCGTATCAACCCTTGACCCGCCCACTTTTCATCTATGTCAATGCGGATGCCATGGCCGCCAACCCCGACCTGCAAGCCTTTGTTGAGTATTACCTCCTCAACGCCCGGTTTCTGGTAGAGGTGGTGGGATACACGCCCTTGCCGAATGAAGCGTACAACATTGCCTCTGAGCATGTGGCGGAAAAGCGCATTGGGACCGCGTTTGGCGGGCAAGCGCCCACGAATCTCACGCTGGAGCAGTTGGTGCAGACAGAGCGAGATTTCTAATTTTCAGACTGACGTATAGATAAAGAGAGTTTGATGGTAAAGGTTGCAATTAATGGCTTCGGTCGGATTGGCCGCCTGGTGTTCCGGGCGAGTTGGGACTGGCCGGAGTTGGAGTTTGTCCACATCAACGAGATTAAAGGGGGCAGTGTCGCAGCGGCCCATTTGCTTAAGTTTGATTCGGTGCATGGGCGCTGGCCGCCGGAGGTGGAGGCTACGACTGAGGCCGAAGTGCGGGTGGACGGCCAGCCGCTCAGCTTCAGCGAGTACACAACTCCGGGCGCGGTTCCTTGGGATGAGCTGGGGGTCGATATCGTTTTGGAATCTTCCGGCAAGTTTCGCACGCCGGAGCTGCTAGAGCCCTACTTTCAGCGGGGGGTGAAGAAGGTGATTGTAGCGGCTCCGGTGAAGGAAGGGGCGCTGAATGTGGTCTACGGCATTAACGACCACCTGTATAACCCCGATGAGCATCATCTGCTGACAGCAGCCTCTTGCACGACCAACTGCCTGGCGCCCGTAGTGAAGGTGATTCAGGAGGGGCTGGGCATCAAACATGGGGTAATCACCACCATTCACGACCAGACCAACACCCAGACGATTGTGGATGCGCCGCACAAAGATCTGCGGCGGGCGCGCGCTACGGGGATGTCACTGATTCCGACGACCACGGGCTCAGCGACGGCGATCGCCCTGATTTACCCCGAGCTTCAGGGCAAGCTCAACGGACTGGCCGTGCGGGTGCCGCTGTTGAATGCATCCCTGACGGACTGCGTTTTTGAGGTGGAGCAACCGACGACGGTGGAGGCGGTGAACCAGCTCTTTCAGGCCGCTGCCGAGGGCGAACTGGCGGGGATCTTGGGCTACGAGGAACGGCCTCTGGTCTCGATTGACTATAAAGATGATCCCCGCTCTTCGATTATTGATGCGCTCTCCACGATGGTGGTCGATGGCACGCAGGTCAAGGTTTTGGCCTGGTATGACAACGAGTGGGGCTATGCCAACCGCATGGCCGAACTCGCTCGCAAGGTCGCCCAAAGTTTGGCCTAAAAGTTGCGCCTCACGGTTCTGCTCTCAGTTGTTCCCCAGCCTGGATGTTTCACCCTGATGGATTCTTCTCCCACACTTGATCAAGTCAGTATTCGCAATTACGCGATCGTGACCCTGGCCTACTGGGGCTTCACCATCACCGACGGGGCGCTGCGGATGCTGGTGCTGCTGTATTTCCATACCCTGGGGTACACTCCCTTGGAAGTGGCGATGCTGTTTTTGTTCTACGAAATCTTTGGCATTGTCACCAATCTCTTCGGGGGTTGGATTGGCTCCCGGTTTGGGGTGAAGCTCACGCTGTACAGCGGCATTGCCCTGCAAATTTTAGCGTTGCTGATGCTCACGCCCGTCAATGAAAACTGGGCCCTGGCCTTGGCCGTGCCCTACGTGATGGTGGCCCAGGCCTTTTCTGGCATTGCCAAGGACCTCACCAAAATGAGTTCCAAAAGTGCGATTCGCCTGGTGATTCCTCAAAATGCGCAGTCGGCTCTATTCAAGTGGGTCGCCATTCTCACCGGGTCGAAGAATGCGCTGAAGGGAGTGGGCTTTTTTCTGGGCAGTCTGTTGCTCGCAACTTTTGGCTATGTGAATGCCCTGCTGATCATGGCGGGAGGACTAATGGCGGTGCTGGTTTCGGGGCTCTGGCTGCCGTCGGGCATGGGCAAGGTCAAAGCCAAGGTGAAATTTCGCCAGCTGTTTTCCAAAACCCGAGAGATCAACATTCTCTCGGCGGCACGGTTCTTTTTGTTTGGCGCACGGGATGTTTGGTTTGTGGTGGGGCTGCCCGTTTTCCTCTACAGCGTCTTGAACTGGTCGTTTGAACAGGTGGGCGGCTTCCTCGCTATCTGGGTGATTGGCTACGGCATGGTGCAGTCGTTGGCCCCTACTTTGCTGCGTCGATTTGGCTCGGGGCGACCACCTCAGGCCAGCACGATTCGGTTTTGGACTGGCCTGCTGACGGCGATTCCGGCCTCGATCGCGATCGCACTCCAGCTCGGTCGTCCCCCCGGCCAAACGATTGTGGTGGGCCTGATGGTATTCGGCGTGGTCTTTGCCTTCAACTCGGCGGTGCATTCGTACCTGGTGCTGGCCTACACCGAGGATGACAAGGTAGCCCTCAATGTGGGGTTCTATTACATGGCCAACTCCGGCGGGCGCTTGGTGGGAACGGTGCTCTCTGGGCTGATCTTTCAGATGTATGGCCTGGTGGGATGCCTGTGGACATCGGCGGTGTTTGTGCTGCTGGCGGAGTTGATCACGCTGAAGCTGCCAAACCCGAAGTCAACCCAAGAACTGGTGAGTTAATTAGCTGATCGATGGCGGTTCGGAGGGGGTGGCCTCGATCGCCATCAACCCCCAGATCAGACCAAAGCGAACTCGCTGCGATCGCTGCACTCGATACCCGGCTGTGGTCAAAAATTCGTGCAGTTCTGCTTCGGTGTAGCAATTCTTGTGGGCCGGATCGACCAGGCTCAGCCCCCAGTCACACAGCCGACAGACGAGAAAATCGCGGCACCAATCCAAAATCACCACTCGCCCGGTCGGATGCAGCACCCGCCGCATTTCCGCCAGCACCTGATCCGGTTCATTGAAATAGTGAAAGGCGTTAGCACACACCACCACATCGAACTCTGCTTGCTGCCAGGGCAGGGCTGAAGCTGAGGCTTGCTGGAAGGTGACGGTCGGTTGATCGGTGAATTTCGGGCGAGCGATCGCCAGCATCCGTTCCGAAAAATCCACCCCAGTGATCGCCTGCTCGGCGTGGCGATCGCTCAGCAGCCGCTCCAACTCCCCCGTACCGCAGGCCACATCCAGCACCGTTTCCGTCGGAGCAATCTGCGCCCACTCCACCAAAAACGACAGCGTATTGGTAATGTAGCCCCGCCAGCGTTGGTCATAGATATGAGCGAGGCGATCGTATTGCCGCTGCACCAAAAGTTCCATAAGATCATACGAATTTAGATTTGAAATGTCCCATCTCTGGTACCAAGAACCCTCAGGTGAAAACTAAAACTAGTATTAGCTTTAGATCACCCTTGCTATCCGCTTCACCAGATTAGAGCCAAATACAAAGGAACCCTTCACCCAAGTCAGTTTAAGAAAGCGTTAATATGCAAAGACATCCCAAGCGTAGTCATTTATACTTAAATTATTAAGTAGGGATTAAAAAGGCATCTCCGATGGAGAGTCTAAACATATGCTTTTCTACCTCCCCATCTCTCTAGACACTCGCCACAACGTTCAGAGAGGTTATCACCATGAAAACTTCCAAACACTTTTGGACAGATCATCAGCAAGGGACACGTTTTCTTCGGAATCGGCTACATTCCCGATTTGGAATAGCCATCCTAGGTTTGTTTGCGGTATTTGCAACGACCACTGGAGCCGCATTAGCACAACCGAGAGTGGGCGTAATTTTAGACACTAGTACTCAACGGCACAAATAAGCATAGCCATTATGCGGTTAAGGGCTTGCCCGTATAGTTCCATTTGAAAGGCTTGGCCANNNACAATGAGGGCGGGCAGGGCGCGACCAGGCATCAGACTCAGGCCTCTAAAACTGACTCCTTAAGGGTATCTGCATTTCCGCCATGCGGTACTAGCTATTCGCTTGCGCCCAATGTTGTGCGACAAACAGAGCTGTGGGAATTTCCTGACGGACACTTCCTGATGGTATCCGAGTACTACTGCTTCGGACACCCAAATTATGGTCAGCATCGCTTCAAGCTAATCAGACCTTTTTCAGAATACTGGGAAGATTTGCGGGATATTGAAAGAAATTCTGGGATTGAAGAGCTTCGTGATGATGCTTGCAACGCGCTACGAAGAGGAGCCTACGATTTAACTGGCATTGATGAATATGCACAACTCGCTTTCAATCTTCGATCCCAAAATCGTATCGCAGAAGGCATTGAAGTCCTTCAACATGCAGTCGAGCTTTATCCTACAGAACCAATCCTCTATAACAATCTTGGTCTCTTGCTAAGGATTTCCCAAGACTTTGAGGGGGCAATTTCCACCTACCGTCAAGGTATAGCCAGGGCTTTGGATTTTGAACTTAAAGCTCTTTTATACACAGGATTAGGGAACGCATTTGATGATGCAGGCAGAACGGAAGAAGCCTTTGATGCATATCGTCAGGCGATAGTACTGGATCCGAAACTTGCGATTGTTCACTATGACTTTGCGATCGCCTTATGGCGAGCCGGACGCATTGACGAAGCTGTCGAAGAATGTAAAGAGGCTCTACAACTCGATTCAAACTTAACTGCAGCTCAAGAATTGCTGGCTGACTTGGAAGCAATGCAAATACCTGACAGCATGTAGCCCCCAACGTGGAGATACATCAACACATGTAGAGACGCTCTAGCCCATTGCTGCCCCGTTCCCTTGGCCACTTCTTTAGCTTGGCACTCAGCTCACGACATTCAAATTTACCCCATTGGTCGCGCACAACGGGGATCTGGCAAAGTTGCTTTTTCAGGCTCTCGGGGGAACCAGAAAGCGGTTTTCTTGCAAAATTCCACCAGCATGAGCATCACGGGCACTTCGATCAGTACGCCGACGACGGTTGCTAAAGCAGCGCCAGAATTCAGGCCGAACAGGGTAACCGCTGTGGCGATCGCCACCTCAAAGTGATTGCTGGCCCCAATCAGCGCCGCCGGAGCCGCATCTTCGTAAAACAGGCCGAGCTTTTGGGCTGCCACATAGGTGATGAAAAAAATAAAGTTGGTCTGCAAAAACAGCGGTACTGCAATTAATAGGATGTGCAGCGGATTGCGCACGATCAAGTCGCCTTTGAACGCGAACAGCAGCACCAGAGTAATCAGCAGCGCCGCCACGGAAATCGGGCTGAGATACTTCAAAAAGACGTCGTTGAACCAATCGCGCCCCTTGTGCCGCAAAATCCAGGTGCGCGACACGGCCCCCGCCAGCAGCGGCAACCCGACATAAATCAGCACCGACAGCACAATAGTTTCCCAGGGCACCGTCAGGTTATTCGCCGCCAGCAACCACCGCCCCAACGGCGCATAGAGAAACAGCATTGCCAGGGAGTTGATCGCCACCATCACCAGCGTATGGCCCTGATTGCTGAACGACAGGTAGCCCCACATCAGCACCATCGCCGTGCAGGGGGCAATGCCCAATAGAATGCACCCGGCAATGTAGGAATCCGCCAGCGCGACTTCCGTCCCACGAATCAACTCCGTACCGCTGAGCAATGGCCGAAACAGCCAGCCGAGAAAGAACTGCGCGAACACCACCATGGTGAAGGGCTTAATCAACCAGTTCACGACCAGGGTCAGCACCACCGGCTTGGGCGTTTGGGCCGCTTTCTTCGCCTGGGAAAAATCAATTTTCACCATGATGGGATACATCATGAAAAACAGGCAGATGGCGATAGGAATCGACACCTGAAAAACGCTCATCGCGTCGAGGGTGACAGCAATCTGCGGAAACACCCGCCCCAGCAGGATGCCCGCGACAATGCATAACGCTACCCACACCGTCAGGTAGCGCTCAAAAAAGCTGAGGGTGCCTCCGGCCTGCACGGCTTTAGGATTAGTTTCTGAGCTAGTCGACATGGGCATCTAAGACATATACAGGGTAAGTGGGCAGACTTTTCTTGATGGGCCGGGGAGTGGGGGAGCAAGGGAGAACAGAGTTGGGGGGCGGATCGCAGTTGATGCCATCGAGAACGGGTGAATCAATCCTCGGCAGGGGGGCGCGATCGCCTCACGCATCTCAACGGCTATGCACATCAGTCAGATGTTTCAAGTTCCATGATTTCAAACCAGGTTGAAATATCGCGGCAACGTCCAGGCATCGCCAGCGGTCCATCTCGATTGAGGTGGTTGCTATTCATCCGGTGAGCAGGTGCGAGCGGGGAGTCGGGGACTGTAGCGGCGGAAGTCTGACAGGTACTCTTCCAATTCCACCAGGCGGGACAGGTTGAGACGGTAATAAATCCAGCGGCCTTCCTGGCGCGATCTCACTAAGCCCGCTTGCTTCAGCGTTTTTAGATGAAACGAGAGTTTGGACTGGGCAACATTGAGGCGATCGCACAGGTCGCAAACACACATTTCCTTTTCCCGCAGCAATTCGATCACCTCGACCCGTAGCGGCTCCGAAAGGGCCTTAAAGATGGCGATCATGTCGACCGCAGTGCTGGTGAGAACCGTTGACATCAAATCAGGTTGAAGTATGGAACGCCCCTAGCTTATCAAGTCCTGAACTGAGTGACCAGAGACCGAGAGCGCTGCCCCCTACGCCAAAGAAGGGGAAGTTTCCATGATTCAAAGGTGACTCTCACGGGATTTAGGCCACTGTTGCCTAGCCGCAATGACGTCACAAACCGCGCTAGCATCCTATGCTGTAGCCTTGTTACTCGTTTTGGGTAAACCATGCCAATGCCCCTCTCCCTCAAGACGCTGCGCCTCAAGTGGCAGTTACTCTTCGGCATTTTGCCTTGGGCACTGCTCTTTGTGGGCAGCAAAGTCGGGCTGCATCAGCTGCATTGGGATGTGTGGACCTTTGACTCGATGACGGGCACGCTATTCGCTGCCGCGTCTTTCATCCTGGCGTTTATGCTGAGTGGCACCCTGCGCGATTATCAAGCCAGTCTTTATATGCCGACCGAATTGGCGAATGCCGTGGAGGCGATCGCCGATACGAACCAACTCATCGCCCAAGCCCATCCCCACTATGATCCCGCCCCGCTGAACCAAGCCCTCGCGCAGCTCACCCGACACCTCTTAGCCTGGCTCGAAACTCAGGCCGCGATCGCCCCCGTCGAGGCGACCCTTGACCAACTCAACCATCACTTTGCCGACCTCTTGCGCCTGGGCGATGCGCCGCTGATTGGTCGTGTGCAAAGCGAGCAAGCCAAACTGCGCCTACTGATTCGTCGCATTCACATCATTCGCGATACTGATTTTTTGCAACCCGCTTATGTGCTGCTGGAACTCTTTTTGGTCAGCGCCGTAGTGACATTGTTATTGGTGCATACCGCCCGATTTGAGCAAGGGCTCATCGTCTCGACCTTACTCTTCATTGCCTTTGCCTATTTGCTGCGTCTCATTCGCGATCTCGACAATCCCTTTCAATATGGCGACCACTCAGTCTTAGATGCCGATCTCTCCGCCTTGCGCGAAGTCGTCGCCCAGTTGCCACAACTCAAGGCAGAGAAGGCCCAACCTCAAAGCGATCCCCATCGTTAGTCACCCCCCAGGGTGCGGCTTTGCCCGTCAGCGTGGGACCGCGACCTTGATTAACCGCAACGACACTCAGTCTTGAATGTGAATACATCAGCGCAATTTACACATCGGCCAATCAATAGATAAATTTAAGATTTTATTCATCTTTTTTGTGTCTGCTTTTACACTATTTGAGAAAAGAAAGTGAAGTCGCTTTATTCAGATTATCGAAATCAAAGTTTCATATATCTTTCAGGGTATTTTGGTTTTTTTGGTTGCATATTCAATGTTGTTTGAAATACCATTTCTATATGTCAAAGGATATTTTTGAATATTAAGTCTCTTTTGATCCCCGCAACTTTTCCTCGTCAGTCGGCTGGTTGATTGTAATCACCGCTACTGCTTGCCACCTGATAATCTCGCTTTGAGACCCAACTAAGATAAATGAATTACTCACAGCACATTGTTAACTGCCCTAACTGTGGCGGCCATGCCTCTCGGCACTTTCTCGATCCCGAAGCTTTGGTGCGCACTCAGTGCCCCCATTGCGATTACTTGATGATTACCTGTAGCAAGACTGGCAATGTAATTGAAGCTTATGCGCCAGGTTTAATGGCGATCGCCGGTCGTTAATTCTGGCTTGCCCCATGCATTGGCGACCATACTGGTGCTGCACTCAGGGAGATTGTCATTGGACAGTCTCCCTAAATTTTTGGGCTGAGCGCTGGCAAGTGACGCCGCTAACGACCTTCGGTTGTCAGTGAGAACCCTGACTGACGACTTTGTTGGTAGTGCTGCAAACGCTGTTGCTGAGCGGCGATCGCCGGTTGATGTCCGATATCTTGCAAAATTGCCAGGGTCACCTGCTCGGCAGTTTCACAAGCCCCTTCCATATAGCCTTGGTAGCGACGAGAACAATGTTCTCCCGCAAAAAAGAGGTGCTCAGTACGCTGGCCTTCGAACCCATAAAATGCCGACCATTGCCCAACCTCGTAACAAGAGTAAGCGCCCGCTGAAAATGGATCCGTCAACCATTGGCTGCGGAGCCAGTCGGGCGTTAACTGTGCTGCGCAAATGCCGGGGAAAAGTTGAGCCAAATCAGCTTGCATCATGGGCGCCAAATCCGCCAGGTCCAGTGTGGTGATCGCCTGTCCCGCAGCGCCCCCTGGATACGCCACCAGCAAGGCTATCTCGCTAGAGCGTAGGCTGTCACAAGCTTCCCAGCAATGCTGCATCGCCAGATCGGTATAGGCCAACCCATTCAGCCCCTGCTGTCGCCACACTTTGGTGCGATAGGCGCTGATGACTTTGGTCGGCGTACTGTAACCCAATTGCTGAATCGCTTGCCGCTGCGAGGGGGGCAGGTCAACTTGTAGATCCAGGTGTCGCAACACGCTAAACGGCAACGTTAGCACCACCCGCCGATAGGAGCGATCGCGCACCGTTTGTCCCTGTCTCAGGGTCGCGACATATTGGCCATCGCGTCGAGCCGCTAAGGTTTCGAGTTGGGTAGCCAGCTGCACGCGATCGCCCACTGCCGCAAACAGTGCTTGGGGCAATTGAGCGTTGCCTCCTTGCAGGTAGTAGCGCTCGTCGCTGTTGCCAAACAACGATTGACAATCCGCCGCCGACTTGAAATAGCTCAGCAAATTCAAACACGACTGGCGGGTGGAGTCCATGCCGTATTTGATGGTGTAGGCCGTCGTCAGTGCTTGATACAGCGATCGCGACACGCCATGTCGCGATAGGTAATCGGCGATCGATAGCGCATCTAAGGACTGGATGACCGGGGTACGCTCTCCCGTCTGTAAAAACTGCTGCACGGCCTGCCAGTCTTGCGGCTGTGCCCGTAGCAAAGCGGTGAACTCGGCCTGTATGGCCTGCGGATCGAGCCGCTGCTGCCCAAACCAAAACAGGTCTTCGGCCCCGGCGTCCGCTTGCGACCACAGATCCACCACAGGTAGGCCGAGTTCTTGCGCGAGGGTGAGACAAGCCACATGGTCAGAGTCAAAGGCTTCGCCCCCCAACTCTGCCGTCAGCGAGGTGCCCAACGCATTCGTTACGCTGTGGATACGTCCGCCGGGGCGATCGCGGGCTTCCACAATGTCTACGTCGATACCAAATTGCTTTAACCTGTAGGCGGTGACCAAACCCGCCAAGCCAGCACCGACAATCAACGTCTCGGCTGGGGAAGCCACGGTCACAATTTCGGTCATAGAAGTTAACGCACAAAAAAGACGAAACGCTTGATCAATCGGAACTCTGGGCAGATGAGTCGTGCCGCATAGCTACCAGCTAAGGGTGTTGGGAAATGACTAAGACGAATTGAACCAAGACACCACAGCCGGGGATAGCTGCCAGCCAACCTGGGCAAATCCGCTTCATTTCATTATCAGGCTCGAAATCTATACTTTGTGATGGATATTTTGCTGCATATTTTGGGGGCATGGAGACAACGATGAATTCTCTTGGACGTCATATTCTGGTTGAGTTTCACGGCTGTTCCAGCGAAGTGTTGAACGATGTGCCTCATATTGAGGCCAGCATGTTAAAGGCGGCCAAGGAATCGGGCGCAACCATCATCAGCTCAACGTTTCACCATTTTTCGCCCTTTGGAGTCTCGGGGGTGGTAGTGATTCAAGAAAGTCATTTGGCGATCCATACCTGGCCAGAATATCGCTATGCGGCGGTCGACTTGTTTACCTGTGGCTATTCGGTCAATCCATGGGTCTCTTACGAAATTCTCAAAACCGAGTTTCAGGCGCATCATGGCTCGGCGGTGGAACTCAATCGTGGTCAGCTGGAACTGTTGGAAAAATCGGATATCGATTTGGGTGATTTACGCGATACGGCCACCCAAAAATTGATTTCGCCCCGCTATAGCCGCAACGTTTGGTTCACCGATCGCAACGAAAATATTGCCCTCTCCATTCGCCATAAGGGCGATCGCATCTTTTACGAAAAGTCACCCTATCAATCGGTCGAGATTTTCGACACCTTTGAATACGGCAAAATGCTCACCGTCGACAAGATGGTGATGTGCTCCGAAAAGGATGAAAAGGCTTATCACGAAATGATCATCCATGTGCCGATGTTGGTGCAGCCCGACATCCGCAATGTGTTGGTGATTGGCGGCGGTGACGGCGGCAGCGTGCGGGAAATTCTCAAACATGAGCAAGTCGAGTCCGTCACCATGGTAGAGATTGACGAGGCCGTAGTGCGGGCCTCGCGAGAATATCTGCCCACGCTATCGGCGGCGCTCGACGATCCGAAACTGGAGCTGATCATTGGCGACGGCATCGACTTTGTGCGTCAGGCGCCAGATGAAACCTACGACTTGATTGTGGTGGATTCTTCTGATCCGGTGGGGCCGTCAGAGGGATTGTTCAGTCAGGCGTTTTATCAGGATGTTTATCGCTGTTTGCGTCCCGGCGGGGTGATGACGGCGCAGAGCGAGTCGCCCCGGTTCAATCAGCGCGCGTTTGTCGAGCTGAACCATTGTCTCAAAGACATTTTTGGCGTCGCCTCGGTGCACTGTTACCTGGCGTTTATTCCCACCTATCCCACGGGGATGTGGGGCTTCTCCTTCTGCGCCAAAGGCGATCGCCATCCGGTCCAGGATTTGGAGAGCGATCGCGCGGCCCAGTTCGCCACCGCCCACAACTTGCAGTATTACAACGCGGGTATCCACCAAGCCGCGTTTTGTTTGCCCACCGCGATCGACCAGATGCTCAATGGCTAGCCGCGCTGAGATCATTCGCAATTTTGACCCCAGCGGCGTCGGGCTGGAAAATGGCAACTTTTGTGGTTTGCCTTTTG
Source organism: Leptolyngbya iicbica LK (assembly GCF_004212215.1). Classification (NCBI taxonomy): domain Bacteria; kingdom Bacillati; phylum Cyanobacteriota; class Cyanophyceae; order Leptolyngbyales; family Leptolyngbyaceae; genus Leptolyngbya; species Leptolyngbya iicbica. The sequence goes on from NZ_QVFV01000001.1 coordinate 60,113, forward strand.
ACTACGACACCGCTGACATTCTCTTGCTGGGAATACCGTGGGAAGTTACCGTGTCTTATCACGAGGGCACGGCAGCTGGTCCTGAAGCGGTTCGCCAGGCTTCGCCCCAGCTCGATTTATATGATCTGGATAATCCTGACGGCTGGCAGCAGGGCATCTATATGCCGCCGTCGCCAGCCTGGATCCGGGAACTCAACGATGAGTTGCGCCCCGTTGCCGCCGAAATCATTCACGCCACGGAGCAGGGGCTAGATATCACCAGTGATGAACGGCTTGCGGGCTTGCTGCAGCGGGTCAATGCGGGGGGCGATCGCGTCCATCGCTGGCTCTATGACACGGCCCAACGGGCGATCTCAGCGGGCAAACGGGTGGGGGCGATCGGCGGCGATCACAGCATTCCCCTCGGCCTGATTCGCGCTTTGGCGGATCACCACGGCAGCTTGGGGGTGCTCCATATCGACGCCCACGCCGATTTGCGCCAGGCCTACCAAGGTTTTCCCTATTCCCACGCTTCGATCATGCATCAGGTGATTGCCCTGCCGCCGATCGCCCGGCTGGTGCAAGTCGGCATTCGCGACATCTCCCACGGCGAGGTGGCGACAATTCAGCAATCCGCCGGACGCATTCAGACCCACTACGACGCCGTTCTCAAGGAGCAACGGTTTGCGGGCATCCCCTGGCGTGACCTCTGTCGCCAAATCATCGAACCCCTGCCCGATCGCGTCTACGTCAGCTTTGATGTGGATGGCCTCGACCCCAAACTCTGTCCCCAAACGGGGACGCCCGTGCCCGGTGGCCTGGAACTGGAAGAAGCCTTTGCCCTGCTGCGGGAACTGGTGCGGAGCGATCGCCACATTATTGGTTTTGACGTGTCAGAAGTAGGCGACGGCGACTGGGACGGCAATGTCGGTGCCCGCATTGTCTACAAGCTCTGCAACTTGATGGGGCGATCGCGCCCTTCGGACAAGGGGCTTGCCTAGTGCGGCAACGCGACCTGTGGTAAAACTTGATTCCGATATCGTCTGTTGATCCATCTCGCCAGGTAACCGCCCATGTCTGTCAAAGAAGCTGTCATCCAGGGCATGCGCACGGTAAGTCCGCTCACAGCCCCCTTCTTTGACACCCTGCTCGCCTGGTCACAAAAGCATCGAGAACTGCGCTTTTTGTTGCCCGCTGGCAAGCAGTTTGTGTATGACCACTATCTGGGAAAATTCCGGGTCAATATTGATACGACTTACCCGATTGAAGTGGAGATGGCGACGGGCCGCTATGACCTCAAAACCTCGGCGGTGCTGCAAAAATTCATCACCGCCGACGCGACGGTGCTCGATATTGGGGCGAATGTCGGCGCTTTAACGTTATTGATGGCGAGTTTGGCCGAACAGGGGCGGGTGATTGCGATCGAGCCGGGACCGACCACCTTTGCCCGACTCCAGGCCAATGTGGAGCTGAATCCTCAGTTAGCCAAAAGGGTGGATATTTATCAGCTGGGGATTGCCGACCAACCGGGAATGCTTTATTGGCAAGAAGACGCCAACGTTCCCGGTAATGCTGGGTTATTGAGCCAGGAGGGCGTCAAGGTCGAAGTTCAGGCTTTGGATGATTTCATTTCTCAGTTAGCACTTGATCGCCTCGATTTCATCAAGATCGATGTGGAAGGCATGGAGTACGAAGTGATCAAAGGGGGCTTGAACGCGATCGCTCAATATCGCCCCATTCTCTATTACGAGACGTTGGAAAGCTTTCGCGTCAATCGCGGCTTCGATATTTACAACCAGATTTTTCAGCTCTTGCAAGATTTAGACTATCGCCAGTTTGCGATCGCCCCCAACGCCCAAACCATCGAAGTTCAAAATTTGAACCAGTTACTGTCTCCTAACACCCTCGCGATTCCAGCCGAGAAGGTGGACACAGGTCAGTGATCAGGATTGGATGACTCCAACTTTTGTAGTCTCGTGTCTGTGCTTGAACAGCTGAGACGGCTGTCCACACGTCATTAAATCCTCCTTCCTTAGTCATTATCGTGATCGACGGGAACGGCTTGATCCGGTTGGGGCGCGATCGCAGTCTTGGAGTCACTGCTGGTGGGGGCTTCCCCCTGAATCAAGTCTTTGACCTGGCTGAGCACGGTCCCGAGTTTTCCCTCATCCAGCAGACTATTGATCAGCGATAAGTCGCCGGTCGACATCAGCAGCTTATTGATGTCGCCGGGGGTGCTACCGTTGCCATCGCCGTTCATGCCCGGAAAGGCATAAATCCGCGCATCGCCAATCACGCCGGGTTGCGGGGCCAACGCACTGAGGACTTCGGGCAGGCGATCGACCAGTTGCGGCCAAATCTGCGCGATCACATCCGCCGTCAGGTTGGTGTTGCTGATGGCGTTGCGAGCTTCGATATCAAGGTACTTAGGCAGCAAGCCGATGAAGCCTGAGAGATATCTAGCCCGCTACAGCCAAGCGGCGGGAGACAATCCCTCCTCGCGCCCCCACGGTGCCCGTACGCCGAGAACCAGGGCGATCGGACATGGCGGACAGCCCCAACAAGAAGTCTTGCCACCTTCCTGAGATCCTATTGGCCGTACTTTGGCAAGTAGTTTTGAAAAAATAAACAAGCGTCAACCTTTCTTTAAAGCTGAATTAAATTGCATAAACCCACTTCCTTTCTGAGATGAGTGTGCTAACTTAATAGACAAGAAGCAAACAACTGAATACCTCGTTGCAAGAAACTTTCAATCACACTTTGAATTCCTTGCATACCCCAAAACCAAATTCAAATTGACGTAAACCAACACTAAAATGGGCTTTGAACAGTGTTCAAACAGGCCACCAAATATTTCAAAAGTGTTGCCAGGCGTTGTAAACCTTAGTAAGTAATAGTCCACAACAGCACTAACTAAGTACATTTTGTAAGTTTGGAAGTCAACAATTCAATAATTTTCAAAAAGAGTTCGGCATTTGAGTCGAGCTCTTTTTGATTTTAAATGGCCGGGCTCAAAGCACAGCGCCAACGACAATTGATTTTCTAGCATTGATCGGTGTTGAGAGGAATCAGATTACTGAGGGAAAACTTTCCCATTGTCGAGAAGCTCACGGTCTCAATAAGTGAAACGTCCCTACGTTGTGTCCGGCATGCCGTCATCATCACCTTCGAAATATGTGTTTGCCCTAGAGTTGGCCCCAGATGAAGCGGACACGTTATTGAGCGGCAGAAAGGGAACGGACAGAATTAGAGTCAGCTTGCGTGTTCATAGCATCAAATCAAACATGAGTCCTTGATCAGCCTAATGCTGCGAATGGTGAAATTATCTTCCGTGAAATCTCTTCAAATAGTTAAAGATTTTACGGAAACCGCGATCGCTTGAATTCCAGGTAAATTTCCTCCCTCCGCCATTTCACTGGGCTGACCCACAAACTATGGTTGTTTTAGTTACAGGGGTGTGTTGGATACGGAGAGCTTGGATGGGTTGATGCAAATTCCTATTCTGAGCAGCCCAACGACAAACTTCACACTTAAACTCTAGGAACACTATGACCACGCATTCACTCATTCGCTCGGTTCAAAAAGTCGGTTACGTCGTCCCAATTTTGGCGGCGTCTGTTATGGGAGTAGGAGCGATCGCGCCCGAGGCTCAGGCTAATTCTCTGGTTCCCCAAATGGAAGGGGAAGTCTATGTCGGGTTTGACAATTGTTTGGGCAAAGATTGCTCATATCTAAATTTGGACTCCCTAATTGAGTCGATCGAGAGCTTGACCGATAGCTCAACGCAGACTAAGAGTCGCTTGTTTGTCGATGCCGCTGGTAGCAGCAACACCTACGGTGGTGTGAAATTTCGGTCTCAAGATATTGGGACATCAGACGGCTCTGGCGACTACTGGTTTCGGCCTGTCGCAATGCAACAAAATGGCACTACTCCACTAGTCGAAAAGGGACAACTCGAAGTTGGCACCTTCAGATTTACCTTTAGCCAGATCCTCAGTGACTTAACTGTGAATTGGTTCGACACTGAGCGCCAAGGTGGCACCAGCTATACAGCCTTTGACGCTGACGGTAACAAAATTGCAGCCGGGACAATCGCCAAAGGCCCTAACAACAATGTCCAAGAAACCACACTGACCGGGGTGAAGTCGATTATCCTCAATCTAGGTGAGCGCCATGGCGGCACAGGTGACGGGGTTAACTTCCAGATTGATGGTGCGGCCGCAGTGCCAGAACCAGGGTTGATGATGGGCTTGGGGGCCTTTGCAGTGGCCGGTGGTCTCGGTCTGCGCAAGCGCCAGTCTGATAGCACTGCCGCTTAATCAGCTGTTCGTTCGACCAATTTGCCTCAACTATCGTTAAGCGTAACCATACTGCCGTTTCCGACCCAGAAACGGCAGTTTTTTTATGGGTTCAGCTCACCAGGCACAAAAGCCAATGGAGCTTTCTAGAACTGAAAGCTGGAAGATTAATCATGGGGTTCAAATTGTTGGGGAGGAAACCGTTTGGGCGACTCCAGGAATGGGCGGTGCGGGGGCGGCGGCATTGGGCCAGGGGCCGGGCGATTCGGCAGGTAAAAGCACCACCGTTTTCTCAGTTTTATAGCGGGTAAACCCTCGCGCTTCGTAATTTTTGTAGGCGTGCTGACTGTCCAGCGAGCAAGTATGCAGCCATACCCGCTGATGGGTGAGTTCCCAAGCGCGCTCAATGGCACAAGTTAAGAGGTGCCCCCCGATGCCCTGCGCAATGAACTGCGGCAAGAGGCCGAAGTATTCAATCTTGACCCTCTGATCGGGTTGGGTAATCAACTCGCAATACCCCGCCGGCGTTCCCGACAGATACGCCACCCAGGTTTCGAGTTCGGGGCGGTTAAGGTGGGCCAGCCACTGGTCATAGGTCCACGGCAGACGATCGCGCCAATACCAATGTCCACCCACGCTGGTATAAAGAAAGCGACTGAACTCGGGACTGGGAATGGCCGCCTGCTGCACCACCAATCCCGACAAGTTGGCCCGTTTTGGACGGAGGTCGGCAGGCGATCGCATTTCCAAATACCAGGTGGTGAGTGGGATTTTCATCACGGCGATCGCCCTCTAACAAGTTTGGCGCTATTGATAATACCGCCCCTCTAACCAGACCCGCACCTCCAGTTCTGAGTCAAAGGTGTAATGGCGACGGTCTACAGGGTCATACACTCGATAACAGAGCTGACCTTGATGAGTGGTGTGAGTCGTAATGCGGGGCGCAGTGGACCCGACAAAATAATTCAACAAAGCTTGCCCCCATCGCTGCCAACGGGCACGGGGTGGCGGATCAGCTAAGGCAGATTGCGTGGGGTGAGGCTCTGTTTGCAGTAGTTCTAAGCGAGCATAAAGATGGTCAGATGGCATGAGGCTGTCCTCCGGGTGAAAGAGCAACTCGAATCGATTCGGCATGAACTTAGTTTCCTCAATTTGCCCCTAGCCGCACAGAGGCAGTCACGCTAAATTGTTCTGGTAACAGTTTTAATTTCGAAAACTGTTCTGGCCAAAAGTGAGGCCAACTGTTTAGCCGCGCTCAATCCAGCACATCAAAGCCGCTTTTGGGGGCTCCTTGGCGCCGCTATTGCCAGTGATTGAAGCTCTAATTTGGGTCGCTGTATCTTGCGGCCCTATGGGCAATCAAGATGGCTGTTCCACTGAATAAAGTTCGATGCCTTAGTACTTTTCGCTCAGTCTCAGGTGACGTCATGAAACTCTCGCCCATCACATTAGAAGCGGATCAAGTGCTGTATGAGCAGGTAGCCGAGCGGTTGCAAACCTTGATTATGGAAGGGACACTCAAGGCGGGCGATCGCCTCCCCTCAGTGCGCAAGCTGCGGCAACAACTCTCGGTCAGCATGTCAACGGTGTTGGAAGCGTATCGCCTACTAGAAGATCGTGGACTGGTCACGGTGCGCCCCCAGTCTGGCTACTACGTCAAATCCACCGCGCTGAATGTGCTGCAAGAACCCGCTATCACTATCCCCACTACGGATGAGGCGCGTGAAATCGATACCCCGTTATCCCTGCGACTGATGCTCGCGGCCCAAAATCCCGAAATTGTGCAGTTGGGAACAGCCCTGCCCGCTCTATCGCTGATGCCGCTGTCCCAGCTCAATCGACTGACGGGCAAAATTTTGCGCGATCGCCCGGAATATGCCCACGCCTACGCCAGTCCGCTAGGCGATGAAGGACTGCGAACCGAAATCGCCAAACGCATGCTCAACACTGGCTGCGCCGTCGCCCCAGACGATTTGCTGATCACCAATGGGGCGTCAGAGGCGCTGTATTTTTCGTTGCAGGCGGTAACTCAACCGGGCGACACCGTGGCCGTGCAATCGCCCACCTATCACACCGTGCTCGAAAGTCTCAAAAAACTGAATCTCAAGGCTTTGACGCTGCCGACCCATCCTCGCGATGGCATCAGTCTGGCGCACTTAGAGGCAGCGTTGCAAACTCAATCCATCAAGGTGCTGCTGCTGGTCTCCAACTTTAGCAATCCCCTCGGGAGCTGTATGGATGATGACAAGAAAAAGCAGCTGATGACCCTGCTCAACCGCTATGACGTGCCCCTAATTGAGGACGATGTCTACGGCGAGTTATATTTCACCGGCGATCGCCCCAAAGCCATCAAAGCCTTTGATACCGAGCACCGCGTCTTATACTGCTCGTCCTTGAGTAAAGTGCTGTCGCCCGGTTTACGCATCGGTTGGTGTGCCGCCGGTCGCTATCAAGCCGCCGTCACGGGTCACAAATCAGTCACCAATCTCAGCACGGCGATCGCGCCCCAACTCACCGCTGCCGCCTTTCTCGCCAACGGGGGCTTTGACCGTCATCTGCGCCAATTGCGCCGCGCTTATTACGAACAAATGACCCGTATGCAACAGGCGATCGCTGACTACTTTCCCGCTGAGAGCCGCGTCACCCGTCCGAATGGCGGCCATGTGCTGTGGGTCGAAATGCCCGCCGGATTCGATGCCTTCGCCTTTTACAAGGCGGCCCTGGCGGAAAATATCAGTGTCGTCCCCGGCTTCATGTTTTCCGCATCGGGGCACGATTACTGCAACTGCTTCCGGCTCAATACGGCTGTGCCCTGGTCAGACTCACTCGATCAGGCCATGCAAACCCTGGGCCAACTGGCCAAAAAGCAGCTGGCTCAGCAATGGCTCAGCGACCTGCCGTAGTCCAGCGTTTCTAGCCAGGCTCATAAGCGCCCGCACTAAAGCACGAATTTTGTCATCACTGGTGGGCAAGCATCTTGTTGTCCACGCACCTAAATCAACAACATTGATTGGAGTGCACTTGGATTTACTCGGTCACCTCACCCTCTTTAGCTGACACAATGCGGGAAAAGATACGACAGGCTTCAATTTCTTCCAGCGTCCAGGTACGCTTCTCGTAATTGAAGTTATCTGTGTTTTGACGTTCCGGCGAAATCAGATTGTATTCGATATTGTCCGTATGGATAGCAAAGACGACTTGAAAGACTTCTAAAAAATTGATCACCCAATTGCACTGCTCGCTGGGAAACTGATCATAATAGCGAATCAAATCAGCAATTCGAGCTTCCAAATAATGATGAGAGCTTCTGGAAACTAATACGATCTTCAGCAGCAAAATCGCCAACAAAATCGAGCTGCTTTGTGAGAGTAATAATGTAAATAGAGGCGAGGGCGATCGCTGATCTTCCGTCATGAGCGCATCAATGACACGGTTACAGGTGCGCAAACGGAGAGACGGATCAATGGGGTCGCGATCGTGCTCTACATAAAGCTGACTCAGCTTTTGACCCAGATTGTGCTTTAAAGTTTTGACTACGTCAGGATGCTTCACCGAGTAGGTTAAATACTCAATCAGGCTTTTCTTAAAGCTGCCATAGTTCAAGTCTTGAACTTGCTCTAAAAATAAGCTAGCTAAGCTTTTATAGCTGTACTGCCCCTTACGCGCCACGATCGCCTTAATCAGACGTAGCGCCCCATCACCAAGCACCGTCGGATTCTTGAGTCGCTTCTGATTTGAGTTGGTGAAATTCTGGGAATGGGCGGTGTACATCGCCAAATCCATCTTGTACTGATCTTTCAGTTTTCGCGATAGCGATCGCGCTGCTTCGCGCTGTTCTAAAGGATTATCAGTATTAATATATTGCTGAATGAGCAGATAAGAAGTATATCGAGAAGTCCATGGGGTTGCGGTCTCAGTAAATCGAGCCGCAAATAACTTCAGTTCTTCAAAATCGCTGCTCCGGGCAAAATTCGCAACCCAAGTCCTGAGCCGTTTTAGACTGGGGGAAACCGTATACTTATTGAGCGTTGGTTCATTAAAAAGATCGACCAAATCTTGGATTGCCTGATACTGACGGGCAACTTCCCAGTTATTGATCAGAATGTAGCAAGATCGCTTCAGCGTATTGCGAAATTCTTGCTCGTCATTGTTGAACAGTAAGGCGTAAATGCCTGAAGAAACCTCGGTGCTGGCGGTCTCGCCATGCTCAAAAAATAATTGTTTGAACTGAGCTAAAACATCTTCAGTTTCCCAGGTTTTGACAATGTTAAGCAAGAAGCTAAAGATCGTTTCTTGAGCTTCTTGAACGCTGATCTGGGACCGTTGGTAGCGTTGCGACCCTGATTGTTGACTGCGATCCACCACAAAAGTATCAACCCTCGTCATATCAATCTTCATCTACCCAGGACATCCTGCTGTTAAAGTGTCCATCGCCAATCAAGAATGTGCCGATTGTTGCTCCCAATACGTAGGCCGTGCAATGTCATTTGCATCTGGATTAGGGATAAAGCTGGTTTAACTCAGTAAAACCAACGATGACACCGTGTATCCATATCTTCAACGTCGATGACCACGAATCCGTTTAAAGTACCAACAAATTTAGAAAAACGGGCTGATTCAGATCCCAACCAGATGAATAAAGTAAGGTTTCGGTGATCGATGATGGGTCACTCAAACACATCCCCACGGCTGTCAAATGCCTGCCCAGTGGGCACATCGCGAATCGCGATCGCGTCCCCTACGACCATTTAGTTGGGCAGCAGGCAGCTCTTTGCTCAGCCCACCACCCCTCGCACAACCTTGACAAAGCATCATCAGGGATCGGGCGCGGCAGCACGGATAAAACACGGAGTCAACTCACTGCTTCCACCATTAAGCATCTGACCAATGCCCATAAACAGAGACTGGTCAGACACCGTCAATCAATCAAGACGGTGGATGAACATGAGTTGTGAAATGCGAACTGTAGATGTCAAACCTGATGGATGCATTGTATTAGCACCCGTAACGGCGGACAAATCGATTGCCCGCTCACGCGAAACTCAATAAGTCTTGAGGTATGGGGGCGGAGGGACTTGAACCCTCACGACCTTAACGGTCAACGGATTTTCATCCTCCCGCAGCTTTCGCTGCTGCCAAAGGGGTCGCACAGGACTGCCCTTGGCTTTGAGAATTGGACCCTCCCTTTACCCTCGCCGCTAGCGTTAGGGTAGCTCCCGTCGGGCCTCTGCACCTTCCAACTCGGTCTGTCTGGCAGATGGTTTGAGTTGGCTTGGCTCAGGATTGCCTTGTCCTCAGCGGCACTGAGCGCAACTGCGCGGGCCAAGAGAGGATTTAGGTTTCCCTGAGTTTGAGAGCTTCCACTCAACAGATTTCTCCACTGAGGCTCAGTTTTCTAAGTCCGTAGCGTCTACCATTCCGCCACGCCCCCGTCTGTTCCTAAGAGTCGAACCCTCAGGAATATCTATATTACAGATGAAACTCCACTATCGATCATCTTTCTACGAAGAATCGTCTTGCCCTTAGAATATATTTACGGAAGTTATGTCATGTTGGCGGTGAGGTCCGTGTCGCGTCTCGGCCCAGCCATTTACTGGAGAATTGCATGTTGGAAACGTTGCCCCTCTCTTTAGATACCTTGATCAGTCTTGGGCTATATGGTGGTTTGGCGATCGCATACTTGCTGGTGATTCCGGCAGCGATTCTGTTTTACCTCAAGGCCAAGTGGCATAAGGTCGGCTCGGTCGAGCGGTTTGTGCTGTACGGGTTGATGTTTGTCTTTTTCCCCGGCATGTTGCTGATGAGCCCCTTTCTGAACTTTCGCCCCCAGCCGCGATCGCTCAATTCTTAAGCTCCATCGGGTTTAGCATCGATTTGTTCAACCCATGCCTTGGGCGGGCGAGTTCGGTCAATCACTGGATATCAGATCGGCAGGGTATGATTTCCCTGGGTGCGGACTAGGTCAAAGCGATTCTCTCGGTTATTCATCCACTGGCAGCAGGACGATTGGCCGCTGCTAGTGCGTGAGAATGCTGGCTTTATCAGGCATCTGGGGCGATGACATGGGTATTCGAGCGAGCGGTTGGCGGCTCTGGTTATTGACAGCAGCACTCTTGCTTGGCGGTTGTCGTTGGGCCGCCGAAGCTGAGTCATTGCATGAGGCGAGCCCCCAAGAAGTGTCCCCGCCAGAGGCGGGCGTCATCGTGCATCTGTTTGAGTGGACTTGGCCAGATATCGCGCAGGAATGCGAGCAGGTCTTAGGTCCACGCGGCTATCACGCCGTGCAGATTTCGCCACCGCAAGAGCATGTCATCGTGCCGGAGCTAGGGTTTCCGTGGTGGCAGCGGTATCAGCCCGTGAGCTATCAACTGATTAGTCGCAGTGGCGATCGCGCCCAACTGGCCGACATGGTGCAGCGCTGCCAAGCCGTCGGGGTCGATATTTATGCCGATGCGGTGATCAATCACATGGCGGCGATGGATACAGAGCCGGGTTCAGCCGGGACGACTTTTCGCCGATATGATTATCCGGGACTGTACAGTTCTGAAGATTTTAATCGCTGTCAGCAGCCGATTAGCGATTATCAAGACGCTGATAACGTAACGCAGTGTGAGTTAGTTGGGCTGCCTGACTTAAACACCGCGTTACCGCAGGTGCAGACGCAGCTAGCAGATTATTTGGTGGATCTGGCGAGTCTGGGCATTGCCGGATTTCGGATTGATGCGGCCAAGCATATCCGCAGTGACGAACTGGCAGCCATTTTGCAGTTGGTGCGCGATCGCGTCGAGCCGGCCCCGTTCATTTATCAAGAAGTCATTGACCCTGGCACGGAGGCGATCAAAAAGCACGACTACTACGAGTCTGGTGCCGTAGTGGATTTTGAATATGGTCGATTGGTGGGAGAGGCGTTTTTGAACGTGGGCGATCGCAGCCCTGCCGATTTGCACACCGTTCTATCCAGCGCTGATTTAGTCCCCAGTCAGCAGGCAGTGGTGTTTATCGATAATCACGACAAGCAGCGCGGCCACGGCGGCGGCGGTGACTACGTGACGTATCAAGATGGCGATCTGCATACCCTGTCAATGGTGTTTATGCTGGCGTATCCCTATGGTCAGCCCCGCATCATGTCGAGCTATGCCTTTGAAACGTCAGAGCAAGGCCCACCTGCAACAGCAACGGGGCGCACCCGTACGGTCTATCCGCCCGATCGCCTCGGCTGTGGCGGCGAATGGGTCTGTGAACACCGTCAACCCGCCATGACAGCGATGGTGGATTTTCGCGCGGCGACGCAGGCCCAGCCGATGGTCACAGACTGGTGGAGCCACGGCGGCAACCAAATCGCCTTTGGCCGCGGCGATCGCGGTTTTGTGGTGATCAATCGCGCATCAACGACGCTAACCCACACCTTTCAAACGCAACTGCCGGCGGGTGATTATTGCGAGTTGATGAGCGCAGAAATTAGCGCGACTGGCGACTGCGATCGCGTCATTCGCGTAGACGAGACGGGACAGTTTCGGACGACGGTGGCGGCCATGTCAGCGATCGCCTTACATCACGCCGCACGGGCGGAAGAATAGTCCGTGACTGGGGCACAAGTTCTTAAAATCAATTTCGCAGATGAGCAAGCTAAAATCAGGGCGACTCCCAGCTGATTGCCATGACCTTATCCGCACCAGGGACGACCCCGAATCAATCGGGGCTAATGACGCCGCTCAAACCCGTTGTGCTGCTACAGCAGATTTCACGCATCTACGGCACAGGCGAGGCGATGATCAAAGCGTGCGATCGCATTAGCCTCACCATCCACCGGGGCGAATATTGCGCCATTATGGGCGAGTCGGGCTCCGGTAAGACCACTCTGATGAATATTATTGGCTGCTTGGATCGTCCGAGTCGCGGTCGTTATGAGCTGGATGGCGTCAACGTGGCGCACCTGAGTAAAAATCGGTTGGCCCGGCTGCGCAACCGCCAGATTGGGTTCGTGTTTCAACGCTACGAACTGTTGAATAATTTGACCGCGCTGGAAAATGTCACGTTGCCGTTGATGTATGCGGGGGTGGGCCGACGACAACGGCAGCGTTTAGCCATGGCGGCGCTGCAACGGATGGGTTTGGGCCATCGGCTCGACAAGCGACCCAGCCAATTGTCAGGCGGGCAGCAGCAGCGCGTCGCGATCGCCCGGGCCATTGTCAATCGTCCCCTGCTGCTGCTGGCCGATGAACCCACTGGTGCCCTGGATACCCAGTCTGCCGAGACCGTCATGACGATTTTGAATGAACTGCACGCCAGCGGCATGACCATCATCATGGTGACTCATTCCCATGAGGTAGCTTGCTACAGTAAGCGCATTATTCAGGTCAGTGATGGCCACATCGTGAATGATCATCTGTCGCCCCAAGAGGTTTAACCCCCGATGGCGGCAGCGTGATGATTGACCGTGGCGGCCCCGGCCATGAACGATTGACGAAGGAAACTCAACGACCCAGACTTATGGTGGACGATTCAGGTGTGCCCCCCAATCAGGACAACATGGTGGAATCCCCCCTCCCCGAGGAGAGGCCAACCGCCTCGCCAGCCCCGCCAGCCCCTCAGCCCCTCGTGGAGGATGTGGATGACTTAGATTTGTGGGCGGCAGAGGCCAAGGCCAAACGGTCCGCTGGCTTCAAATGGCTGCTGGCATCGGGATTGGTGGCGATTGTTGGCATGGGCGGCTGGCGGGGCTATCGGGCGGTTAGCCAGTCGTCGCCTGAGGCCGTCATGGTCAGCACCGCACCCGTGAGCCGCGATGATTTAGAAGTCGTCATTACCGAAGCCGGGGTGGTGGAACTGGGGGGACAGCAGACCTTCAAAGCGCCGCGCGATGTCACCGTACAGGCCGTGTTGGTAGAAGAACGGCAGCGGGTTGCCCAGGGTCAAGTTTTATTGGAACTGCGCGATCGCGAAACAGAGCAACGATTAGCCGATCGCGCAGTGCAGGCCCGCATTAATCAGCTCGACCTGCAGCGGAAGCAAGAGGTAGTGGCCGAGCGGCGATCGCGGGTGGTGGATGCCGAAACCCGACTGGCCGATTCGACCGACTTGCTGGCGCAGGGCTACATCTCCGAAGATGCCTTTCGCGATGACCAGCGAGCTTTAGAGGATGCGCGATCGGCGCTGCGGGATGCCGAGGTGGAACTCACCAAAGCCGAGTTTCTCGTGCAGCAAGATCAGCTCACCCTCGCCAGCCTGCAGCTAGAGCTCGAAGATAATCGGATCGTGTCACCAATGGCGGCGATCGTGCTCAAGGTGGATGTAAATCCGGGGGATGGGGTCGAGCGTGAAGGGCGCTTGCTCAGTATTGGCGACCCCACCCAAGAGAGCATTCGTCTAGAGCTGACCACTTTGAATGCGGCGAAAGTGGCCCTGGGGATGCCCGTCAGAGTAAGTGTGATTGGCCCTAATCCCGAGGTGTTTGAAGGGCGCATTGTGCGGGTTTCGCCCCAAGCGGTGACCGAGGATACCAACGCGGAGCAGTCCACAGTGGAGGCTGAGGCCACATTGAATCAGCCCAGTGGTTCGTTGATTCCCGGCAGTGCCGTCAGCGTCGATATCGTTTTGGAGCAGCGGCAAAATGCCCTCGTCGTGCCCGTCACGGCGGTGCAACGAGATGGCGAGTCGCCCTATGTCTGGGTGCGGGATGCGGCTAATCTGGCCCAGCAGCGCGAAGTGACCATTGGCTTAGAGACCTTAGAAGCGGTGGAGATCACCTCGGGACTGCAGGAAGGCGATGAGATTGTCGTCTCGATTCCTCCTGAGGTGACGTTGTCGCCGGGGCAACCGTTAAACACGGAGGCCGAGGATTCACCAGGAGTCCCTCCAAGTGATGGCAGAGCCGGAGGGGCAATGTAGCCATGGCCCTTTCCCCCACAGATCTAATCTTGACCACTTTCCGCGACTTGGGCGGCAACTGGGTGCGTTCTGGACTTACCACCCTGGGCATTTTTATGGGCGTGGCGGCGGTTAATGCCACGTTAAATATTGAGGCGATCACGTCAGCCCAAATCCAGCAAAAGCTCGACCAGCGCGATAACCCGTTCGTCTTTACCTGGATGTACGACCCCACCTGGACGAAGCCCACGCCAGAACTGGGGGAGGAAGATTTTGTAGCGATGGAACAAACTGTCCCCGGCATCGCGGGGGTGAGTCGTACGACGCGGGTGTTTAACGTTGACCAGGTGCGTCATCAAGGGCAGGTGTCTAATGAGGCGGACATTGAAGGGGTCTCGCTCAACTTTCAACAAATCACGGGCAGGCAAATCACGGCTGGACGTTTTTTTCAGCAAGCCGATTTCGACGAATATTATCCTGTTGCAGTGATTGATTCGGTGCTGGCAGAGCAGCTCTTTCCTGACAGCTCGCCAGTGGGCCAGGGGTTATTTTTAGACACCGTGCGGCTGACGGTCGTCGGGGTGGTGGAGACCAAGCAGTGGCGGGCCGACCAAGAACCGACGGGATTGGTTTGGCTGACGCAAAATTATGCCGATGCGATCGCAGGACGCTCAACCTGGGGTCGCACCCAAATCGCCCTTGCCGAACTCGACGATTATGAGACGGTGGAAGAGGGTGTGCGGACATTTTTAGAACAGCGGTATCCGGGCTTTACTGTGCAGGTATTTGGCAATGCGGAAGACCTGTATCGCGAAGAGCAGCAGCAGCGCACGAGCACCCGGATTTTGAAAGTGGTGGGACTACTGGCGCTGGTGATTGGTGGGGTGGGGATTGCCAACATCACGATCGCCGCCGTCATGGAGCGCACGCGGGAGATTGGCCTACGCCGCGCCATTGGGGCGACCGATTGGGAAGTGATGATGCAGTTCATCGCCGAAGCCGCGTTGCTGAGTTTGATTGGGGGCACAGCGGCGATCGCCTCCATCCACGGCTTAACTAAAGTCGCCACGACCCAAGTGTTTGAAGCCCCCTATACGTTTCGCGTGCAAGACGCAGCCATCTCCATGGGGGCGGCTTTTGCCGTGGGGGTGGGGGCGAGCTTTTTTCCGGCCCTGCGCATTACGCAAATCGATGTTGTCCAAGCCCTGCGAGGAGAGTAGTCATGGTGTTTCGTCCTCAACTCGTAGGAAGTCTAGCGGGCAGTCTGGTACTACTGGGGGCGATCGCGCCAATCCCTGCTGCAGCGAATTCCCCGCTTCAGCCTACATCCACGTTGCCAGCAATGGAGGCCAGCAACGATCCCCCTCCGGTGGATCAGCTCCCAATGCTAGAGAGCGAGTCGTCAGGGAGTGCGGGAGATCGCCCCCAGGTGGCGTTGAATCTCACCGATTTAATTCAATTGGTGGTGGTGGGCAATCGGGATTTGCGCGATCGGCAATTGCAGCGACTGATTGAGCAGCAACAACTGGTCGAGGCCGAATCACGATTCGATCCGCGCTTTACCCCGGCGGTGGGCCTCGGCGTCACCCAAACCTTTGAGGACGATGTCACGCTGGAGCGGAATCTGCGCGGCAGCATTGGCGGTAGTTCGACCGAGATTGGCGATCGCGCCACCCTGACTCAAAGTGCAGGTGTGCTGGGCGAAGTCACCACTCGGCAGGGCACGCAAATTGGCCTCACCCTCGATGCTTTGGGCGATACCCCCATCGGCTTACGACTCACTCAACCCCTGTTACGCGGGGCGGGCACGGCCATCAACGAAGCCCCGGTCGAAATTGCTCGATTGCAAGAATCGCAAAACGGGTTGGGGTTGCAGCAAACGTTGATCGAGACCGTGAGCACCACCGTAACCCAATACACCAGTCTGATTCAGGCGCAGGAAGCGGTAGCGATTCAGGCCCAAGCGTTGGCCCGTCGCCAGCAGCAACTCGAAATTTTGACGGCCTTGGTCGAAGCGGGTCGCCGGGCAGCAGTGGAACTGGCTGACACCCGGCGGTCAGTGGCAAATGCCGAGCGGGATTTGTTAGTAGCGCAGACGGGACTAGAGGCCGCCAACACGGCTTTGTTAGATCAGTTGGGGACCGATCAAGCGGTCTTGTTTGTTGCGGCGGCGGATACCGTTCGCGATCTCTTTCAAGCAGCGGTCGCGCGGGTGGAGCCCTATGACGTCGAAACCCTGGTGGCGATCGCCTATCAACAGCGCCCCGACTATCGCCAAACGCTGCTGGCGCAGGATGTGGCCGAACTCAACTTGGCGGTGGCGGCGGATGACTTGCGCTGGCAATTGAATCTTGAGGGAGATGCCGATCTGGGCGATCTTTCGACCACGACAGTCGGGCTGGTGGCTCGCCGCACCTTTGATGATCCGGCGTTAGAAACCGCCCAGGTACGCCGCGAAGTCGAGCGCGCCCAACAAGCCAATCGCCTTGCGCAACAGCGCATCGCCATCCGGAATGAAATTACGAATCGACTCAACACGGTGCAAACCAACCTGGTGCGAGTAGACGCCGCCCGTCGGGCCACTGAAAATGCTCGTTTACAGTTAAACGCCACCCGCGAACTGTTTGAGCGGGGACGTCCCGGCGGCAATTTATTTCAAGTCATCTCTCAAGAAGAAAACTTGGTCGAAGCCCAAAATCAGGAACTCCGTGCTGAAATCGAATTTCTGAACAGCGTTGTCGCTCTAGATCAGTCCGTCGGCATCACGCTGGAAATTTGGCAGGATGAGGTGAACTTTGCGCCTGCATTGTCACCATCCACCGCCACTGAGCCGCTGGCCCCGACCGATGTGACTGAAATTGAGGTTGAGGCACCGTAGCCCTAGTGATCCCTTGGGCTGGGAAGCGCCGCTGCTTGTTTGCGGGCGATCGCAAACTCTAGCAAGTGAGCTGCGACGCGATCGCAGACCCCCAGTTCACCCATTTTTGAGCGCATGTCAGCATAGCCCGATTGGACTTGAGCCCGAGCGGTTTCGTCCTGCAAAAGTTTGAGGCTGGCTTCGGCGATCGCCGCTGGGGTCGCTTCCCATTGGATGAACTCCGGTACCACAGATTGATTGACAAACAGATTCACCGGGGAAATAAACGGGATATCGACTTTGAGCAAATAGTAGCCGAGGCGAGCCGTCACCGGATTCAAGCGGTAAACCACAATTTGCGGAATATCCATCAACGCAACTTCAAGGTTGACGGTGCCGGACTTATTAATCACGAGATCAGCGGCAGCGATCGCGTGAGCACTCCCCCCATCAATCAGTTCGGCGTTGAGCTGGGCTTGGGCAACAGCAGTGGCGATCGCCGGACGCAACTTCTCCATCGAAATGGGTACCAAAAATTTAGCCTGCGGCAACGCGGCTTGTACCTTCACCGCCGCGGCGATCACCACCGGCAAAACGCGCGCCACTTCTTGTTGCCGGGATGCGGGCAACAGCGCAATCACCGTCTCCGTATCGGTCAATCCCAGCTGCTGACGAGCCTGAGTTCGACTCGGCGGTTGCGGAAATTGATCGACCAAAGGATGGCCAAAGTACTGCACCTCAGCCCCAAAGCGGCGGTAATAAGTCGCTTCTTCCGGAAATACGGCGACCATTTGATCAGAAATCCGCGTCAGCCATTGGGTGTCTTTGTCACTAAAGGCCCAAACCCACTGCTGTGGGGCAATGTAGTAGGCCGTAGGTACCTCAGGAAACTGACGATGGAGAAACTTCCCCAAGGCCAGGTTTGGCCCCATGTAGTCAATAAAAATCGTCAAATCAATCGGGGTTTGACGAAAAAATGTCTGCGCCCGGCGCTGCATCTTGAAGGATGGAATGAGGAATGGTAAAGCCTCGAAGATGCCGACCGCGCCAATAGGGGTCGTGTTGCCAATTAAATGAGTCCCGGCGGCGGCCATGCGCTCGCCCCCTAAGCCGGATAGAGTGAGGGTGATATTTTTAGCTTGGGCTTGGCGGTGCAGCGCTTGAGCAAGGTAGCTGCCCTGTAAGTCCCCCGAGACTTCGCCAGTGCTAATAAAAAGATGAAGGGAGGTGGGGCGATCGCTAGCAGCGGTAGAAGGAATCGTCATTCTCCCCGCTGAGTTGCTTTAGTGCGACTGCTGCCAACCATTGGCCCCCGCCGCCCCGCCCCGTTAGAAGAGGTGAGCAAGAACTGCTGCAAATGTTGCACAAAGTCGTTTTGCTGGGCTGAAGTTTCGAGCTGTGACAGGGCCGTTTGCAGCGGCAGGTCAGACCGATAGAGCAGCCGATACGCCTCTTTGAGTTCGCGATAATAGCGCCCTCCTTCCAGGCCGGTAATGCCCGCCCGCTTGAGCCCGATCGCATTCAGCCCCCGGACTCGGCAGGGGTTACCTTCCACCACCATGTAGGGGGGCACATCGCGATCAATGCGACTCATGCCGCCCAACATAGCGTATCGCCCAATGTGCACGAACTGATGAATGCCTAATACCCCGCCAATCACCGCGTTGGACTCAATTTCGACATGGCCAGCGAGGGAGACCGCGTTGGCGATGATGATCTGGTCCGCCAGGATACAGTTGTGGGCGACATGGACGTAAGCCATCAACAAATTGTCATTGCCGACGACGGTCGCCTCTCCGGCATGGGTGGCCCGGTTGATGGTGACATATTCGCGAATGCGGTTATTGTCGCCAATTTTGACCAGACTCACTGAGCCGTCATATTTCAAATCTTGGGGTTCGATACCGATGACTGCGCCGGGGAAAATTTGGTTATTAGCCCCAATTTCGGTGTGGCCGTCAATCACCACATGCGCCCCAATTTCAGTGCCGGGGCCAATGGTGACCTTCTCTCCAATCACAGCGTATGGCCCAACTTTGACCGTTGGATGAAGGGTTGCCCCCGCGTGAATCACCGCTGTTGGATGGATAAGCGTAGTCAAGGACATGCCTCCGGAACCCCGAGTATCAGTAAGATGCACAGTCATCATGCAAAATTGAGGGCAAGATTAATCAACTACAGAAAACATCAGTTCGCCCTCGCACACGAGTTGTCCATCAACTTCGGCCCGCGCTTGCATTTTGCCAAATCGCTGCCGTTTGATGGCCAATAGTGTGACAGTCATGACGAGTTGATCACCCGGGACGACGGGTCGACGAAACCGGACTTTATCAATGCCCGCAAACATGCATAAGCCATCGACGCCGGGCATCTGGGTCAACACGATGCCGCCGACTTGGGCCATGGCTTCGACAATCAAGACTCCGGGCATGATGGGCCGCCCCGGAAAATGCCCTTGAAATTGCGGTTCGTTAAAAGTGACATTTTTAATGCCCGTCGCTTTTTCGCCGGGAACGTAGTCGATGATGCGATCAACCAACGCGAAGGGATAGCGATGGGGCAGTAACTTTTGAATCTCTTCGACGGAGTAGGTCGTTTTGACCAGGGCATCTTCTCCAGCGGCGATCGCAGCTGCCGGAGCGGTACTGGAGTTTGGGTTGGTGCTGACCACGGTTGTCATGGGTTCCTTCACAACTGGCTGCATCAGCCAAGGATGTCTACTTTTACAAAATCTTCACTATTCTCCCACTTGAGGTGCATCCTTGCTAGATGCTGTGGGCAGTTGCGATCGCTTTCGCGAGCTGCACATGTAGATGATGGCTGGCCTTATAGGCCATGATGTGGGCCTGCGGCAAAGTGCCCAACAGACTCAAGTCACCCAGCAAATCTAAGAGTTTATGACGCACAGGTTCATTCTCAAATCGCAGGGGCGGATTCACCCACCGATCGCGATCGCACACCAGAGCATTCTCTAAGCTGCCGCCTTTAATTAAGCCCTGCGATCGCAAATACTCAATTTGATGAGCCAGGCCAAAGGTACGAGCCGGGGCGATCTCGGTAGCAAAAGTGCCCGCCGTCGGCGTCCAGCTATGCCACTGATTACCAATCGGCTCCACCTCAAAATCAATGCCGTAGGTAAGTCGGGTTTCAGCCGCTGGCATGGCTACGACAAAGGCGTCTTGATCGCGGACCCAAATAGGTTCGGTCACGATAATTGCAGTTCGTTCCGCTGCCTGGATTTGCAGGCCAGCCGCCGCGATCGCCGCCACCCAGAGCTGAGCTGAGCCATCGAGCAAGGGCATCTCTGGCCCCGTGACCTCAATGTAAGCATTATCCACGCCCAAGCTCACGAGGGCGGCCAACAAGTGCTCAACCGTGCGGACGGTAGCGGCACCGCTCCCCAACTCAGTCGACAACAGGGTTTGCCCAACCGCCTCAACCCGAGCAGGAATCTCTGGGTACTCCGGCAAGTCGCTGCGCCGAAACACCCGCCCCGTATGCGGCGGCGCGGGGGTAATGTGAACCTGGACTTCGACGCCCGAGTGGAGCCCAATACCGGACTGCATCACCGGTTTGGACAGGGTCTGCTGACTGCGAGTAGCCGTCACTGGGCTCGCAGTCGCCGTATCTGTGGGTGACGGGGACTGGGTCATGGGTTAAAACCGCTCGCCGATACCAAAGTGTAGCCGTCCATCACCCTCGTCGCTAAAGCCATAGTCAACCCGAATGGGGCCGAGGGGAGTCTGCACTCGAACGCCGGCCCCGTAACCAAAGCCACTACCCGGCTTACCCCGGTCCGGCCCGGGCGAACCAATCACCTCACTTCCAGTTCCCAGGTCAGTACCCGCATCTAAGAAGAGCGCCCCGCCGATAAACGAGAACAGCGGGAAACGATATTCCAGCGAAGCTTGCAGATAACTCTGGCCTGTGCCAAGTTCGCCTTCGTCGTAGCCGCGCACCGAGTTAGTGCCCCCGATAGAAAAGGCTTCGTAAGGGGGGAAGTCGCCGATGATGCTGCCACCCTGAACGTTGACGGCCAGAGCCTGCGGTCCTTCACTAAAGTTGAAGAAAGAGACGGGGAAGTAGTAGCTGTAGCTAGCTCGCACCCGATTGAAGAAAATATTGCCGCTGCCGAGGGGAATGGACTGCTCGGTCCCGAGCCGCAACACGGACCCGCTGGTGGGGGTCAGACTATTGTTGCGCTGGTCTTGCACTACGCTAAATTGCACTGTCCAGAGGTCATCCGCCCCGGTATCACTCAAAGTCAACTGGTTGTCGTCAGCAGTGCCAGGAATCTGGTCAGGGCCCACGTCTCGCGTCACGATTTCCCCATCGCCATCGGTGGTGCGGACCCGCTGATAGAGGGTGCCGAGGGAAGCACTCCAGCCATTGTCGAGGGGTCGCCGGAAGGTAACGCCAGAGCCAAAGCGATTAACCCGCACGCGATCGCCATTCGCCAAATCAATTTGATTATCGCCGCCGTCAAACACTAGCGAGATGGATCGACGGCCAAAGCCATTGAGGGTGTAAGAGGTGCGATAGGGGTCACCGGCAATCCACGGATCGGTAAAGCTGACATCAAATAAGATGTCGCGGAAGCTGAGCTGAGCTTCCGCAGAGAACTTCTGGTTATTGCCGCCGAAGTTGTCTTGGCGATAGCTCAGGGTCCCGAACAGATCGCCAGTGAAGTTAAAGCCAATCCCGGCCGCAACGGAACCCGTATTGCGCTCAATCACGTTCACCGTGACATCAACCTCGCGGGGATCTTTCTGCCCCGGATTCAGCTCAATCGTCACGTCATCAAAAATGCCCAAGCCAAACACCCGCTGTAAATCAGCCTGAATTTGACTCTGCTGGAACACATCGCCAGCTTCCGTTTCAAACTCTCGCAGGATGATGTAGTCGTGAGTTTTGCCGTTGATGGGATTCCCCTCATCATCTTCGGCCAGGCCATCTTCGGTGAGGAACTGGACATTAATATCCTCAATCACCCCTTCGGCGACCTGCAAGGTGACCACGCCGTCTTCTCCCACCTCGGGCGCGGCAATGACCTGCGCCAGCACGTAGCCGTTGTCTTGATACCAGTTATTCAGCTCTAGGATGCCGTCTTGAAATTCCAGTAGGTTGATGATTTCGCCATATTGCGGCGAAAAAATGTCGTCGATCACTTCGTCAGGAATGACGTCACCGCCTTCGACTGTCACTTGAGTTAAGACGGGGTTAGGGGAGACGACATAAGTCACCCGCACCCCCAACGGCGTATCCGTAGGCACAGCCCGCACATTAGAGAAAAAGCCGGTGGCGAAGATGTTATTGATATCTTCTTGAATTTGCGATCGCGTCGTCGTTTGTCCTGGCCGGGTATCAATTGCGTTGTAAACGGTGTCTTCTAAGTCGGGTTCGATGTCTGCACCATCGGGGTCGGTGACTGCGACTTCTGCGACCAAAACCTGGGTTTCGCCAGACGACTCTTCGTCAGTTGCGGTGGCATCTTCGTCTTCATCTGATGTGGGCTCTGGCAAGGGTTCAGTGTCGCCCGCCGCTGGAGCTTCGTCATCAGTATCGGTCGCCTGACCAATTTCCAGGGCGGCAGAGCGGGCCGTTGCCGCGGTTTCGGCTGACTCCACATCGGCGGTCAGCGCCTCAGTGCCGAGCTGATGCACTTCCACCAGGGCCGTCTGGTTGCTCAACTCGCGCCGCACCAATCGCGAATCTTTGGCCTCTGTGTCGGTCTCAGGGGTCTCAACAGCAGCGGCGTTGGGCTCTTCAGCGGTTTGTTCCAACGTGGCAATGCCGCCATCGAGCCGCAGGGTGTCGGTGGCAAAGGGGGCTCGATTGGCGTCGGCGGCAGCCGTTAACTCGGCGATGCTGATGCTAGGCGAATGGGGCGATTTGGCACTCGTTGACAATGTCTCCCCCCGCGCTTGAGACGCAAGTCCCAAGGTGGCAGACAGGGTTAAGAGGGCGACGAGGCTATGGGTTTGGCGCATGCTGGCAACAGCTCTAGTGAGTAGAAGAACATCAAAGGGCATCAGACAGGCCGAAACGGCTAGGGTTTCGGCAATTCTTCTGGGCTTTTGTCTTAAACGGAAAGATTCTACCGCATTGGGTGAACTTACTTTAAGTTGACCTGCGCCAGAATCCGCTTGAGCACCTCTTGGTAAGCCTCGGCGACGTTACCCAGGTCTTGACGAAAGCGGTCCTTGTCGAGCACCCGCTCGGCTTGGTCGCTCTTGGCTTGGTCCCAGAGTCGGCAGGTGTCGGGGCTGATTTCGTCGGCCAGAAGAATTTGCCCCGTCTGATCCAGACCGAATTCCAACTTGAAATCGACCAGGGTAATCTGGCAGCGCTGGAAGAAGGTCTGCAACAGCGTATTGATTTCTCCCGCTAGACGAGTCAACTCGTGAATTTGTGCCTCATCGGCCAGATTCATGGCGCGGATGCGATCGCGGGTCAGGAGCGGGTCGCCCAAATCATCATTTTTGTAGTAAAACTCCACGAGCGGCGGCGTCAGGGGCGTTCCCAGAGCCAGGCCCGTCTGCTTGCACAGGCTGCCAGCGGCAAGATTGCGCACCACCACTTCAAGGGGAATGATGTTGACCGCGCGGACGACCATTTCGCGATCGCTGGGGGTTTCGAGCCAGTGGGTCTTGACCCCTTGGGATTCTAAAAGCTGAAACAAATGAGTCGCGACTTTGCAGTTGACGACCCCTTTGTCGGCAATTTGTCCCCGTTTTTGGGCATTGAACGCGGTGGCATCGTCTTTGAAATAGCTGATCACAATATTCGGGTCAGCCGTCGCGTACACAATTTTGGCCTTGCCTTCGTATAACTTGGCTTGACGCTCCACCATGCGATCGCCCCCAAAAAACAGCTTCATTATCTTACTGGCAGACGGAAAACCCGAGTAGGTGGGGGCGATCGCTCGCCGTTAGGGACGGGGACATAATCGGTTGATATCAAATGATATCGGGTGATTATCCCAGCCAAGATTTGAGGGTATAGTTCTGAAGCGGTTAATCCTTTGGTCAGGCGATATCGGGAGCGTACAAGATGAGTCAGCAAGCCGGGATAGTTGAAAGCACGTCAACACCAGACAAATCGCTGGCCACAGTGTTGCTGCTAGCGCCAGCGTCACAACTCGCAGCCTTGACCGACCTGCTCAGCCAACACGCCGACATTTTGGCGCGTTATCATCTCGTTTCATTCCCCGACTTAGCGGCTACGCTACATCAGCAGAGCAAGCTCCCGATCGATACCTGGCAACCCGCTGAGCTCGAGACGGCGATCGCCACCAACAATATGCTGGCAGTGGTGTATTTGCTCGCCGCCGAAACAGGGCCGCCCAACTTTCCCGACGTCGCGACACTATCGCGCCTATGCAGTGACCACAACATTCCCTTGGCGCTAAATGCGGCGACGGCGCACCCCATCATCAACTCATTCATGCAGACGCGGGTAGCCCATTTGATTTTCAACCCGGTGGCAGGGCAGCGCGATTCGACCCAAGACCTGCTGCAAATTCGCCAAGCGCTGTCCCCCTGGATGCACCTCCATATCCATTTCACCAGTCGCGAGGTGGATGCCGACCAACTGGCCCAGGAGGCGATCGCCGCGCAGCCCGATCTGATCATTGCATCTGGTGGCGACGGCACCGTGTCCCTCGTGGCGAGTCAAATGCTGGGCACGGGCATTCCCCTCGGGGTGATTCCGCGCGGCACGGCCAACGCCTTGTCGGTGGCGATGGGCATTCCCACCACGGTGGCCGGAGCCTGCAAGCTCATCGTCGCGGGCACCACGCGCCGCCTTGACGCCGCCTATTGCAACGAGCAGCTGATGACTTTGTTAGCGGGCGTGGGGTTAGAAGCAGGCATGGTGGGCCGCGCTACCCGCGAACTCAAAAATCAGTGGGGCGTGCTGGCATATCTCATTGCCGGTTGGGAACAGCTGGGCCAGCAGGAACTCTTTACGGCTGAACTCGAAATCGACGGTCAGCTCCACACCTTTCCAGCCTTTGCCGTCACCATAGCGAATGCGGCACCGCCGACCTCCGTATTAGCCCAAGGGGTGGGCGAAGTCGTCTTTGATGATGGGCTGCTAGATATCACCATCATCACGAAGCAAAACGTTCAGCAACCCAAAATCAACAGTAAGCTGCGGGCAGCCCGTGACCTGATCAATCTCTATGGTTCGGCGTTGGTTAAAACCAAAGCCGAACTGCCCAATCTGTATCACTTCCGAGCTGAACAGCTAACCCTTCAGACCGCCTCCCCCGAGCAAATTGTGGTGGATGGTGAGATGGTGGGCGATACCCCGCTGGAAGTCACTTGTTTGCCTGCGGCGTTGACCGTCGTGGCCCCCGCGAAGCGCCGCCCCAATGCCGTAGAAAAAGTGGCGGGGTTTTGGGTGAACAAGGTCTTTCCCAGTGTCTCGACGTTGATTGCGGCGATCGGCGTGACCGGACTCATTGGTCTGCCCCTCATTTTTTGGCTAGCGCAGAAAATCACGACCGAATTACTGCCCGCGCAAACCGAGGCGTATGAAACGCAGCTGGTGAATACGGTGCAGCAATGGTCGACGCCGTGGCTGGACCAACTGATGCTGTTGCTCTCCCGTTTGGGCGGCGGCAGTATCGTGATTCCCCTCTTTTGTATTGTGCTGGCGCTGCTGTTAACCAAGCGGCGGTATTGGCAAGCCTTTATGGTGCTGCTGGCTTTCGTCGGGGGATGGGTGATTAATATACAGCTCTTTTATTTTGTCGAAGCGGCCCGTCAGGGCATGCAATTGCCGGTTTTGAACGATCAGGTCTCCAATATTGCTAGCCGCAATTTTCTCCAGGGCACGGTGCTGTACAGCGTCATCGCGTACTTACTTGCACTGGCATTTCCCCGGTTTAACCGATGGTTCTATGGGGGGGCAGCTTGCTTGGTGGTGGCGATCGCCTTTAGCCGACTTTATCTAGGCATGCAGTGGCCCTTCGACATTTTGGCGGGACTGGTCAGTGGCTTGCTCTGGGCGATGATTTGTATTGTGCTGTTGCGGCTGCAAACGATTCGCAGCGCCGCCAAACGCCAAAACAAACAACTGCTCGAAGGCTCCTAACCGCTCAATTGATAGGATCGTCCTGTGCCTGCTGCCCCCGCCAATTTGGTGCGATGCTCATCCCTGGGGCTAGCTGTCGCTAGGGCTGCGGCATCCCTGATGCAGTGTCGAGCTGGGTTGCCTCTAAAATGGCCTGAGTCTCCAGTGTCACCACTGACAAAAAATCGTAGCCCGTAGCAAGTTCGATCCGATCTACCGTCGTTTGATAAACGCGCCAGTCTTCGATCGCGGTGTCGCGGTTCGGCATATCGACCGCAATGATGGGCGTTTCGACATCAATGTCGGCAATGGTTTCCCCCGGCGCGATCGCCACAATAATCTTCCACAAACGCGACGGCACCGTGACTCGCCCCGCCGCCAGGGTGCCCTGATTCCCATAGCCACCCGCCAAGATATACAGCGTTCCGTCAAACTGATATACCCAGTCGCGGCTGTACTCTTCGAGCTCGCGCCACACCCCGCGATTGTTTTGCGGAGCCTGGGGCAAAATGTTGGTCATTAAAAACGTAGCGCTGTTGTCGGCGACGCTGCGGGTGCGATCGCCCGAGGGGACGATGTGGCCCCGGTCATAGCCGGTGTTGCGATAATCGTTGGGCGTCACCTGATACACGCCAGCAGGCAATCCCCCATCCTGCCGAAAGTTATCTTGACGCTCCGTGTCACCAAGCCAATCAGCATTCAACTGCCAACTGACCCAATTTGCCGTGCCGCGATCGCCGTTATATGAGAGGGCATATGGCGATCGCGCCAGCAAGAAATTAGTGCGATCGGTCGCCTGGGCATTGGTCGGATTTCCTAAAGCTAAATGTCCATTCGCCGCACCGTTCGATGCGGTGTAGGCAGCCCCGCCTGTCAGCGGCAACGTCTCACAGGCCACCCCACTACCATCGCTGTCCAGTTGAAAGGGGTCATCAGGCAGGGCGTCTAGCACTTTCTGGGCCAGGGTGCGATCGCGAAAGTCGCCACAATTGCAGTCATCCGCCACACAGGGCGGCAATTCCGAGGTGTCGACCGAAGACAGCGTCGCACCATCACTCAGGATGGGCAGCAAACTACAGCTCCCCAACGCCCCCGCCAGCAAGCCTAAAATCCATCCCTCATATCCAGTTTGGCGGTTCATGCGGTGCCCTTCTGACGTGTCCCCGGTTCGATCATTTCATCATTGCGACCATGGGCTGACGCCCTCGAGTCTGACCTACGGTAGATGTTGCGCTTCATACATTGCAACCTTGCCCCAAAGTATTGGAGAATAAACACCAGATGAAAATGCAAGTAATGTTGATGGCTTTGAAGACCTGCGGCAGATGCCCTAATCCATCTAAAGTCATACAGACACATTGACATCTCGAACATGCTTGCCCCATCCTTTGAACACAATCACGACGCAAGGCACTATGCTGAAGCAAATTATTTCCAAATACCAAAATCAGTTTCCCGCTGCGACTGTCAGCGCTCACTGTGACGGCCCCTGTGGCGTTTATGATCCTTCCTCCGCTAGAATCGCGGCAGAAGCCGTGGTTTCGATGACCAAAAAGCTGTTGGATCTTGAAGCCAAGCCCGGCGACCCCGCCTACGAAAACACCTTTGCTCGCTACGTCGCGATCAAAGAAGAGCAAGCTCAAATCACTAAAGATGAACTGCTCATTCTCTGGACTGACTACTTTAAGCCTCAGCACCTAGAGCAGTTCCCCGACTTGCACGACACCTTCTGGAAAGCCGCCAAGCTCTGCTCTGCCTGCAAGGTTGAAGTCAGCGCTCAGCATGCCCAAGAGTTGATGGCCGCAGTTGAGAAAGTCCACAAGATGTTTTGGGCGACCAAGAACCGCGATATCACTTGGTACACCGCTAGCTAGTGGTTGCTGCTGGTTTTATCGAGCTCAAAGGCGGTCACACAAGCGTGGCCGCCTTTTTGGTGTCTAAGCAGATCTCCAGAAAAAATACCCGCTGCGGTGCATTGCGCTGTGCTCATGACACCCTACGAGTGGGAAATTCTTTTCCAGCAATCTCCTAATTTGTTTGTTCACTGATTGGCCCATGCGTTCAATCGTTTTGCCCCACGCCACCACCACCGATATTTGCCTGTGGCTGCTCCGTCGCTATCGGCGCTTTCGCGTCCAGGGCAATTCCATGACTCCCACCTTGCAGCCGCACCAAGAAGTGTTGATTAATCCCAGAGCTTATCGCCGAGCTCTGCCTGTGCCTGGCGAAATTGTTGTGGTGCCGCATCCACATCAAGCGAACCTGCTCATCGTTAAGCGGATTCTGTTTGTAGAGTCCGATGGGCGCTGCTATTTGCAGGGCGATAACGCCAACGAAAGCACCGATAGTCGCCAGTTTGGCCTGGTTCCCCTCAGCCAAATCGCGGGCAAAGTGCACTGTTTGCTGCCTTAAGCGATCGCCTCTGCCCACGTTGCCGCAGAGGACTCTTAGAATTCAAACTTGGACCAAATCCAAGTTTTGTTGGGCAAGCATCTTGTCTGCTTTGGTGCACCAGCCTGAGTTAATTCGCACCGACCTCCGTTCATAGAATGGTGCGATCGCTGCTTGTTCGGTGAGATATTTCCATTAAAATCAGGATGCTTTTGCAAAAGCAAGTTCCCATCACTCGGGGCTTCACAGTTGCCTAGCTGAGCTATCGGATGGGCGCTAGTCAATCGGCTCTATTCACCCCTTATCGATAATCCTGATGGCTCAACGATTAGAAACGCATGTGTACCCGGTTCTGTGGCACGAAGATCATGTCTTGCTGATTGACCAAAGAAAGCTGCCCAAAGAATATTCGGTCGTTTCCATTAGCCGTTGTGAAGATATTTTGACGGCGATCGCCTCCCGCATTGTGCGCGGTGGGCCAGCATTAGGCATGGCGGCGGCTTATGGGCTGTATCTGGGTGCCACCACCATTCAAACCGACGACCGCACAGCGTTTCTCGAACGGTTAGAAGCGATCGCCGAACAGCTCAAGAGCGTCCGCCCCGACAAGGCCAATCTGCTCTGGTCAGTCGATTATCTGGTCAAGCAGGTGCAGCAGAGCAGCGCCAGCGTTGATGAGCTTAAAGCCAACTTGTTGAAACAGGCCCAAAAAATTCAGCAAGAGGACTGGGAAATCTGTGTCGCGATCGGCAAACATGGCCTCGCCGCGTTACCGCAAACGCCTGCCAAACTGACCCTCTACACCCACTGTAATCACGGGGCGTTAGCGACTTCGGGCTTTGGCACTTCCCTGGGCATCGTTCGCACCGCCTGGCAAGAGTCGCGGTTGGAAAAAGTGATCGCCGGGGAAACGCGGCCTTGGCTGCAGGGCTCCCGCCTCACGGCGTGGGAATGCGTGCAAGAGCAAATTCCCGTCACGATTGTCACCGACAGCATGGCTGCCCACTGCATGAAACGGGGCATGGTAGATGCCGTCGTGGTGGGAGCCGATCGCATCGCGGTCAATGGTGACACGGTGAATAAAATTGGCACCTATGCCCTCGCGATCGCCGCTAAAGCGCACAACTTGCCCTTCCTGGTGGCGGCTCCGTTATCGACCGTAGACTTCGGACTGGCGACCGGGGACGGCCTCGACATTGCCCAGGGCCAAGGTACCGATGTTTGCCGCCTGGGCGATACGGTCACCTGTCCCGAAGACGTGGCGACCTACAATCCCCTGGCTGATGTCACCCCCGCTGACCTGATTACGGCGATCGTCACCGAGCATGGGGCGATCGCCCCGGCTGACCTCGCTAACTTTGCCCAGCGTCAAGCCTGAAAGTTGGCAGGCAATAACTCATCTGACCAGAGGTCTTTCTGTTTAAGCCAATCGCGGCTAAACAATCGTGACTGATAGCGGGCTCCACTGTCGCACAACACCGTGACAATGGTGTGTCCCGGCCCCATTTTTTTGGCCAGTTTCACAGCGGCCCCTACGTTGATGCCCACCGAGCCGCCCATAAAGAGCCCGTCTTTATAGAGCAATTGGTAAACCGTTTTCAACGCTTCAGGATCCGTGACTTGAATGGCATCATCCGCCGGAGCTCCCTGCATGTTAGCGGTGACTCGGCCATTGCCAATGCCCTCGGTGATCGAGTTGCCTGATGAGCTGATTTCCCCCGTTTTGACGTAACTGTAGAGCCCACTGCCCATCGGATCTGCCACCACACACTGAATATCAGGATTTTGATCTTTGAAGAACATGGCAGTCCCCGCATAGGTGCCCCCGGTTCCCGTCGCGGCCACCCAGGCATCCACCTTACCGTCGGTCTGAGTCCAAATTTCGGGACCCGTGGTTTCATAATGGGCGCGGCGATTGGCCAAATTATCAAACTGGTTGGCCCACACTGCATTCGGGGTCTCCTCCGCAATGCGTGCCGAGACTTTCACATAGTTATTGGGGTTTTTATAAGGCACTGCAGGCACCGGACGGACTTCTGCTCCGAGAGTACGCAGCATGTCCATTTTTTCTTGAGATTGAGTATCGGGAATCACGATCAGGCACTTGTAACCCTTGGCGTTGCAAATGTGAGCCAGCCCGATACCTGTATTCCCGGCGGTGCCTTCCACCACGGTGCCACCGGGATGCAGTACTCCCCGTTCTTCGGCATCTTTGATGATGTAGAGTGCAGCCCGATCCTTCACCGATCCACCGGGATTCAGAAACTCCGCCTTACCGAGAATTTCGCAGCCCGTTTCTTCGCTAAAACTGTTCAGCCGAATCAGGGGAGTGTTGCCTACGGTGCCGACAAAGCCTTGTTTGATATCCATCCTGGGTGCTAACTAAAGGAGCGCAAGTCACTACATTTGCCATCCTAAAGGGTAATGGTGACAGCAACCGGGATTGAGCCGGAAATGTTGGGGCACAAACCCCCGAGGACTCAAAACCGCTACCGAACAGCGCCACCGAGAGCGAGCTCAGACGCCACCGTCGCATTCAAAGCAGGGTGGAAATTAGGGTGAGGCATTGATTATGCTGAAGCCTGTAGCTGCTCGTTTCGGGAAAGGCAAATGGTCGCTGTGCAACGCTGGTTAATTCTGCTCGTGATGGGGATTTTGAGTCTGGTCTGGATGCCGTCGGTGGCCCTGGCCCAAGCCAACAACTACGCCCCGCCGCTGTCGTTCAGCAATGCCGAACTGCGGGGACGAGACTTTCGCGGCCAAAACCTGCAGGCAGCCGAATTTTCTAATGCCAATCTATCAGAAGCTGATTTCACCGGAGCCGATGCCCGAGGCGCGATTTTTAGTGCATCGGTGGCGCGGGAAACCAACTTTCACGGGGTCGATTTTTCCACTGGCATGTTAGATTCCAGCAATTTCACCGGGGCTGACTTTTCCGATGCGCTGCTGATCGATACGATTATGCTGCGTTCGACCTTTGACGATGCTGACATTACGGGCGCAGACTTTTCCGGCGCGCTGCTAGACGGGGTGCAGTTCCGTAACTTGTGCGCGATCGCATCGGGCACCAATCCCCAAACTGGGGTTGCAACACGCGATTCGTTGGGCTGTCGTTAAGGGCTTACGCCGGCACTGACCGAGGGGTGAGGGGCAGTTCGAGGCGATCGCCGACGGCGGATTCGAGAACTTGAATGGCCTTGCCCTGAGCCGCAAACTGCTCTCGCACCGTGGCTGGCCCTCCCGAAGCCGACAGCACGGAGACAAGCAGTCCCTCGTAGGTGGTCTCTTGGGCATCGGTAGTGGGCAACATGACCTGTGGCTGTAACCAATCAGCCAATTCGTTAGCACTTTTGACCCCGCGAATGACTGGGCCCACCAGCGGCAGCGACAAAGTCAGCATGGGCGTCAGCACCACATCGACGGGTGCTTCTTGCTTCAGCGACTCGGGATGATAGCCGTGGGGCTCATAAAACAGCTTCAAACCAGTCGCGTTTTCCGTGACGATGTACCCGTTTTCTAGCAGAGTCGGACCAATGGGCGAGCCTTGAACCGCTTTCACGATCACGCCGCCGCGCGTCGTCGATTCACCATGATCGAGGGCCGTGACATCGGTAAAACCAAACTCGCGCACCACCTTCGCGGCATTGGGCGAGCCCACAACCGGAATCGATTTGTCCAGCGCTTTCAAGGTTTCAGGATGAGCGTGATCCGGCAAGCCCTGGGTCAGCAAGATAAAGTCAACGTCGCTGGGCAGGGGAATGGTTTTGGTCTTCTCGCCCTTGAACAGCCAGTCGGCATTGCCAAAGGTCAAAGCCCCGATGAGCCAAGGGTCAACTAAAATCTTTTGGTCAGCGATTTCCCACAACCAACTGTTGTTGTCGAGCCAGGTCGTAAACATGACAAGCCAGGTTTTACATCTCTTTACAGTCTAAAGGGTTGGTGGCGTTATGGTCGCGATCGCTCACCAGCGGTGAGCCTGTTGGCAGATGATGGATGGTGTTTGAGGCGCTGTTAAAGCGTTTTTGAGTCAGGTAGCCGCAATGTCTGAGCCTTCCAAATCACTCCCAAAGCTAGCGGCAAGACTATTTGCGGAGACGGGCGATCGCGCTGCGTTTATCCAGTCCTTGACCGCCCCACAGCCACTCGCGCCAAGCATTTTGTGGACCCGCCCAAAGCCACCAGATCTGGACTGGCCCACGCTGCCGTCGTTGTCCTGGCAACCGAGCCAAGTGGATCGGCTAGCGGGCGATCACCGTCCCGGTCAGCATCCGCTGCACGAGCAGGGCTATTACTATTGCCTAGATTTTTCGTCAGTGTTCGCGGTGTCGCTGCTGCAAGCGATCGCCGAACCCATCGAAGTGGCGATCGACCTTTGTGCGGCTCCCGGTGGCAAAAGCCTATGCACCTGGGTCATGCAAACCCCCCAGCGGTTACTGTGCAACGAAGTGATTCGCAAGCGGGTCAAAATTCTGATTGCCAATCTCAAACGCTGCGGGGCGATGGAGGCGATCGTACTTAACCAAGATCCCGCCGTTTTAGCAGAGCATTTGCCCTACTCAGCGCAGCTCGTACTGGTGGATGCCCCCTGCTCCGGTCAATCACTGTTAGCCAAAGGCCAAGAGGTGCCCGGTTGCTTTCACAAGGTCACCATCAATCGCAACGCTAATCGACAAAAGCGGATTTTGGCCAACGCGGCTCAACTGGTTCAAGCCAACGGCTATCTGCTGTACTCAACCTGCACCTACGCACCGCAGGAAAACGAACAAGTTTGCCAGTGGTTTCTCAAACGATTTCCTGACTTTCAAGCCGTTCCGGTGAAGGCGATGGCGGCATTTCAGTCGCATCTTACCCCGTCGCCCTGCTATCGCCTCTGGCCGCAATCTGGCTTGGGGGCAGGGGCGTTTGCCATGTTGTTGCAGCGCCAACAAGGAAGCCGTCAACCGCTCAATGAAGATTTTTTGGCACAGTCGCAATTCAAACTGCATCCCAAAAACCTTTGACATCAAGCAATTGACGGCTTTGAGGCCATGACGGTTGTCTTTACCGGACAACCATCAGGGTAGGGGGACGATGTGGCGTCACCCCGCCCCGATTATTCTGCGATCCGCGAGACTTGGGGGGCATCTTCAGCCGCAACGGCTTCCAATGCCTGCATCTCGAAGCTGGCAGTCGGGGTATTGAAATCGACGCGCAGTGGGAACGCCACCGGATTGCTGGAATCTACAGCAGGGTTGATTTCGCTCACCGTGAACTGAGTCACCCCGCCATTCACCAAGCGATCGCCCAGCTGATCCGCATAATCGCTGAAACTCAGGATATCGCCAGGGCTAAAGTCGCCTAACACAATCCCGTCAACCGACACCTCGAAGGTGTCATCGGCATCAATTCCCGTGGGGAAGCCGCTGACTCGGGTAAAGACAGAATCATCGGCTTCGCCCACACCGGTCATGCCCGGAAATACGCGACTAGCGACACCGACCGGCACATCGCGTGACGTCATGGTGTATTCAAACCCGTCAGCAGCTGGGGGATCAACCCAACGACCTGAGGGGACGTTGTTGAAGACAAAGACGCCGATCGCAATAAAGCGCGTGGGCAAAACGGGACGAAACTGGTTGCTCCCATCATTGGGGTTCACTACGATGCCGTCATCATCATCATCATCGTCATCGTCATCGTCGTCATCGTCGTCGTCATCGTTGTCATCGTCGCCGTCGTCATCACCGACTAGGCCATCGTCGTCATCGTCATCGTCGTTATCGCCGAAATCATCGTCGTCACTATCAGAGATGCCGCCAATGAGACCATCATCGTCGTCGCTCAAGTCATCATCTAGGTCATCATCGTCGTCGAAGTCATCGTCATATTCGATGTCGTCGAAAGCGGGCAGATTGATAATGGCGATGTTGTTAAAGATGCTGATGGACTCAATGCGAGTGCTGCTGGTAAACGCGCGACTCACCAACACGCGATCGTTCACCTCGACAATGTCATCATCGTCGAAGTTATCGCTTTCGAAATCATCATCAAAATCATCATCATCAAAATCCCGGTTGGGACTTCCCCCCCGAGCAAATAAGCCCGGTGGCGCAAAGATGTTGCCATCCTCAAAGGAAAATTCCACCGAGTCCGCTTCGTAGCTCACGCCTTCCCGCACCGCTTCATACTCGCTAGCCGGAATGAAATTGTTGAGGACGATTTGATCAACCGCTTCGCTAGTACCCTCTTGATATTGCACCAGAGTTACAGGAGTACGCCGACGCACAACGCCCACGCCCGATGCTTTTGTGACAAATCCGGTTTCACGCAGAATGTAGTTTTCCGCCCGATATTCGTTGAACGGATCACCGCCCATCGTGAGCATGTCAGGGCTGAGCACCTCAAACTGCAGTTCAGTCGGCACGTTCACAAATTGCGCACCAGAGGGACCGATCGCTCGAAAAGACAAAGTCCCCAGCATTTCGCCCTGAGCACCGACAAAATTATCGGCAAAGCCATTCTCTTCGGTAGCCGATAAGCCATTGCCGCCAATGCTAATCGTTGGGAGTGTGCTGAGGCGAAAGATCGCATCGGCGGGAATATTACCCCGACGGGTTTCGATCATTAAGGTGCCGTCATCGAGCTCGCTGTTGTAAATAACCGCACGGGTGTCGGTCGCATTGGGCGTTTGGCTATTGTCGATAGTGCCGTCTGTAGGCACGAAGATTTCAGCATCGTTGAGGACAACGCCGCCGCCGGTGACTCGGAGCTGCGCCCAGCCAGGGCTAGCTGCCATTGCCAGGGCCAGACTACTGGCCAATCCCACGAGAGGAACTGTGCGTGATCGAGAAAAACTCATATGCCGAACTCCTTTAACAGTGCTCAAATTTGGGGACAAGGGGGTTAATGGGTGTAATTTTTAACTCAAAATACTCAGACGGGCTCGCAATTGGCAACCGACAAAACCGTTAGGTTTACCAGACGTAACCTCGGCCACTAGGGTTCCGCACAAGCCAAAATCACTTTTCATCCAATGTGCTTTGGCTAGTCAAAAAAGCAACTGCCGGTTACCAGCGTTATGCCTGAGCAAGCGATCGCTAAAACCGGAACGTCGTTCTTAACGCGCCGATAGTAATCGTGTCGCTGCCTGCCGTGTTGTCAGGATTAACCAACACAATCACGCCAGGGGTGAGGCTGATATTGTCAGTCATCTGATAGCGATAAAACGCCTCGATATGCAAGGTGGCATCGGGTTGCCCCCCCGGATCGCCCAAATTACCCGCCAGCAAGTCTGGAATATTTTGCCCTTGGCGCAGATCGCTGTCAGTAATGCGCGGAGGTTGCCCCACATACAGCCCGCCTAAATTCCCTGGACCAAATAGGTCTGGAAAGTTCAAAAAGGTCATCCAGTTCACCGTTTCCACCGAACCGTCTTCTCCGGGCGTGACGGAGGTGGTGTACCCCCCCCAACCGCCGATGGTGAATCGAGGCGTCACGTCCCATTCGACCGTAGCGCCAAAAGCATTGGTCGTGAGGGCATCGCCAGCAGAGAGTTGGCTATCGCCAATGCCGGTGCCAATGTTGCCGTTTTCGCTATAGCTGTTGACGTAGTTCAACGCCAGGTCAACCGTGTCAAGGGGAGAGGCCGTGAGCTGAAAGCCCAAGGTGCGATCGCCCGCCAACAAGCCCGTATCTTCGCCAGGGTCGTTACCATCCGCCACGGCATAGACCCCTTGCAGACTCAGCCGATCAATAATTTGCCAGTCAAACCCGACCCCAGTGTCGCCATTGCCAATACTGAGAATGGGATTGCGTTGCGCCAGCAAAGACAGCGGGCCAGAACCGGCTCCTTCGGCTTCACTCGGCCCGCGAAAGACACTGACCTGGTTGACGCCAGCCGCCCCCGCGACCAGCGCAAAGCGATCGCCGATCAAGCGGCGATAGGTCAAATCCGTGAGCTCAACACTCAAGTCGGTTTCCCCTTCGTAAGCCAGGCGAATGTTGTTGGTGAGACCGAGCGCCCCGTTGCTGCCGGGATCAAATAGACTGTTGCCCTGCCCTGCCTGCAAGCTAATGAGCAGCAGATCGCGGCGACTCAAGCGACTGAGTAAAGACAACTGAGCATTTGAGTAAAACGTCAGGCTACCACCGCCGGGATCCTCCGTTTCAGCCACGCCATCGACGGGAAAGAAGTCTGCGGTGTTATTTGAGCGGCCTTGGAGGCCAAACACGACCTGCCCAAAGAGTCGAGTGGTAGAAGAGAACTGATTGGCCCGCAATTCTGCAACCGTGGCCTCCAGTTCATCCACTCGGGTCGTCAGCTCGGTATCAAATTCCTGCACCAAAGCTGCCACCGTTTCTTGATCTTCCGGCAGCAGCCTCACCACTTGATCCAGACAGGCATTCAACGCGGCGGCAAACTCATATCGAGTCATCGCGCGATCGCCCCGAAAAGTGCTGTCAGGATAGCCTTCTAAACAACCATAGTCCTCGACCAATGACTGCACTGCGCCAAAGGACCAATGATCGGGGTTGATGTCAGATAATTCGTTAACCGTGA
Source organism: Leptolyngbya iicbica LK (assembly GCF_004212215.1). NCBI lineage: Bacteria > Bacillati > Cyanobacteriota > Cyanophyceae > Leptolyngbyales > Leptolyngbyaceae > Leptolyngbya > Leptolyngbya iicbica. The sequence goes on from NZ_QVFV01000001.1 coordinate 97,125, forward strand.
CCGTTTGCGCCACAGGCCGCGGATTACGAAGCTCTAAGGCAGGCTCAGGCTGCGCAGTATCCGTACGCTCAGTTGGCGAGTCATCAGCGCTCCCAGATGACGTTGACTCAGCATTCGGCGTCAGCCAAATATCCGTAGTCCCCCCAGTATTCTGCCCGGTTGTTTCGGTTTCTAAATCGGTGAACGGCAGCCCCGCCATGAGGGCAGCGTCCCTGGCGGACAGGGGTGACAAGTCGGTGAGCTGGGGCAGGGTCGCCGACGAGATGGACTGATCAGCCGCCGCGTCAGTCAGCGGTCGGTGAGTAGTCACAAGGTCATTTAGCGATGCAGTTGTCGGGGCTGCGATCGCGCTTGGACTAGCCCAAACGCCCACAGCCAGCGTCATCGCACCCCAAAGCGGTCCGTTGAAGGTCATCGACATGGTTTCCTCACACAGCATTCAATCGGAAAAGACAAACCCTGACGCCATCTCCCACCCAGAACCCAGGCAAATGCTGTCAGAGTTTCCTCGGTTGCTGTAAATGTATAAGATCTAACTCGTTCAAGCCAGTCTATCCAACCCTTTTTTTTGACTTGCGGCTCAAGTCAGTGGCATCTCCAGACCAGCAAAGCCATCTTTCATGAGCCCCAAGTCGCTTCGGGGTCGCATCTTGAGCCCTGAGAAGGTAGCGTAAACTTTACACAGTAATTTTGTACACGTGAACGGTTTGCAGCATTTCAGCAGCAGCACGCAACACTCAGTATGCCGGGCTACCTGATCGCGATCGCTCCGACCTTTGTCAGAGCCTCAGTTCATCGAGTACTATTAACGAGCATCTAGCAATAATCACTAATTTAAGCGCTCAATAATTGAGCTTTCACTTAGCAAATAATCATATTTATTAATTATGAAAAACTTAATGTTCTCGGTTCGCGACTTTGCGACCCTAGTGGGCTACAGCTACTTATATGAGTTCGAAGACGCTTGCGCAAGTGTGCTCGATGCCAAGCTCCTTAAGTTGTCCCATTACGATGAACTTAACTTTTACAGAAGGCTTTATAAGTACGCCAGTCGAATCAAGAAATCAGGTGGTCAGCCTGGAGCTTTTGCCAACTCGCTGGTGAAATCTTCTCTTCAGCAACCGTTGGATGGGTCTTATGACTTTTTCTTTGCCACCTTTAACCATGTGTTTGAGTTATTTACTTTAATGGTGTTGGGTGACTGGCGAAAAAACTGCAATAAAGCTGCTTGCTACATTACCGAAGTCAGAGTCAACGACTTCCCAGAGTGTACTTACCTGTTAAATTTTTTGCGCGACTTCGAGCATATCTTTTTAGGCACTCGTCAATGTGTTGATGATGTCGCATCCATCACCGGTCGCCCCTGTAGCTATTTGCCCATTAGTGCAGACACATTAAGATTTCGTCCGTTTGACTTGCGATCGAGGCCCGCTATCGAGTGTGCCAACTTAGGGCGCCGTTCGGCAATTACTCACCAAGCGCTGATGGACTATGCTCAGTCACACAATCTTTTTTATTATTACGACACCGCTAGCATTTCCAATGTTGTGAATGCCAAGCAGCAACAAACCTTTGTGGTTAAAGATCCTGCAGAGCACCGCATGCTTCTAGCTAACATCCTTAAGAATAGCCGCTACTTTATCGCCAACCGCTCCCGAGCAAACGAAACTGAAGTTGCCTACAGTGAGATTTCTTCTCGCTTTTTTGAAGGCGCAGCAGCAGGCACCATAATGCTCGGAATTGCCCCAGATACAGAAGAGTTTCACCAGAATTTTGATTGGCCAGACGCCGTGATTCCAACCCCCTTTGATTGTCCAGATATCGCTGATTTGATTCAGTCACTCAACAATCAACCCGAGCGATTAGAAGGCATCCGCCGTCAAAATGTCTCGCAGGCCATGTTACGTCACGACTCTGTTCACCGACTTCAAACAATTTTTGATGCCGTGGGCTTAACACCGACTCCTAAAATGTCTCAGCGTGTCAATACTTTGCAAGAGATTGCTCACTCACTTTATCAACCTCAGCCAAAATTTGAGTAAATCTCAAAAAAGCTGTGAGCAAACTTAGTTTATATCTGGCTCAAAGAGAAAGCTCCAGGCCTGAAACTTTTTCCTAAGCAGGCGTCTTCAGATACTGACACGCAGTGCTTGTAAACATACACTTAAACGTCGATATCGTTGTGCCGGTTGTTGAAATGGCTAATCGATCACACAATCTGCGATCAGCTTAGCCATAGGTTGACAGTATGGAATCGCCGAAGTATCCAAAGCTCATCCGATACTAAGGTAAAGTCTTTTTCGGTTCACGATAGACGCCGTAGGCCGCAAATACCCCCAGTATGAAGCCAATCAAATGGCCCCACCAAGCCACCATCGGATTGGTGGGAAATATGCCCCATAAAGTGGCGCTGTAATTGAGCAAAACAAAGACTGAGATAAGCAAGGGAATAACCCGCCGCTCGAGCCAGCCGATGACTAGCAAATAGCCAAAAAGGGTATAAACAACTCCACTGAGCCCATGGACACTTGTGGGTCCGACGAGCCAAGAAATCGCACCGCCGCCGAGCCAGCCGATCAGAAATACCGTCCAATAATCTCGTCGACTCTTAGCTAAAATCAGCCAGCTAAAGATTGCAAACCCAATGGTGTTGCTAATGAGGTGAATGAAGCCGCTATGGGAGAATGCCGACAGAAAGATCCCTGGGATGCCAATCAGACTACGGGGATGGAGAATCAAATTCCACTGCCCACCAAAAAATACTTGATCAATAATTTCCTGGGTCCAAGGGATTGCCAAAATCCACAGAGGCAGAAAAAAGTTGGCTTTAATTTGTGCCAATGCACTGCTCTGGTTAGACGTTTTAGCCGGCGAAGCGGCTGGCTCCGATGAATAGTTAGCGGCGGGCGGCGCATCGGCTTCAACTTCCGCCATCAGACGCTGCAATTCTGCTTTTAATTCGCGATCGCTTTTTTCTGAAGTCACGATTGACACTGCCTCCGACTGACTGCCATGCTTTGCGGCATCAAGCACGCTCCTTATCAAGCTAATTCAGGTTTTGGGCAATCACTTTAGCCCCCAGACTGGTTGTGAGCGTTCACGTTGCGCAGCTTTGACGGCTGCCCTTAATTCAAACTTTATCCGTCACTAGTCTAGGCCATGCCAGCGGCGAGAATGAAGTGGCAGTAAGCATCAATGGGTTCGGTTCTTACACCAATACGGCTTATGGGAAGCCGTTGTAGCGATCGCCCTTGCGGACTGTCTCGTCATTGCGGACTGTCTCGTCATAATGATGATCATCCAAGCGGCTGAAAGCTCATCATAGCCAGATATCCATCCTTGTGTAACCGTGCGTGACTACCCGGAAGGTTGGCGAAAAGAAAATCAAGTCTTTATATGACAGGCTCAGAGTTTACCGAATCCTAATACAACTTCAGGGCATCGAATGTTATGAATAGGTGGAAGTACGTACATGAAACTGAGTGGAATCATCACTTGAATGAAATGGACTCAGTTCGAACCAGAGCTAGATGCCGTGAAGATTGGCGACTTAGACTGTTGCCATGGCCCAGATAATAGCAGCGGCTGCCTACATATTGGCTGATAGTTGCCTTGCAAATCACTCTCAAAATGACTGCCATGAGCAAAAGTAATTCCGCACTTGTAGGCACACTGGCTAACGCTGAGCTTAGTCCCAGTTAAATCGATTAGTGACTTTAGACGGCTTGACCAACTTAGACACATCAGCAACCCAGGCGGACACCAGCAGGTCTCAAGATTCAGTTAATACGTCTTCAGAACCTACTTATTTTGTCCAGCGTCAAAGTTTGCCCAAAAACGTTGCTCTAGGTTGATGTTGGTGTCGCTCCACCAAGGTCATAGTCACTAATTATCAGCTAGAGTCTTCTGGCACAGGAAACTTCTGCAAGCAAGAAACCTAACTCCTATATTTATGTTTTCCAAGAGTCTAACTCAGCTCAAAGACAAGGCCTCTAAAATCCGTACTAGCTCTTTGGCCAAAGATTCTTTCTGGCTGTTGAGTTCGAAAGGATTAAATATTTTTATCCAGACAGCCTATTTTGTGATTTTGGCTCGAACTTTGGGGCCATCAGAATATGGTGTGTTTGTCGGGATTACAGCCCTCGCAACAATGATTAATTCATTTGCAAGCTGGGGCTGCAGCGAAATCTTGGTGAAGCATGTCTCAGTGGATCGCTCCCTTCTGAAATATTACTGGGGCAATGCTCTACTAACTGTTTTTGTCATGGGCACCTTGTTAACGGTGCTGTTTACCGCCATTGGGCCAGCTTTGTCAGGGGGCAACTTTCCACCTGTTGTGATTGCTCTAATCTTTATCGCTGATCTCATCGGCTTTAACATTAGCTCGGCTTCGAGCGCAGCCTTTTTGGCTACGGGGCAAGCCAAAGTAACCGCCTTTAAATCGATTTTGATCGGCTTTACTAAGTTGTTGGCAGCGATCGCTTTAGCCCTGGTTCTTGAGCAAACGACTTCTTTACAATGGGCCTACCTTTACTGTTTTTCCACTATGTTGCCAGCCATTCTTTCTATATGGATGGTGAACGCTTGGCTAGACAAACCGCAAGTGTCGATTCCAAGGCTCAAAAAAGAATTTGTGCAGGGATTTTACTTCTCAATCAGCCAATCCTCTGACTTTATTAATGAGAACATCGATAAAATCATGCTGGCTAGTGCCGCGTCCTTACAAGCAACCGGGCTTTATGGGGCTGGCTTCCGCATCTTAACCGTCTTTAAGATCCCGATTCTTTCGGTAGCCGGAGCCACTTTTCCTCGCTTTTTTCAACATGGTGCAGAGGGCATTAGCGGTAGCTATCGATTTGCCAAAAAGCTTTTGCCCATGGCCTTTGCCTATGGCTTGGGCATGGCCGTCATTACGGTTGTGATGTCGCCTTATGTGGAGCCTTTAATCGGTGAAGGTTACGCTGAAATTGATGCCCTCTTAAAGTTACTCGCGCCGGTGCCGCTCTTAATTGCCTTACAAATTGTGGTAGGCGATACCTTGACGGGGGCAAATCATCAAAGCTATCGCACTAGTATTCAGGTTTTTGCCGCGGCATTAAATGTAGTACTGAACCTGTGGCTCATTCCCAGATATTCCTGGCAAGGAGCGGCTTGGGCCACCCTCATCTCCGAATCGACCAAAGTAGTCGGTTTTTCAATCGCGATATTCTATCTACACAATCAGCAATCAAAAACGCCAAAAGTGGATGAGGAAGAGTAGGTCAGAATCTGACTCTTTGCTCCGTCACGGGCCTGAGGAGATGTCAGCAGGGCGCCCGACGATGGCTTTCCTCGCGTTAACTTAGCCGCAGATGGCTGATTAATCCTGGGTTTGAGTAACTTGCTCAACTTTCCAAACGGCTCATCGTTCTCACTAACAGGCATTCTTTCTCAGTCACCCCTTTGACTAACGAAGACTATCCGAACCTCACTTCCCTGCCGATGGCGCATGGGACACCAAGCGGGGTTATATGGGTGACCTCAAGTTTTGGCATCCTCCTACCCAGCCTAAAATTACAGTTTTAGATTGACTGGGCGATCAAAGGTGGCAATAACGATCGCACTTTTCACGTTATTGATAGCGATCGCTTCATCCCCTGCATCTTGGGGAGTTGCCGCAAACGGATTTCCGTACTGATAGCTGGGCTTAAGAATTCGGCGCAAATTTCTATACTGAAATAGTGTGTGATTGGTCCGGTATCTGGCAAGAGTCTCCATGAGCGACTGAGCCGACGCCCCGCAGTGATTGGAAGGAGCAGCAAAGATGGCCCACAATACCGCTGTTATGACAGCCGTTGAGTCGCTAAACTACCGCGTTACCGTAGGGGATGTGGCGGCCCAGTCTGGCTTAGAGTTGGCAGTGGCCCAGCAGGGGTTGAATGCGTTAGCGGCCGATACCCAGGCCCACTTGCAAGTGTCGGACGCTGGCGAAATCGCGTACGAATTTCCAAAAAGTTTTCGGGCGATTCTCCGCAACAAGTATTGGCGTTTGCGTTTGCAGGAAACTTGGGAACGCATTTGGGGTGTCCTGTTTTATCTCATTCGGATTTCCTTTGGCATTCTGCTGATCCTCTCGATTTTGGTCATTGTGGCGGCAATTATTATTTTGGTGATTGCGGCTCAGAGCGCTTCTCAGAAAGACGACGATCGCGGCGGCGGGGGTGGTTTTGGCGGCGGCATGGTCTTTTTGCCTCGCTTCTGGATGGGTGATTTATTTTGGCTGTTTCACTACGACCCTTATTACAGTCGCCGTTCGACGACTCGTCGGGCGTCACGGCCCAACCGCCAAGGCCGCTCTGATGATGAGATGAACTTTTTGGAAGCCGTCTTTTCTTTCCTCTTTGGGGACGGTGATCCCAACGCTGATTTAGAAGAACGTCGTTGGCGAGAAGTGGGTGCCGTCATTCAAAACAATGGTGGAGCGATCGCCGCTGAGCAGGCGGTACCTTACTTAGACGACTTGGGCAAAGGCTGGGCACAAGAAGACGAGGACTATATTTTGCCGGTACTGACCCGCTTTAATGGGGTTCCCGAGGTCAGTCCAAAGGGCGAGATTATTTATCACTTTCCTGAATTGCAGGTGACGGCTAAAGAGCGAGGCCGCATCTCCGTACCGGCTTATCTCAAAGAGACGCCCCAAAAATTTAGCGAGGCCAAGTTAGGCCAACTATCGGGAGCCATCGCGTTGGGGATCTTTAACTTTTTGGGCGCGATCGTGCTCGGCTTTATGCTGCAAGACCAGGCGTTAGTCGCCGAAATTGGTGGCTTTATCGGGTTTGTCAACGCCATTTATTGGTTGATTTTGGCCTATGGCACCGGATTTTTAGCCATTCCGGCCATTCGCTACTTTTGGGTGAAACGCAAGAATAGTCGCATTGAGCATCGCAACGAACAGCGCCAAGAGCGGGCATTAGCGCTGAATGCAGCAGGGCCAGAGCTCGATGAAAAAATCGCCTTTGCCCAGCAGTTTGCCGCCCAAACCGTAGTCTCGGCGGACGATTTGGCCTACACCACGGCTAAGGAACTCACGGAACAGGAATACGAGCAGCGTGAAAAGCTGGATGCTGAGTGGCAAAAACGCCTTGACGCCTCTGATGACGTGACTTGATCAGACAGGGCGCGGCCCCTTTAGATGGGATAACTGAGGGCGATCGCGGCTCCACTCTGCCTCGTTAAATTAACCTGTATTTATCTCCAGCCCGTCTCAGGTTGCCTTTAGCCTGTGGGCATGACTATCTCTTCCTCCGCGCGGGCCAAACTGCCCCGCCTGCGAGACAAAACCATTACCCTGGCCCATGGCAGCGGCGGTCAAGCCATGCAGGATTTGATTGCGGCGCTGTTTGTCAGCCAGTTTGAAGGGCAGCTACCGACGGCGCTGGAAGATCAGGCCCGCATTCCGTTGGCTGAATTGACAGCGCAGGGCGATCGCCTCGCTTTCACGACCGATTCTTATGTGGTGGACCCGCTGTTCTTTCCCGGAGGCGATATTGGCTCATTAGCGGTCAACGGCACGGTGAACGATCTGGCCGTGAGTGGGGCAGTGCCGCGATATCTCACCTGCGCCATGATTTTGGAAGAAGGCTTGCCCATTGACGTCTTAAAGCAAGTGGTGGCCAGTATGGTGACCGCCGCCCAGCAAGCTGGGGTCAAAATCGTCACTGGCGACACCAAGGTAGTCCCAAGGGGGGGGGCCGATAAGCTCTTTATCAATACCGCTGGGGTGGGGGTGATGCGACGTGGCGTGACGCCCGCAGCAGTACATATTCAGCCGGGGGATGCGGTGCTAGTCAACGGCCCCATTGGCAACCACGGGGCAACGATTTTAGTGGCGCGTGAGCAGTTTGCCCTAGAAACGGAAATTCACAGCGACTGCCAGCCCTTGAACGGATTGGTGGACGCGATCGTCACCGCTTGTCCAGCCGTGCGGGCCATGCGCGACGCGACGCGAGGGGGCCTGGCGACCGTGTTGAATGAGTTTGCTGAGAGTGCGCAGGTGGGCATTCGCCTGATTGAAGATGACCTTCCCGTGGATGAGGCCGTGCGCGGGCTCTGCGAACTGCTGGGCCTGGACCCGCTGTATTTGGCGAATGAAGGGAAATTGGTGGTAGTGGTGCCGCCGGATCAGGCCGATACCGTGCTGGCGGCGATGCAGACGCACCCTGCCGGGGTTCACAGTCGCGTCATTGGCCATGTCATCGATGGTCAGCGAGTGGCGTTAAAAACAGGATTTGGCACCGATCGCATCCTTGATCGCCTTGTCGGTGACCAGCTACCGAGGATTTGCTAATGCATGAATTTGCCATTACGCAAAACATTGTGGAGATCGCCACTGAACACGCCGAAGGGGCTGCCGTGCGCCGCATCAGCCTGGAAATTGGGCAACTCACCGCCATCATGCCGGATGCTATCGCCTTTTGCTTTGACGTCTGCGCCCAGGGCACGCTGTTAGAGGGCGCCACGCTAGAGATTATCCAGCGACCTGGACGCGGCCAGTGTCAAGACTGCGGACGAGAAATTCCCCTTGAGCAACCCTTTGGCGTTTGTGACTGCGGTTGCACCCACCTCACCATCATTCAAGGCGAAGAACTCACGATTAAAGAATTGGAAACGGAGGCCCTATGTGCGTAACCTGTGGCTGCTCCGATGGGGCACAAGCAACCTATACCCGACCGGGCGCAGCGACGACTGGCGCGACGGAGTCCCCTAGCCATAGCCATGTGTTGGCCGATGGGACGGTGGTCACCCACAGCCATGATGAGCACGACCATGCCCCTCACGAGCACGCCCATCATGGCAATGGTCATCATCAGGTCAGTCACCCAGCGATCGCGATCCCCGCAGCCTCCCAACCATCGGCCGAGACCCATGCGCTGGCCCACGGCACGACTCTAACGCTGGAGCAAAATCTACTCGCGAAAAACGATCGCCTCGCCACCCAAAATCGCGACTGGTTTAGGGCTCACAGCATTACGGCGCTGAATCTCGTGAGTTCACCCGGAGCGGGCAAAACGACCCTGCTCGTGCGGACGATCGCTGACCTGCAAGCAGAAATCCCCATCACGGTGATTGAAGGCGATCAGGAAACCGCCAACGATGCCGAACGCATCGCGGCGACCGGCTGCCCGACCATTCAAGTGAATACCGGGACAGGCTGCCACCTCGAAGCCGCCATGATCGATCGCGGCCTGCAAGCCCTCAATCCTCCGGACCATTCCCTCGTACTGATTGAAAATGTCGGCAATCTCGTCTGTCCTGCCCTGTTTGATTTGGGCGAACACGCTAAAGTCGCGATGCTCTCCGTCACCGAAGGCGAAGACAAACCGCTGAAATATCCCCACATGTTTCGCGCCAGCCAGGTGATGGTGCTAACCAAAATTGATTTGCTGCCCTACGTCAATTTTGATGTGCAGCGCTGTCTCGATTATGCCCGTCAGGTCAATCCTCAATTGCGCATCTTTCAAGTCTCAGCCACTACGGGCGCTGGCTTAGCCGACTGGTATGACTGGCTTAAAGCGACGGTGCAGAGCGCTGAGGCTTAGCTGGCGAGCCTGATAACCAAAGAGATAAAGGCTGCTCACACACACCGCCAGGACCTCAAGAGTCTAGCGGCGCGAAGGCACCATCGTCCAATATTTTGGTGGTTTTTGGCGATCGCCCCCCCAAGCGCTCTGAGCAAAAATTTCAACAATTTTTATCGCGTTCATCCCGATGCTCAATATTTAGTTGGGAAGGGTAAATGCTGGCTGAATCAGTTTCCGAGTCTACAGCGACAAACCTGACCACTCGGCGGCGCTCAGACAGCAATGTTGCCAGTTAACAGGACTTTGATGAGCTATGAACGCTTGCACCAAAGCTGCCATATTCACGGTGGGTTCGACGGTTTCTTTTTCGATGATGAACGCTGGGGCTCATGCTCAATCGACGGGCACAGCCGCCGATTTGTTGCCGCTAGATAACCACGGCGTCTCGATGGATACTTTGCCCGATCAACTGAAAGCGGTGGGCCAAGTCAGCGCACATGTCAAACCTGAAGCCACCTACAGTCCTGAGATGCTGAATGCCGTGGCCAGCAATATCAACCATACCAACCAGCCGAGTCCAGAAGATCATGCCCCTAACCTGGGTGACATCGTAGATCTGGGCTTTGTTGAACAATTCATCGATGAAGATGGCAATGTTGACTTGCCTCTAGGCATCACCGTTTATGAAGCCATGGGCCAAACCTCGATTGGATTTGGCCTCGAATTTCGCTAGTCAATTGTCAACAGAACCAGCGAGGCGAATAGTCAAATAACGAGACTCGCAGTGAAATTCCCCAATCGTAGCAACGGTTGTGGGCCATCAAAGGTCCAGAATTTGGCCCGAATTGCTCGTCAGACTGCGGATATTTAAACTGCTGTTGACGGGTAGCGATCGCTCGCCAGCGAAATCCCCTAAACCCCAATGTCATGCAATCAAAACATTCCGGCAGCAAGCGTATCAGCAACTACTAAACATTAATTGATTTGCTGTTAAAAACCGTTTATTGAGCTTGCAATATAGCTTGCTTGGGAAATCGATGATTTCTGCTTTCGCAGATAAGTCTAGAAGTCTTATTTTTATACGCCAGAAGTTTTTGGTGTGCAGAAAAATTGAAGAACTTAGCGTCTAGGGTTCCGGCTTGGTTGATTTAACAAGTGTCTGGTCCGAGAGATGCAGTTAGGCTTTTGTTAATCAAGCCTAATTCACGGAGGGATAAAAGCCCGGGAGGAATGGGTCAACTTAAGTTGACTTGCTGTTCTGTTCCCGGGCTTTGCTGTATTTAAATGCTCAATTTCAAAGCTGCTAATTTTGACTCTAGCTCTAGGAGACGAAGAGCATGGAAAATACTGCATTTTCGTGGGGAATTATCACATTTCTCCTCGGTACTTTAGGCATTGGGGTCTGGGCCTCACAACAAATTAAAGGGGATAGCGTTAACTTTTTAGTCGCTGGTAGAGGGTTGGCATTACCCTTGGCGGGCGCGACTTTGATGGCTCAATCGGTTGATTCTAATGCCACTTTGGGGAATACCGATCTTTCTTCTGAATTTGGCTTTTGGGCGGGGGCAGCCCTGCCAGTGGGCCTGTCTTTATGTCTGCTGCTAACGGGCTTATTTTTAGCCAAACCCATGAACCGCATGGGGCTCATCACCATTCCAGATTTTTATCGCGTGAAATATGGGCGCACGGTAGAGCTGCTGGCAGCCTGCATTATGACCGTCAGCTTTTCCTTTTTGCTGGCGGGTAATTTGGTGGCTGGCGGCTTTATGTTTGAAAACTTTTTGGGGTTGAGCTACTTCGGCGGTATCACCCTGTTAGCGGTGTTGGTGTTTGCTTACACGGTGTCTGGGGGGCTGTTTGCGGTCGCCTACACCGATTTTATTCAAGTCTTTATTGCGCTACTCGGCGCTTGGGGGCTGTTGCTTTATGTCTTATTTAACTTTGGCATCGATATTGCGCCTGGCATGGGGCCTTTGGGCTTTGAGCAATTAACGTCGGTGGGGTCGGGCGCAGCGATTAACTGGGCCAGCATTATTGCCCTGGGCTTTGGCAACATGGTGGCGATTGATTTTATGGCCCGTATTTTTGCGGCAGAGAGTCCCAAGACAGCTCAACGAGCTTGCTTTGTAGCGTCTTTAGGCACTCTGATTGTGGGCATTCCGTTCTCCGTTCTGGCGTTGGGGGCAGGCGGTATTTTTGCCCAAGCTGGCGTCACGGCAGATGGCCCTGTGCTCTTTGCCTTGCTGGAAAATGTGGTGCCACCCGTGTTGGGTTTGTTGGTGTTGGCGGCGATTTTGTCGGCATCGTTATCCACAGCGGATGGGGCCATTTTGGGCACGTCTTCGGTGTTAGCGCATAACGTATTGGGGATTCGCCATGCGTCAGCCCATGATGCGAGCGGGGGCGATCGCCTGTTGCTCATCACCCGGTTAATGGCGATCGTCATTACTATATTGGGGGTCTTTTTGGGCCTGCGGGTGCCCCAGACCGGCGTGCTCCTGCTGCTGGCGTTTGATATGAGTTTTGCGGGCTTGGTCGTGCCTTTGATTGGGGGGCTTTATTGGGCTCGTTCAACGCGGCAGGGGGCACTGGCCTGCATCATTGTCGGTTCGCTTACCCGCTTTGCTTTTTTCATTTTTATGCCGACGATGTTTGGCGTCGACAACACGCTGCTATATATTCCCAACAGTTTGTTCACGATCGACTTTGATGGGTTTCCCACGCTGATTAGTCCGATTGTGGGACTCGTGGCATTTTGGGTGGTGTCAAATCTGACCTACCGGCCTCAAAGTCCGGAAGAGCAACGGGCCAAAGTCTTGGAGAAGACTCAGGCCCTGTAGCCAACCTCACGGGAATTGCCTCCACTGCCGCGATCGCTCTCAACCAGGAGCGATCGCGGTTTCGTATTGGGGAGCTGGAGCCCTGAACCGCCTTATCAGGGGCTAAAAATTTTGGAGAGCGGAGGCAAACACGCGATTGAGTAAAAAGGGCGCGATGTTGTCGATGGGCAAAATATGCTGCGCTGCGTTCAAGGCGATCGCTTCTTTCGGCATGCCAAACACGACACAGGTGGCTTCGTCTTGGGCGATGGTGGTGCCCCCCGCGAGGGCGATCGCGTGTAAGCCTTCAGCGCCATCGCGACCCATCCCCGTCAACACGATGCCCACAGCCGAGCGGCGATAGTATGCCGCTACCGACTCCAGCAGTACCGTCACCGAAGGACAATGCCCCGCCACCGGGGGCGACTGCGTGAGCTCAAACCGACCGTAGCGATCAATCTGCATGTGATGTCGCTCGGGGGGAAAGTAGACCGTACCAGGGGCGGGCATTTCTCCGGCCACGGCAATTTTGATGTGCAACGCACTTTTGAGATTGAGCCAATCAATCAGTCCTTGCAAAAAGCCGCTGCTGATGTGCTGCACACATAAAATCGGCACCGGAAACTGTTTGGGCAAGGCTTGCAAGATGGTCTGCAGCGCCTGTGGCCCCCCAGTCGAAGCCCCAATCGCCAGCACGCGGGGGGCGCGAATATCAAGTTGATGGGAGGCCGCGATCGCCGATGCTGGCGGCGGGGGCGGCAGTGGGGTGGGACGCACCTCGCGCCGGTGCTGGGTAAACACTGACACGCCCGAGAGTACGCGAATTTTGTTGATCAGCTCCTGCTGAACTTTTTCATATTCAGCCGCCAGCCCCGTACGCGGCTTGGGAAAAATGTCGAGGGCGCCTGCTTCCAGCAGGCGAAACACATTTTGCGTGTCTTCGTCTTGTACTGATGCGCTCACCACTAAAATCGGGCGGGGGAAACGGGCCATCACCTCACGGGTCAGGGTCAGGCCGTCCATTTTGGGCATGTGCAGATCGGTACAGATAATCTGCGGATCGACCTGGGGAATCAGCTGCAGCGCCTCAACGCCGTTAGCGGCAATCCCCACAATTTCGATCGCCGGATGGTCGCGCAGCAGCCGCTGCAAAATCGCCAGCGCAACGGGCGAATCTTCCACCAATAACAGCCGAATCGGGCGCGATGCCATCTAGATCAGCCTCTGTAAAGTTTCGAGGAGAACTTCTTGGTTGAAACTGCCTTTGGTGATGTATGCATTGGCCCCAGCCTCTGCCCCTCGTTGGCGATCGCGATCGCTCGCCAAGGTCGTCACCAACACCACGGGCAACTCATTATATTCGCGGTGCTGGCGAATGCGTTCGGTCAGCCCGAGGCCATCTAAATTCGGCATTTGCACGTCCGAAACCACCGCGTCAAACGCCTGTAGCTGTAACTTGTTAAAGCCCTCCATCCCGTCCACAGCGGTGACCACCTGGTAGCCCGCCGCTTCGAGAATGCGCTTTTCTTGGGTGCGGGTGGCGATGGAATCTTCGACCAACAAAATGCGGGCCGGACGTTCTGGCGCTTGCTGGGGCATGGCGGTGGCGGTGGCAGCCAAGCCCGGACGACTGCTGCGTCGCCGCACCGATTGCATCAAATCCTGGGGGTTAAGCACCATACAGACCTCCCCCGTCCCGAGAATCGTCGCCCCGGAAATGTTGCGCACCCGCTTCAATAGCTGGCTTTGGGGCTTGAGCACAACATCTTGTTCATCGACCAGCGCATCGACAAAAATGCCCAAACTGTCTGCCCCCGATCGCAAAATAATGCAGGCGAGGGAGGGTGACTGCCGACGGGCGATCGGGACCTTGCTGGGGGCCAGTTCGAGCAGGTCGGAGAGCTGCACCACCGAAATGGGACGATCGTCGTGCAGGATGGTGTTGCGTCCTTCAATGGTGAAAATGTCGTCCGGCTTCACCAGACAAGCCGTTTGCACAAACTCTACCGGAATGGCATAGGTGTTGTTGCTCACCGACACAATCAGCACGTGAGCCGTGGCCAGAGTCGTGCCCAACTGGACTCGAATAGTGCAGCCTTGCCCCGGTTCTGAGCTGACCTCAATACTCCCCTTGAGCCGTTCCACATTGGTTCGCAACACGTCGAGCCCGACCCCGCGCCCCGAAATTTCCGTCACCATGGTGCGGGTCGAAAATCCCGGACTCAAAATCAAGTTTTGAATCTGCCCCGGCGTCATCGATTCCAGCTCTTCGGGTCGGCAAATGCCCCGACGCAGCGCCGTTTGCTTAATCGCTTCCACATTGAGTCCGCGCCCATCATCACTCACCTCAATCACGATGCTGGTGGGGGTTTGATAGCCGCGCAGGGTGATGGTGGCCGTTTCCGGTTTACCCTGACGCACCCGCTCTTCTGGGGACTCAATGCCATGATCGATCGCATTGCGAATCATGTGCAGCAGCGGATCCTTCATCTCTTCGAGGATGCGCTTATCGGCACGGGTGTCGGCCCCAGCGATCGCCAGCTTGACGGACTTGTGTTCTTGACGCGCCAGATCGCGCACCAAGCGGGGATACAGATTAAAAATGGTCGAGAGGGGCAGCAGGCGCAGGGTCCGAATGCCTTCTTCTAACTCACCGCTGATCATCTCCAGGCGGGTAGTGTCTTCGTACAGAGATCCCTGCAAGCGATTGATCAGGGTGCCGAGCTGTTCGAGATATTGCTCATTGCGGTGTTGAAAGGTTTCTAATTGATGAATGCCTTTGCGCCCTTGCTGCACCTCATGGAGCAAAAAGCGATGGGAAAAGAGATCGCGGCTCCAATCTTCCCAAAGGTTGCTGATTTCTTCGATTTCGCCCAGCCGATGGGTGACACGAATTTTGGTGACCGTGAGTTCCCCCGTTTGGGTCATCAGGGCATCGAGGTTATGGGTCGGCACCCGAATGGTCTCAATGCGGTAAGCCGCTGACGGTGCCCCCCCGGCCGTCGAGTCGGCAGGCGGTGGCGGGTTCGCAGTGGCCGCCCTGTTAGCCGCGGGCGGTGCGCTACCGTTGGTGGACTCTGGCGCTGGCGTGGAGGACTCAGGAGGCACTGGTTTCGGAGCGGCGATCGCAACCGCTGCCGAATTGAGGTCGACCGGGACATCAGCGTTCGGGGCGGCGGTCGCAGGCACGCTAGCCCCCATCAGTTCGGCCAACACGTAAAACACATTCACATGAGCTGGTATCCCCGTCACGGCTTGGTGGGCCAGCTGGCGCATGGCGTCTAAACCGTGGGCGAGGCGATCGCCCATATCTGGCGAAAAGCGCTCTTCGTGCCGTTGAATCGCCCCGAGCAGATGCTCTAACTGGTGCGCCAGGGTGCCCAAATCTTTGAGGCCCAGCATATTGCTGTCCCCTTTGAGGGAATGCGCCTCGCGCATCAGCAAGTCGAGGGTGACGGTGTCCTCGGGCTGCTGTTCGAGCTGCAAGAGGCCCGTATCTAAAGCCTGCAACCGTTCTTCACTGCTGGTTTTAAAGATGGCCCGCAGCTCAGCATCGGCAATCAGCAAATCGGTGTCGGTGTCGGTGTTGGGATCAGTGTCGGTATCCACCAGCGCAGCCGGAGCCGCCTCCGCCTCATCGTCTTCGGCCATTTCCCCAAAGAGTTCGACCCCATCGGGCTCAGACTCAGGGGGGGCTAGCGGAGCGGCAGGCAGCGGCGTGCCGTTCATCGCGGCGATCGCCCGCTCGGCGGTCGCATCACACGGGTCACCCGTCACCGCATGGTGAATCATTTGCCGCATCGCCGCGAGTCCTTGGGCGAGGCGATCGCCCAACTCTGCCGTAAAGGCTTGCTCACCCCGCTGCACCTGCTTCAAAATCGTTTCCAGAGAATGGGCGACTTTGCCAATTTCCGGTTGATCGAGCATACTGCTGTCGCCCTTGAGCGAGTGCGCCTCGCGCATCAGGCTATCGAGCGTGTCAGCATCATCTGGCTGCTGTTCTAGGTGCAGCAGTCCCGCGTCCAAGGTCTGCAACCGTTCTTCACTGGAGGTTTTATAAATGCCTCGCAGTTCATCATCTTCAATCCTCATGGCATATCCCTTCTCTCGCTCGCAATATGGGCACCCATACAAATCCCTGATTGAGGCCGGTCAAACCAGCGGGTGTGACTAGATCGCGACCTTGAGCTGCATCGCGGATTCATTGAGTTGATGGGTGCCGGTGCGAATCTGGGTGATGCCGCTGGCCGTTTCCTGAGCGCCTTTGTTTAAGTTATTCATGGCGCTCACGACTTGCTCAATGGCGACGGCTTGCTGCTTCACATTCAACGAAATTTGCTGACTATTCAGCACTACGTTGTTCACCGCATCGGCCACGCCACCAAAAGCGGCTGCCGTTTCTTCCGAAATCTTGACGCCCTCTTCCACGGTTTTGGTGCCTTCATCGGTCACCATCACGGTGGAATTGATCGCGGTTTGAATGTCGGCCACCAGCGCATTGATTTTTTCCGCCGATTTTTTGCTCTGATCCGCCAGTTTGCGAATTTCGCCCGAAACCACCGCAAAGCCCTTGCCATGTTCACCCGCGCGGACTGCTTCCACCGCTGCATTCAGGGCCAGCATGTTGGTCTGGTTAGCCAGGTCACTCACCAGGCCCGAAATGCCGCCAATCTGGTTGGTTTGTTCACTGAGCCGCAGGATTTGATCGGCGATCGCCTCCACCTTTTCTCGCAACGTGCCCATGCCGGCCATACTGCGTTCTACCGCGCGGGTACCTTCTTCCGCCAGCTTCAGCGCTTGTTGCGCACCGGCTGCCGCCGCTTCGGCCTGCTCTGCCGACTGCCGCGACGACGCCCCCAGTTCATCCATCGTGGTCGTGGTCTCGCTGACCGAGGCCGCCTGTTGACTGCTGGTACGTTCCTGCTGCTCAATGCTGGCGGCAATCTCATTGGCCGAACTCGCAATCACCCCCGCCGACTGATTCATCAAGCGCGATGCCTTCAGCACAATCCAGGTGCCCAGCAGCACTGACACGAGCACCGAGATAGCGGCAGCGAGCAACAGCGTTGTCTGTAGCCGCCCTAAAGCCGCAGTTTGAGCAGCCTCGTCCCCAGCCATGATCTCATGCTCTAGAGTCTCCATGTCCAGCAACAGCGCACTGATGGATTCCGCTAAGCCCCGACCACCATCGGCTTTCCAAGCATTGATTGCTTCTTCCGGCTGGCCCGCATCCACGAGCGCAATTAAACCTTCGTTCAAGGCAATCAATTCCGCCGTTTGGACCTCTAGCTCTTTCAGATTTTGCAGTTGTTGCTCATTAGTGATCCACTCTTCTGTCGTGGCCAAGACCTCGGTGTAAGCTTCCTTGGCGGCATTGAAGGAATTCAGCGACACCGGACTTTTTTCGAGCAGATAACCCCGGGTCGTACGCGACATGGCCTGAATATGAGAGTCGAGTTCGCCAATATTGTCATTGACTTCCCAGGAACTATGGAGTTCTGCTGCGCTGTGTCTGACCTGGCGCACGTTGGCAACGGTCACAGCCGCCGAGATCACTAAGGCCACGACAGGGACCGAGTATCCCAGAATGATCCAGTGGCGAAGTTTCCAAATTCGTTGGGCGCTAGCTTTCATGACGGTTCTCCTTAAGCGGATAGGGACTCAATAAATCAAATAGGGAAGTCGAGACTTGGAATAGTCGGTGCGGCCAGTCAGAGAACTTGAAAAAGCACTCCACTGGGGCAAGAGGGGACTAAGCGGCTTGGTCAACCACTAACTCGCCGTGGGTCAGCAGTTGCGTAATATCTAAAACGCTTATGGTCTGGCCGTTATCACGCACGACGCCGCGAATATAAGCATTGTCAGTAGCGTGAATGGCCGTGGGCACCGCCGTGACATCGCCAGGATGCACGTACAGCACATCGAACACCGCATCAACGATGATGCCGGCCACAATGTCATTCACCCGCACAATGACGGCTTGCTGTTGGCGCGTGCTAGCGGTGTCCAAATTGACGAACTGCCGAATATCAATCAGCGTCAAAATCTCACCGCGCAGATTCATATTGCCGACGATATGAGGGGGACAACAGGGCACCGGCGTCACCTGGGCAATTTGGGTAAATTCTTGAATCACTTCCAGGTTTAGGGCAAACCGCTCGCCTTGCAGACCCACAATGGCGAGGGCTGTGAGCCCCACCCAGCTCTCACTTTCGCTTTGGTTGATGAGCGCATCGGCCCGGTTTTGCAACACCGCTTGATCGGCGGCTGAAAACTGGGCTAAAAACTCGTTGCCCTCTATGTTCGCGTCTATCGGCTCAGGCCGAGCAGTTCCAGTGGCCATGGACGAGCCCTGCACAAGCGCTTCAGGATTAAGCAGGGTGATTAACTGAGAATCGTGCTTGGCTAATCCGGCTGTGACTGCATGTTCGGCATCAGTAGTGAGGTGACTCCCCACGTCGATCGCCAGTTCTGACTCGGCAATGAATTCGACGTTATCGACCTCATCGACGATGACGCCAACCGATCGCTCATGCAGCCTGATTAAGATGACGGAATGTTTGAGCGTATAGGGTTGTCGCGATCGCCCCAGTCGCTGCCGCAGGTCAATTACGGGAATGATGTGTCCCCGCAAATTGAGAATGCCCACCATTTCGGCAGTGGCTTCGGCAATGGGCGTCAGCGCCGGTAATAGAAACAGTTCTTGCACAACTGCGGCGGCAATGCCAAAGCGACTGCCGCTTAACCCAAAGATTAGGTAGGGTTGATATGCCATAAAGCCCACCTGCTGAAACAATGTCGCAAAATTAGCCCCAGCAGCGATCGCCATTATTGGCGATCAGTCAGTGATTAAGGACTAACTATACTTGCAGGCTTATCATTCCCTAAGCCAACAACAAGACGGAGAATCAACACAAAAGTCAATTTTCTTGCAAACAACTTTACTCAACAAGGACAGGAAATAAGTGAGCCTTTTAAAATACCTCCCGTCCAACCTTCGCGATCGTCAGGGCACAGCACTTGTCATCACATTTTCTTCCTGGTTGACATTCCATTATGCTTTCAATTTCAATTTATTTTGGCGGCGACTGAGAGGAAGCTAATTGGGCTGAACCAAATGCAAGTTTAGTTTCTAAATATTGTCGCCAATCACCCACAGTAGCTCCAGTTGTGGAGTCAACGATAGTCTTTTCAGGCAATAAATTCAGGGTTTTTAAGGCCAATTGCTCCATTTTGATCACCTGGTCAATGCGCCTTTCTTGCTGATAGAGACTAGCCAGATCTAGGTAGGCCTGAAACTCATAGTTATCAATATAAATAATGCGTCTCAAATGTTCTCTCGCCAGGTCTAAGTCGCCCTCTTCTTCCGCAATTTGAGCCAGTAAATAGTGCAACTCTAAGTTGAGCGGTTGCAGGCTCAGCGCCTGTTTGCAAGCGTCTTTGGCCTGAAGATGTTGGCCCATATTGGCATAGGCCCGCGCCAAGATCGCATGACCCTCAAAACGATGGGGCATCTGAGCACAAATTTGTTGGGCCTGGATAATCGCCTGAGCGTATAGTTTATTAAATAAACTTGTTTTGGCAGCCGCGATCGCGGCCTCTAGCGTTAGCCCAGAAATCGTCTCAGACGGGGACGCTGGCTGGGTCGCCACCGAAGAACGAGGAGCCTGGCTCGACGGAGGGTAGACTTTCTCAGCCCTCACGGTTTTTAACGAACATGACGAGGGCAGCGACGCAGCCTGCACCGACGCGGGCTCATTGCCGACAGCGGTCTGCCCTGGGGACAATCCCATCGACGTCACCGCCGCAGAGGGCACCGCCGACGGTCGTTGATACACCAACGATTCGGGAAAGACCTGCAGTTGGAACTGGCTCACATCTTGGCCGTACAGCTCCGTATGGCCCGTAATCAGGTAGCCCTCGCAGGCAAGACTATGGTGAAACTTCGCCAGGGTGCGGGCGATCGCCTGCTCGTCGAAGTAAATAAAGACGTTGCGGCAAAGAATGAGGTCGATGTCTTGCAGCAGGGCACTGGTTGCAACATCGTGCGCCTGCACCAAGTTGCTGTATTGAAAGGTCACCCGTTGGTGAAGATCTTCGCGAATGCGAAACAGTTGGCGCTGGGGTCGAAAATATTTTTGCTGCAGCGTCGGGTCCGTTTGGCGAAACGACCAGTTGCCATAGAGCCCCTGTTGCGCCGTGGTCAGAGCCTTCATGCTGATATCGGTGCCGATGAGCAACGTATCCCATGCCGCCCAGGCAAAATTCAACTCCGCCAGGGCGATCGCGATGGAATATAACTCCTCCCCGGTAGAACAGCCGGCACTCCAGATGCGCAAGCGGGGTCGTCCGTTGCCTCCCGTCGCTCGGTGTTGCTGCTGTTTACGCGCCAGCAACTCCGGCAAGAGCCGCTGGGCAATGAGTTGAAATTGGTTGCGATAGCGAAAAAAATAGCTCTCATTCACCGTGAGTTGCGTGAGTAAATAGTGCCACTCCGAAGACGACAAGACCGAGTTGCCCATCGGGTCAATGGTGGGCGATCGCCACGCCGGACTCGAGCGCTCACGCACCAGCAGGTCATAATAACCATCTAAATCGCGGCAACCACAGGCTTTCATCCGCTGACGCAGCACCTCAGCCAAATGCGGCAAATCTGTTTCCCGCATTCGCAGACCCACATTGGCCGTAATCAATCCGGCAATTCGTTGGAGGCTCAAACTCTCCATGACACGTTCCCTCACTGCCACTACGCAAACGCCGGCCCAATACTGGGGTCAGACAAAATCAAATGCCCTAAATTCACATGCCAGAGGTTCGTTTTCTTGAAATTTGCCCCGGCGAGCTGCGCATAATCCAAACACGCTTCGGCCAAATTCGCCCGAAACAAATTCGCATTTTCCAGATTGGCATAGCTCAAATCCGCCATGCGCAACACCGCCTCCCGCAAATCTGCCTCGGCTAAATTAGCGGCCTGCAACTTCGCTCGATATAAATTGGTGCCCACACAGCTCGCCCGACTGAGCTGGGCACTTTCCATCACCGCCCCCATCAAACTCGCCACACTTAAATTGGCCCCCGTCAAGTCAGCCCGGCTGAGATTGGAGTAATAAAAGGTCGAGCGCACCAAACTCGCCGCCGGCATAATGGCCTCGCGCATATCTACCTCGTACAGATTGGCCTCAGCCAGATCCGTCTCTTGCAGCAGCGCCTCGCGGAGATCTGCCCGATATAAATGGGCATATCGCAGATTGGCCTGAGTCAAATTAGCGGTGTACAGACTGGTTTTATAAAAGTCGGCATAGCTCAAGTTGGCCCCGGTCAGGTCAGCCATGCACATATCCGTACGGTACAGGCTGGCCCCAGTGAAATTGCACTGACCAAAGTGAGTGTCGCGCAAATTGGCTTCATAAAAATTGCCGCCGGAAAAGTCCCCCGTGCTCAGGTCTAGTTGACTTAAATCGGCTCCTTGCAAGTCTGGTTTAATCGCGGGATTTTCGGCCCGCCATTGGTTCCAGATGGCAACGCCTTGGTGAATCAAACTGATTTGAAATTCGCTAGCCATGGGGTAATGCTCCCTGCGATGCGCCACCGATCAACGTGGCTGACATACAGATGTTGTGACAACGTCAAGACCGCAGCAGACAAGGGCCGCGACTGAACACAGCACTTGACGAAAACGGCCATCCACCTTGGCTATGCAAGCTGTCGTGCCCTCTCAGAGATATCGGGGCGATCTGGAACTTGATCTTCCCAGACTGTTATCTAGCACTGACAACTTGCCGAATAGGCTGTGGCTCAAGGTCGCCCCTGGGGGCTATTCGTAGCATTCCCTGGGGGGCTGACCCCTCACAAAACTGTTACGTATCGACCTAAAAGGCAATATTTTTAAATCTGGGCGAATTTCGATCTGCGCAAAATTACGAGCATCATCCACCAGACGGGCCTGAGGCGTGAGTCGATGAACCAGAAAATTACCGGACTGTCAGGCATGGTCTCAAACGAGCGGATCGAGTCCTTTGCGGGCGTATTCGTAGCGCAGTTTGAGGCCCAAGGTGATCTGCTTCATGAGCCAGTAAGTCACTGTCAAGATCACAAACGTGACGAAGATGACCGCTACGGGACGTTTTGAGGTCAAGGTGTTGAGGGCGATCGCCATAATGCTGGTGGGGTCGAGCAAAATATCCCAACTATTGAGGCGAATAAACCGTCCGAGATAAATGCCCAAGGCACACAAGGCATGGAGCGATAATTCGGTGGGCCAAATCAGTGCCCCTAATCCTCGCTGTTTCAAAAAGTAATTGATATTCATCAGGGCAATGACATAGGCTTCAAAGCCCAGCAGCATGGCACACACATGCAGGGGAATCAGGGCCAGAGCAATCACCCACACCCGAATATCGCCGTACCCAGCGGCGCGGATGATATGCACCACGTCAGTCAAGATGTAGGGCGCATTGGGCAAAAAGGCGATAAAGACCGCGAGGCCCACCCCCCACCGCCCCATTTTTGACCGGGGGGTTTGTCGCGAGAGCCAGACGCTGACAGCGATCGCCACCAAAGCCACGATCGCCAACCACAACAACTGCCACATCACTTCTGGGTTGCCCGTTTGCACGGTGTGCCAGCTGCCAGCTAGTGACCGGCGAATTCTGGCTGAGCGGGCACTGATGCCGATCGCTCCCGCCAGCCCCGTCACGAGCCAAGCTGCCTGCAAGTATCTTGCCGGAATGGCCTGGGGACGAAACAGGTGAAAGCTCAGCAGCATCGGCACAAATGCGAGAAAAAGGTTCCAGATAATCCAGCCGCTGTAGACACTATTGAGGCCGTCATAAAGTTCAAATAGCAGCGATCGCATAGCCTGTCACATCAATACAAAATCAAAATATTTTTTCAGTCTAGTCAATGCCGACGGGCCATCGCCCACACTGCCGACCATTTCCGACCTGGGTCATCGCGTTGAGGCACAGTCTTTTCTAAGACATGGGGCATTGCGCGATCACGCTCAGCAAGGGGACGGTTCCCGGTAAGCAGCGATGAGCAGCATGGAATACGGCAGACACAAACCGATCGCCCCGTCCCCTTTAATCAGGGCATTCACATACTTGATGCACCACACTGGGTACCCTCACCCTAAATTCCTCGCCCATTTTGGGCGGGGGACTTTTCCGGCCCCCCTTCTCCCAGTTTTGGGAGAAGGGGCGAGGGGATGAGGGGGACTTGGGGCGCGAAGTATATGAACGCCTGAAACACGGCCATGTTCACAGCCGCTCTCAGTCTGTCTCCGGCGCAACACCTGCGCGATCGCGCTGATCCCTCGTTATGCTCAAGACGGACTTTCCCGGTAATTCCATGAGCAAGCAGCACCCCTCGGGCTCGGCAAATCGCAATGACGCCAACACCCTCCTATCGGTCACACTGCCGTTTATGCAATCCGAAATGACGGAGGAAGAAATTGACCTACTCGACTACAACTACGATTTGCCGGGCAGTTTACCGGGCACGCTCAACATTCCCGACGATGCGGCACCGACCGAGTTGGTGTTGATTAGCTATGACGCCAAGCATTCGGTGCAAAAAACACTGCATCAACCCGATGAATGCCTGCCCTATTTAGAACAAAAAATGGTGTGCTGGCTCGATGTCCGGGGCCTCGGCACCGAAGACGTGCTGCGCCAAGTGGGCGGTATTTTTAACCTGCATCCCTTGCTGTTAGAAGATGTGGTGAACGTGCCCCATCGCCCCAAGCTCGACTTATACGACGACCAGCTGCTCATGATTGTGCATATGGTGCGCCCTTCCAAACGGGGGCATGGCTTTATCGCTGAGCAAGTGGGCTTCATTTTGCAACACAACGTGCTGCTGACGATGCAAGAAGAGAGCCTATGGGATTGTTTTGATCCGGTGCGCGATCGCCTCAAGCGCAACTTGGGAATGCTGCGACAGCGGGGCGCGGGGTATCTGACCTACACCCTGCTGGATACGCTGGTGGATGGGTATTTCCCAGTTTTAGAGCAGTACGGCGAATACATCGAGGACCTGGAAGATGAGGTGGTGATGCGGCCGACTCGCCAAACCTTGCAAAAAATCCACGAGCTGCGCCGCGAATTGCTGATGCTGCGGCGTTACATTTGGCCCCAGCGCACCGTCATCAACAGTTTGATTCGCGACGGCAGCGATTTCCTCACTCAAGAAAACCGCATTTACCTGCAAGATGTGTACGACCACATCATCCAAATTTTGGACATTTTGGAGACCTACCGCGAAGTCTCGTCTAGCTTGATGGATGTTTATTTGTCGTCGGTGAGTAACCGGATGAATGACGTGATGAAGCTGCTCACAGTCATTTCCACGATTTTCATTCCCCTGACCTTTATCGCTGGGGTCTACGGTATGAATTTCAATCCAGCGGCCTCACCCCTCAACATGCCAGAACTTAACTGGTATTGGGGGTATCCGCTCTGTCTCGGCGTCATGGCCACGATCGCGCTCTCCCTTTTCACCTTCTTTTGGCGGCAGGGATGGTTTGCTAATTTTTCCGCGCCCCCGCCTGAGAGCGATCGCTAACCTCGGCAGTGGTAGGATTACGATGCTTTTGTCTGCATTTTTGGCTGTCCTTTCATTCCTCAACCCACACTATGGATCTCAAGTCGGTCATTCGAGAAATTCCTGACTTTCCGCAGCCGGGCATTACGTTTAAGGACATTACGACGCTATTGAGCAATCCGGACGCACTACGACACGCGATCGACTTGTTGGAAGCCGCATGCCGCGAATTACAGCCCGACTATGTCGTGGGAATTGAGTCGCGAGGCTTTATTTTTGGGATGCCGTTGGCCGATCGCCTCAACGTCGGCTTTGCCCCCGTGCGCAAACCGGGCAAGCTCCCTGGCCCGACGCACCGCGCGGAATACGAGTTGGAATATGGCTCCGATTGCCTCGAACTGCACCAAGACGCCTTTGCCCCTGGCAGTCGCGTCATGGTGGTAGACGACCTGATTGCCACCGGTGGCACCGCGATCGCCACCGCTGAACTGATTACCAAAACCGGTTGTGAACTCGCAGGCTTTGGCTTTGTCGTCGAGCTATCTGACCTGGGCGGGCGCAAAAAGTTACCCCAGGTACCCGTAATCAGTTTGGTGCAGTATTAACATAGAGGGCAATCTGCGTTTTTTGGCTGTATGACTCCGTCTCAACCGACCCGCCCCCAGCGATCGCCCGTCGAAGTTTGGTATCTCGCCCAACACTTCTTCACCAGCGAAACCAGTCTGTACATTTTTAAGCGGATTTTACAGGCGCTGCTAACGCTGTTTCTCGCCTCAATTTTCAGCTTTTTCATCATTCAGCTATCGCCCGGCGACTTTCTCGACCTCTATCGCCAAAATCCCCAAATTTCCCAAGAAACCATTGAACAACTGGAGCAGCAATTTGGGCTGGATCGCCCCGTGTGGGAGCAGTACTTTCGCTGGCTGTGGCAAGTGATCAGCAGCCTTAACTTTGGCACCAGCTTTGCCTATCAGCGTCCCGTCGCCGAAGTTCTGTGGGAGCGCATTCCCAACACTTTGCTGCTGTCGCTCTCGTCAATCATCGTCACCTGGGGCATCGCCATTCCGCTGGGCATTGTGGGCGCCGTCAAACAAAACCAACTGGTTGACCAGGTGCTGCGGGTGATTAGCTACATCGGTCAGGGCATTCCCACCATCATTACGGGCTTGTTGCTGCTGTTTTTTGCCCAAATCACCGCCCCGCTGTTTCCCATTGGGGGTATCACCAGCATCAACCATGAAGATCTCAACTGGTTTGGCAAGATTTTGGATGTGGCGTGGCATTTGGTGCTGCCCACCCTTGCCCTGAGCATCACCAGCTACGCCGGGTTGCAGCGCATCATGCGGGGGCAACTGCTGGATGTATTGCGACAAGACTACATTCGCACCGCTCGCGCCAAAGGCTTATCCGAAGACCGCGTGATCTACGTCCATGCCCTGCGCAACGCCATCAACCCAATGATCACGCTGTTGGGGTTTGAGTTTGCCAACATTCTCGCCGGTGCATTCATTACAGAAAACTACTTCAACTGGCCCGGACTGGGCCGCTTGATTTTGCAGGCCGTGCAAGCGCAGGATTTATATCTAGTGATGGCAAGTCTGATGATGGGGGCGGTGATTTTGATTATCGGCAACCTACTCGCCGATATCGCCCTCACCTTCGTCGATCCGCGCATCAAGCTTTCGGAAATGAGCTAGGCAAAAACGCGGGGTTGCCAGCGGTAATTTGCAGGCGGCTCTCTGTCTATAAGGGTTTCCCCACTGCCGGTCTACTCGCGGCAGTAATTTTTGCATCTCTTTATAATCAACCTGGTTACGCTTGCAAAACCTAGAAAGTACAGCACATGAAAAATCGTTTCTTCTCTTTGAAACTGATCGCCCTGGCGAGTGTTTGTGGCCTGGGGATGTCGACCTCTGGTTTCGCAAAATCAGCGATCGCTGCTGAACCGATTAACGTCAATACCAATCACGCGGCCACTCTCGCCCAAGCAACTGGCGATATTGTCGAGGTGGCTAGTGACAACCCCGATTTCAGCACTTTAGTCGAGGCCGTACAGGCCGCCGAATTAGTGTCAACCTTACAAGGCCCTGGCCCGTTCACCGTCTTTGCGCCGACCAATGACGCCTTTGATGAATTACCCGACGGCGTATTAGACGCTTTGCTCATGCCCGAAAACCAGGACCTGCTCGTAGACGTCTTGACTTATCACGTCGTGCCGGGCGAAGTCATGTCGGGCGACCTCAGCACGGGAGGCGTGGAAACCTTGAATGGCGGCGTGGCCGTTGCCGTCTCTCCGGAAGGGGTCGTGGTCAATAATGCCAGCGTGATCCAGGCCGATGTGCCCGCTAGCAATGGGGTGATTCATGCCATCAACCGAGTGCTGATTCCGGTGGGTTTGGTAGACGAGTTAGAAGCCCGCAGCGCTCAGCCCGTTCCGGGTCTCTGGTAATTGAGCTGATGACGCTGTTTCAAGGGTCGCGCAAATAACCCCGTGCATCGCCGTAGCAGCAAAACCCGGAGCTGAGGAAGCAGGGTTGGATCAAATCCTAGTTTTGTCGAGCAAGCATCTTGCCTGCTCCGGGACCGCCGAGACGGCGGTCCACACGATGATGAAATTCCCAGGCTGTGAACTCTTGGGCTCTCGGTACCTGACCTCGGATTGAGATCGCGTCACTGGTTATCCGGCTTGCCACACCTGGCCATGAGTTGGGTGTGGTGTTTTTTGGGAACTTGAGTTTCAGATTGCTATAGTTGCCGCTATAACTGGCTAGATGTCTGAGAGGAAGGACGATGGCTCAAATTGCGGCGCAACCCTATGACTACACGCTACCGACGGGCGATCGCCTGGCGCTCATCATCATTGACATGCAGCGGGATTTTCTGGAGCCGGGGGGCTTTGGCGAAGCCTTGGGCAACGACGTGACGCCGCTGCGGGAGATTGTCCCCACGGTGCAAACACTGCAGCAAGCGTTTCGCGATCGCGGCTGGCTGATTATTCAGACGGTCGAGGGCCACCATCCCGATTTGTCCGACTGTCCCCCAGCGAAGCGCGATCGCGGCAACAGTGAGCTGAAAATTGGTGACGTCGGCCCGATGGGACGCATTCTCGTCTTGGGCGAACCCGGCAACGGCATCATTCCCGAACTCACGCCCCAAGCGAATGAAACGGTCATTGCCAAACCGGGCAAAGGCGCTTTCTACGCTACCGCCCTCGCCACCACTCTGCAACGCCACGGCATTACCCACCTGCTCTTTACCGGCGTGACCACCGAGGTGTGTGTGCAAAGCACTATGCGCGAAGCGAACGATCGCGGCTACGAGTGCCTCCTGATCGAAGACGGCACCGCCAGCTATTTTCCCGAGTTCAAACAAGCGACCCTTGACATGGTGCGTGCCCAGGGCGGCATCGTCGGCTGGACGGCCACCGCTGAGCAGGTCTTAGCTGGATTGGCTCAACTCGCCGCCGAAACCACCGCCACTACGCTTCACCCGTAATCGACAGCGATTCCACCCAAATGCGGGGGCAAATGCCGCCGGGAGTAACTTCCGGCTCTGCTTCTACATGCACGATCGACTTCAGCAACTCGCGAAAATCGCCCGCCACCGTCGCCGAATCAATGCTGACCTTTTCACCTTTATTCACTAACCAGCCATCAAATGGCAGTGAAAACGAGCCTTGCAGAGCGTTGACCCCCGCATGTAAGGCTTGCACATCATCAATCCAGATGACATTTTCCGCCGTTTCGAGGCTCAGGTCTTGCCCCGAGGGCTGCCCCGCCATCACGTGATAAAAGTTGGCATCGACGCTGACCTTCGCGCCAATGCTGGCGTGGCCGGTCGGCTGGGCGCCCATGCGCTTCGCCGTGCCCGCACTGTGCAAAAAGTGGGTCAGCACGCCATTTTCAATAATGGGCAGACGGCGAGTGGGGGTGCCTTCACCATCAAAAGTGTCGGCGCTGACGTTTTCGGGATGCAGGGCATCATCCACCACCGTCAACAAGGGCACCGCCACCTGCGTGCCCAGCGACTCCGCCGTCGACAAACTGCGATTATCCAAAATGCTCTGGGCGTTGAACAGATTGGAGAAGGCACTCAACAGACTCAAAAAGGCTTCGGCTGAAAACACCACCGGGTACTTGCCCGAGTCAATCGAGCGATAGTCCAAATGACTGCGGGTTTTCTCCACCGTTTCCTGAATGCAGGCTTCGACATCAATTTGGGGGAGCCCGCGCTCGACTCGCATTGCCCCGGCCGATCGCGGCTTTTTCCCTTCTTGCTCGGTCTTACTGTATAGATATAGCGAGGCGTAGCTCCGCTCTTCGCGCCGCTGGGCCCCGGCACTGTTGAGATAAAAGCGATCGATCTGCCGCTGGGCAATGCCGTTGTAGGGCACCGACACAATGGCGGGATGGGCCTCTAAGACCGCCTTTTCTGCCTCCACCAAGGTCTTGATCAGATCTTGCACATCACTGGCGGGCACCGTTTCGTAGTCCACCTCGGCAACCGGAGCCGTCGCCTCGGGACTAAAGTCGGGAATGTGCTCTTTTGCGCCAAAGGTGCTGGCATCCGCCGCCGTTTGCAAGGCCAGGCTAATGCCGTTGGGGTCTACGTCTGTCGTGGTCGTCACCCCGACGAGGCCATCCTCATTCCACACTCGCACAATCACGCTGGCTCGCTGCGACGCCTTGACCTGCTTGGGCTCGCCCTGATCGACCTGCACACTGGTCTCATCCACCGTGGAACCGTACACGTCGTACTTGTGGATGCCCTGTTTTTGAGCACTTTCCTGGGCGTAGCTGGCGATTTCTTGAAGCGTTGGCATAGTGGTTTGCAAACCTGTTGAATGTCACACTTCCCTATTTTAAGAGGTGGGGCGATCGCTGGGGTCCGTCCAGCCCAGATGGGAGACAAAGCTTTGGGATGCCTATTTCCCTTCGATCAAGATGCTTTTGCAGGTCGCCCACCATCGCCGAAAATCTGTGAGTTGCAGGCAGTCAAATGCCCCTTTGTCTGCAAGAATGTATAGCTTGTGGGTTTCACTTGGTAAAAAGCAATGGGTCGAGCAGAAAGAGTTGTTTTAGCGTATTCCGGCGGTGTCGATACGACGGTGTGCATTCCGTATCTCAAGAATGAGTTTGGCGTTAAAGAAGTTATTACCCTCGCAGCCGATTTGGGACAGGGTGAAGATCTCGAACCGATCCGCCAAAAGGCGCTGAAAGCGGGTGCATCGGAATCGTTGGTGGTAGATGCCAAAGAAGCGTTAGTAAAGCATTACGCGATTCCTTCCATCAAGGCGAATGCGCTGTACGAAAATCGCTATCCCCTCTCGACGGCGCTGGCTCGCCCCCTCATTGCCAAGCTGCTGGTGGATGCGGCCCGGCAGTGTAATGCCGATGCTGTGGCCCACGGCTGTACGGGTAAGGGCAACGACCAGGTGCGGTTTGACGTGGCGATTGGCGGGTTGAATCCGGACCTAAAGGTATTGGCTCCGGCCCGCGAGTGGGGCATGAGCCGCCAAGAGGCGATCGCCTACGGGGAGCAATTTGGCCTTACCTTCCCCGTGAAAAAATCGTCGCCCTACAGCATTGACTACAACATCTTGGGCCGCAGCATTGAGGCCGGGCCGCTAGAAGATCCCTGGACGGAGCCGCTGGCGGACGTCTTTGCGATGACTAAGGGCATTGCGGAAACCCCTGACGAGCCTGAATACGTTGAAATCGGCTTTAACACGGGTGAACCCAGCAGCTTGAATGGCCAAGAAATGACGACCACCGCTTTGGTGGAAGCGCTGAATGCGATCGCGGGCAAGCATGGCTTTGGCCGCATTGACATGGTGGAAAATCGCTTGGTCGGCATCAAGTCGCGCGAAATCTACGAAGCACCCGCCTTGTTGCTGCTGATCGCCGCCCACCGCGATTTGGAAAGCTTGACCCTGACGGCTGATGTCACCCAGTACAAACGGGATGTGGAAGAAACCTACAGCCGCCTGGTGTATAACGGCCTGTGGTTTAGCCCCCTCAAGTCGGCGCTGGATGCCTTTATCAACTACACCCAGGAATACGTCACCGGCACCGTGCGCATCAAGCTGCACAAAGGCAACGCGATGATTGTCGGTCGTCAAGCTGAGAACGCCCTGTACAGCGAAGCATTAGCGACTTACGGCGCTGACGATACCTTCGACCACCGCGCGGCTGAGGGCTTTATCTACGTGTGGGGTCTGCCGACCCGCATTTGGTCGCAGCGCATGGGCAACGATTAGGCCCTGTCCATCAGTGGGCGACGGTTAAGGGGGGCGATCGCCCCCCGCAGTTTTTGAGGGTCGCAATCCGCAGCCAGGTGCCGAGAGCCTAAAAGTTCACAGCATGGGAATGTAATTTAAGTTTGGACAGCCGAGACGGCTGTCCCGACGCAGGCAAGATGCCTGTCTGACAAAACTAGGACTTTATAAAATCCTGCTTCCTCGTCCTCTCGTTCTTCTGCCAAAGAGATGAACAGATCAATATGTGCAGTGCTATAGGAATGAGGATGGAACCAGTTGGAACCGCCGAGACGGCTGTTCACCTCCGGCCACTGTGGTGAATTAGCACGAAATAGAGCTGCAAAACGCCTGATCGCTTAGCTACGTCCACAGCTTACAAATCTGTCATTTGATTTTGCAATTCGGCGCTGACGGCGGCCCCATTGGTGGATGCGCGATCGCTGCGCGTTTGTCCCGCCGTACACAACCGTTCTAAGACTTGCTCGGCCCCCATCAAGCGCTTGAGCACTACTTGCCCAATGGCTTTGGTCGCTTCGGTCGTGGGGCGGACTTCCACCATCAATACCGCATCTTCGACCTGATACAGCCACAACGTCTCGCCATTTTCGATAATGCTTAGCGGCATCTGTTGAATGTGGGGTTTGCGCTGCCAGGCAAATTCATCCCACAGCCCACCAAATTCCCAAATTCGTCCTGTCGTCCAGCCCTCAGAGAGGAAAAAATATTTCACGAACACACTCCGCCGATGCAGCAACGTAGAGATTATCTAACGATTATCGGATCTGCGATCGCTTAATTCCTAAATACACCGATTTTCTCCCAATGACGATGGCTCTCGCCGTCCCGCGCTGTAGGATACGCGGCTCATATCGGGACGGATGAGTAACCTCTCCCCCCAAATCTGAAATCACCGAGATAGGATACAAAACCCCAGAGAGTGAGCCCAGTTCAAGTAACGGTTGGAGACAGGAAGAAAGCAGCCACCAACTATTTTTCTGGGTTGGGTCGAAAATGCGGCGAATCAGAAAAGATTCCGCTGCGGCTGCCCAATAGATAGGTGTAGACATAGGTCAACTCACACCCGAGAAAGAAGACTTGGCAGCTCAAAAAAATCCACAGCAGCAAAATCATGACGCTGCCCACCGCCCCATAGGCCAAAAACTGTTCGCCAAATCGCACAATGCTGTTACTGGCCAAATGCTGAAGCAGCATGAACAGCCCTGATGTCGCAAGGCTCCCTAAAAACACGTCACCCCAGCAGATGCGCGTATTCGGCAACACCTTAAACAACAGCATAATGATGGCCGAAATACCCAAATAAGAGGTGCTAGTTTGCAATGCCTTCAGCACTAACAAATCGTCAATCTGAAAGATACCGACAGCATTTTCTAAATTTTGAACCACCTCGATAATCACTTCGATCGCAATCTTGGTCACCAGGGACATAAAAATCAAGGCCGAGGTGCTCAACACCAACATGAAACCGAGAAAACGGTTTCGCATAAAGTTTTTAGCGGCCGATTTCACCCCGGTTTGGTGTTTCTTTTCCAAATCCACCTGCCAGATCTTGTTCATCGATCTCGTTAGCGCCCCAAAGACGCCACTGGCGGTGAAACACAAAATCAGAATACTGATGATTCCAGCCTCTAAGCTGTTGCGATTGAGCTGACTCAGGGTGTTATCGACCAAAGAGTAAGCTTCGGGTGGCAGGCTACTCCGCGCAAACAACAACACTTGCTCAGCAGCGCCACTCTCAGGACCAATAAAGGAACCGACAATACTCAAGACGATGAGCACAGTCGGAAATAGCGAAAATAAGGCGTAATAGGACAGCGCTGCGCCCATTTCCAGGCAATCGTCCCGCTGCCACTTCAGCGCGGTTTGAACGACGAGTACGACTGGCTTAGAGCGAAATAGCTGGATCCCAGGTAACTTATGCAAACTTTTCAACACCAGTTCAAAGCGTTTGAGAGATTTACTGGCCCAAATATTCCCCATACTCTCCTAATCGTTCTCTTGAGACGGGCTCTCATCAGGATTTTGTCATTTTAGACACTGAACTTTGAAAGTTCAATCGACTGCCACTGCGGGTTCCCGCCGATGATTAGTCCGGTTCAGGCTGATTGGCGATTGACCGACACCTCTCCATATTATGAACGCAAGAATGGTCGGGCTCGCCTCAGAAAAACTGATTGAAGTCATGTGATTGATCCAGACTGCCCCTTGATCTGGTGGCGGCAAGCAGGGCTAGCCACTACATTTGGGTTAAGTTTAGTAAAGACAGTAGATCGTCGCCCGATCTTTGCGTTATTACAATGGCGCATTCCCAGGATTTAATTGGGGGGAGGTCGTTCAATGGCTAGTTTTCAACGAATAGTGCCACTGGTCTGTGTCAGCGGGTTAATGGCTGGGGGCGGCGGATTAAATGCTGGGGCCGCGATCGCGTTAGAGACGACCCACCATCCCGCGCCACAGTCGGCAGCGACCGCCGAGGCGATCGCCCAAGTGCCCAATGAGCCAGCGGGATACACCATTTTGCATGTGAGTGCCACTGCAGGGGATGATGCCATCGGTGATGGGAGTCAACTGCGCCCTTATCGCACCATTACCCATGCCCTGGACTTGGCGGAAGCCAACACGCTGATTTTGCTGGCGCGGGGCACCTACAGCACCGCCAGCGGTGAGACCTTTCCCCTGCAGATGAAGCCCGGTGTCACGATTCAAGGCATGGCAGGGCCAAATTTAGCCGACGTCGCGATCGCGGGCGGTGGCAACTATTACAGCCGCACTGCTGGCATGCAAAACGTCGCGATTTTAGGGGCGGACAATGCGGGGCTGGCAAACGTGTCGGTCTCGAATCCGCATTCTGAAGGTACGGGACTGTGGGTGGAATCCGGCAGTCCGATTGTGTTGGACAATGCCTTTGTGCAAAATGGTGCGACGGGCGTCTACGTCGTGGGGGCAGGCGCGCCAGTGATTCGCGGCAATTATTTTGCGGCCAACGGCAAGACCGGACTGGTCATTGCCGGGGCATCGACCGCCCAGGTCGAAGCCAACGTGTTTGAAAATACGGGCACCGGCATTCTGGTGGCCCCCGAGTCGGCCCCCGAAATTATCAACAACCAGATTTCAGGCAATTTGGACGGGCTGATTATGCACGCCGATGCGCGGCCCCAACTGCGAGGCAACCAAATTGCCCGCAACCGCCGCAACAGCATTGTGGACTACGCGACCTGGACAACCGTACCCAATGGTCGCTCACCCGGGGCCACCCAACCGCCGCCCCCCACAGCGACCACAGCGGCGATGCCCAACCGGGCGATCTCCCCTCCACCCTCAGCAGCGATCGCGGCTGCACCGACTGAAACCGCTATCCCGGCTCCATCCGTGTCAGGCTCTACAGCGGTAGCGACGCCGTCGGCACAGCCTGCCACCGCTACCTCGACCGCCGCCGTGCCGCCTGCTACCCCAGCAGCACCATCCTCTGAAAGTTCATCCGAGCCAGTAGCCGATGCCCCAGAGCTGCCACCCTCTGAGGGGGAAGTTACGGTCGAGACAGCCGCCGTCGTCAATGCAGCGGTCGAAACGGGGCCAGAGCTTGAGGCCATGCCGGAGGCCGAGGTGGAGCCAGAATTCGCGGCTTTACCCGTGACTGAAGATAGCTTTAGTGATTTATCGGAAGCCGCCTTGGGCGATCGCCTCAGCCGGGAAATTGACGCCACCACTGAGGCACTTAACGCGGTGGAGATTAGCGTGGTGCCCGCGATCGCAGCAACCGTAGCCCTGGGCACTGTGGATTTGCTGCCGCTGCGGGATGCAGCCCAAACGCTATCGACAGAGTTGGAGACGGCAGCATCAGACTCGGCAGCGGGTGAAACCGAATCCACTGAGACTGAACTGCTGGCACCACTACCGGTCCCAGGCGAAGAGGTCGATGACTCGACCTCAACCACCCTCCCCAGCGCAGATATTTCAGTCGGTGAGCCAACCACCACTGACGTGATTGAGATTGCGGTAATTCCGCCACCGGAGACATCGCTCAAGCCGCTCAATGCTCCCCCGGCCCGGGGCAGCGGCCTATCCCAAAACCTCGCCTACGCCTTGGAAACCGGCGAACACTTGCCCGCAGTGCCAGCGGTGCCCAATGCCGCTGCGACCCCAGCCACTCCCGCTCCGAATAGCCAGCGGTTGGCAGTACCCAACCGGGATATTCCCGTGGGATCGGGCGGCAGTCTGTCAGAGGGGTTCACTGCTGGGGCGGCGGCCGGTTTGCCCGCCGATGGTCCCCCGCCACCGCCGTCTTTGGCGACTTCACTAGGGTTGAATTACAAGGTTTTGGTTGCGGCGACTGATGAGGCCACTCAAGCTGCAGTGCGATCGCAAGTACCCGACGCCTTTCGGACTCAGCTGAATGGGCAGGCTTTCATTCAGGCTGGTGCCTACCCCACCAGAGCCGAGGCACAGGCCATGCTGAACCGCTTGCAGCAAGCTGGCTTGCCCGCGCAAATCCAGGAAGTTCGCTAACGACCTGAGCCGTTTCTTAGGGGACACGAAAGCCGTGCTTAGGGCGACTAGAGGATTGGTTCAGCCTGGTGTGATTCTGATGCCCTTCTGTGTAGAGGGACTGCCTGCGGTTGAGTCGTTTCAGTGGTGCCAGTTGACTAAACGGGAGCCCATAGCCCCAAGTTCTCTCAGCAATTATTGCTAGGAAAGCGCTAAATATAGGGCTAAGGCGTTAGAATTATTTTGGATTTCCCACATTTAGCGCCACGCTGGAATAGTCACCTGCAGCTAGGCCATTGCTGGCCAGTGGGAAACCACTCAATACCGCTTCAGCGCGATCGCTCAATCCATCGCTCAACACCATGCCTAGCACGACTCTGTTGCCCGCTCCACCCCAAGCCATCCCTGCTATTGAGGTCTCCGGACTCCCTATTGAGGTGGGCTTGTTGCCCGATGGCACCCCCTTTATGTCGGGACGAGAACTGGCGCGGGCCTGTGGGATTTCGAACAGTACGCTGGTGGGGTGGGGCGAAGCCACCCCGCAGGTGGGCGATCGCTACCGAGCGGGCAAACTAGCCAACCTGCTTGCCACTTACAACTATCAGGGCGAACGCCTCTTCCTGCGGATTCCCGACGGCACTCAGTTTGGCGGACGGGCCAACGTCTCAGCCTATCCCTATCAGGTGTGTCTGGCCTTTTTGGACTATTACGCCTTTGAAGCGAACAAAGAAGCCGCCCGCAACAGTCTGCGCCTACTGAGTGAAAAGCAACTGCCACAGTTCATCTGCGAGGTCGTGCAGACGCCACCCGCACTGGCCGAACCGCCTCAGCCCATCCAACCCAAATACGATCCATTTCGCCAGCGGCCCCTACGCGATGGTATACCCGTGGGATATTTCAGCGTGGGGCAGCTGCTGGCATCGGAGCAGCCGCGATCGCTCCCCCTGACGGAACTACGTACTGCTCTCCTGATCAACATTGATAAAGCCTGGAACCGCTACTGGAATATTCAGTGCCTCAGCCGGGAGTATGGCGATCGCTTCGCCATGCCCCAGCGCTCCTTAAACGATTGGGCCAGACCACGACAGTATGTGTATCCCAAGGCGGCATTGGTGGCTTTTCAAGATTGGCTCGCGCTGCACTACCTGCCAGAACGGTATCCGTCTTATTTGCAACGCAAGCGCCAGCAGTTGGCCTCACCGTTTACCCACCTCAAGTTGCTGCCGCAAGCTAGTTAGGCTTCAGTCGTGCCTGGCCATTGCAACAGGCGTGGCAGTTGGGCCAAATCCAGCAGATAATTGCTGCCCCACACCACCATTTCGCTGATAAAAAAGAGCGCTAGCCAAGACTCAGAGGATTGAGCTGTCGTCAGGGTCAGCCCTTCCCACAACTGCCAAAGTCGATAGGGGACGTACAGATAGGGCACCATCACCCAGGCAATTGACTGAAATTGCCGCAGCGTTAAGACTTCGATCATCACTTGCAGCGCCAGCAGCACAAAATACGCTAAGAGCACTTGCTTTAACAGTGGAATGCCCTGCCAAAAGCCGCAAATCATCGCAATCAGCGGCGGCACGCTGCCCCAAAACTGCACCACGCCAAACCAGACTTGGAACCATGCGGGCAGTGGCTTGGGCAACTCGTAGGGCTGAGCATTGCGCCAGCTCCATCCCCCCCCAACGAGAAACAGAGTTGAGAGTAGAAAAAACGTGCCGTTTTCAATTAGCAGGCGTTGAGCGAGAGTCATGGCGCGATCGCAATTATCAGTGACCTTTCACAGGGTACTCAGTGCGTGTCCTTCACAAAATCATCGATCGACGGAGATTTGGCCCACCCCTTAGAGCTATCCACTGGATATAAGTCGGGGAAAGCCATGAATAGCGAAACTTCCGGCAGTAGCTTACCAGGCATTGTCAGACGAAGATACGGGCTTTATTGAGGGGGGCGACTGGGGGCAATTTCGCTTTGCCCCCAGACCCCCAGCTTCGCGCGTCCTACGACGAACTGCCGTCCTGGACCTCGCAGATCAGTTTGTCTGTGGGAGCTTAGGCCAGCCTTTGACCTAGGTCGAACCAGTCCACGCAGTTTCCGAGCGTTACAAACTGGTTGTGAAACGATTGCTTGCCTAGCCATCGAGCGATTTTCGTGTAATGGATAGCCCCTTAGAGCTAATCTTGTAGGGGTTTAGAAACAGCTGCAGCGCCCTGTTTGACAAAGAAGAAACGTTCAATGGCAGTGGCCAATACGTTGACACCTGGCAAGNNGCTAATCTTGTAGGGGTTTAGAAACAGCTGCAGCGCCCTGTTTGACAAAGAAGAAACGTTCAATGGCAGTGGCCAATACGTTGACACCTGGCAAGGGCTGCTTCTTAGACGGGGCAAAGCCGACCAACCTGGTTAATGCCAGAGTTGCCTGACGCAGCGAGGCAACCGGTTTACCTGACAGTTGCTGCAACAACGTCAGTTCATCTGGCTCAAACAGTGTCTCAGCGGGTTGTTCTGGGTCCTGGCGCAAGGCATAGGTGAGCCCCAACAATTGCCAAGCGACCACAGAATAGAAGCTTAAGGCATTGGTCAAGGTATGGACATCGTCAAACTGTAGCTTCTCAACATCCAGTGCCCCTGACTTGAGGGTGAAATGCAGGCGCTCAATGCGCCAGCGCAAGGCATAGAAGCGAACAATGCGTTGCACCTCGTCGGCCTGTGTAATCGGTAAACTGGTGAGCAGAAACCAAGACAGGGAGTTGTCGGTCTCGAAGCAGTCCGCTTGAGATTTGACATCGCAACAAGCGACTTCAGTCGCCACCACTAGCGAGAGGGCTTGCGTCTTGTGGCGCGCTGAGCTCAGAGTCTGGTTGGGATGGATATGAACGATGGCGGCTTGCAGGTGTAGCGTCAGCTCGACCGTGCGGCGCTTACCGTCATACAGACGCTCAATTTGGACTGACTCATTCCCATAGTCGTCGAGGTGGGCGCAGACTGTCGGCAATGGGCAGACGACCCCAGCGGTGACGACTTCGACCCGACGCGGTTGAAACACCCGCACCAGCAAGTCGACATTCGACTCGCACTCTGCCTTAAAGAAGTCGAAGATGTCGCTCTCGCGGTCACCCGTGACCACCCAGCGTTTGTCGCTGCCCTGCGCTTGCTGGTTGACCGCAGCTAGACCGTTGAACCACTTCTGAGACTCTTTCTGCGACGTGGGCCAGTCCATCGCACCGCCTCGCGTCCAGTACTGTTGGTCGACGATACCCAGCGGCAGCCCGCCTTCATCCATAAGCAACACGTTATGCTGCATCAGCCCCCGTACCTGGCCCTGAATTACACCGAGTCCCGACATCTGCGCCTGCCCTGAGTAGTTGTAGTACGTCGTGTCTTGGGCCGCTATCAGATACTCGCTCTCACTGGCTTGCGCCCGCGCTCGCGTCGCTGCGACGTGACCTGACAACATCGTTGAACTGTTCATCTCGTCTTTCGCAAACAACCCGGCCACAGTTTGCCGGAAGCTATTGCCCATGCAGCTAGAAAAGGACAGGCTCGGTTGCTCACAGGCCAGTTCATAAGCTCTGTTTAGGCTTTTTTTACCTGCGGGCGGAAGGCACTCAATTGGCTAAATTCTGACATTTGGAGGCGCTGACACTCACTCAACTTTTAACGTCAACTTAGTCTATACAATCACCGCTAGCTTCTGCTAAACGAGGTGTCTGCGATTCTCTGATAGGCTCGTACAAAACCCCTACAGGATTAGCCC
>NZ_QVFV01000002.1:0-171284 GCF_004212215.1 Leptolyngbya iicbica LK
CTCAGCGAGGAGTTGATTGGCAGATGAAAGTTGATGATGCCAGAAGCAAGTTGACCTCTGTCTACCCTAAAATCAAGCTTTGACGCTGCACTAGGAGCAATAGTTATCTGGAGTTGTGGATGTTGCTCTGGCGATCGCTGACAACTGCGCCTTAACCTAGTTGCGGCTTTTAATAACTAGCCGATAGCCTCCTGCCGAATAAAGGTTTGAGCGACTTCGAGCAATAGTCGTACGCCTAAAAATAGTAGGAATATGGCAAAAGCGCGCTTGAGTTTGGGAGCGGCGATTTGATGGCAAAGTTGAGTTCCGAGGGGGGCGCCGAGCATCGTGAAGGGAGCGACTAACCCCACAGCGGGCCAGTAGATGGTGCCGGTTGCCAAGGGAATGCTCAAATCTTGAATGGTCAAAGTCAGGCAACTCAGGGTGCCAACGAGGGCGATCGGCAAGGTGAAAGAGGCGGAGGTGCCGCTGGCCTGACTCATCGGCAAACCAGAATAGAGCAGAAACGGCACGCTAATGGCCCCGCCCCCAATTCCCAAAACGCCAGATTTGAACCCCAAAACAGTGCCCACGGCGTGGGTGAGTGGCGGGCTCGGTTCACCCGGTTGGTCTGGTTTGGGCAGCCAATTAAACAAGATTTTGAGGGCAATGAAGACGAGGAAAAGGCCAAACACGCATTCTAAGCACTCGGAGTTCAAGTGATTGGCGACTAGCTTGCCGGCAACGACCCCGATCGCGATCGCGGGCAAGATGCGGCGAAAGAGGGACCATTGCACATCTCCCCGTTGATGATGCGACCAGGCCGAAGACGCCGAGGTAAAGACCATGATGCACATGGCACTGCCAGCCGCTAGGTGCATCACCCACTCATGGGGCAAATCCAGCAGTCGAAACAGATAAAACAAGCCGGGCACAATCACCATGCCGCCCCCGATGCCAAACAAACCCGACAAAATTCCTGCGGTCAGCCCCAACCCGGCAAACAACGTCATGTCTCCACCAGATAGCATCTTGAGTATGGCCACTCCTTTCGAGAGGTGTTTGGTGATGTCACCGCGATCGCCCCTGAGTCTTCATGCTCGTTTCATCGGTTGACTAGGGGAACCGACGTCTCGGTGACGATAGTTTCATTATTGCTTAACTTTTTGCCACTGTTTCAGCCAATTCACTGGCTCTGCTAGGAATGGTAAGTCGCGATCGCAATTCAGCGGTGTGATGACAAATCAACTGTAGTCAATCATTCGCAGGAAACTGCAAGGGTTGCTGTCATAAACATTGACGATATCACTCAGCGGCATCACTGTTCGGATTGGGCTTGCTCCATCACGGCACGAGCGACCGTGGCCACTCCACATACAGAAATGCCACAACGCCGCAGTTCCTGAGCCGCGATTTGAACCGTTGTGCCTGTCGTGTAGATATCATCCAACAATAAAACAGGCTGTTGTGGTCGCTGTTGAAACGCTTTTCCCATAGAGAATGCGCCTGCCAAATTTTGCCGTCGGGCCTCCATTCCCAGGCCAAATTGAGGCGCAGTGGCCCGTTGTCGCACTAAGCCCTGGCGTACCAGCGTCAAGCCCGTTTGATGGCAAAACGCTTTGGCGATTAGCTCGGCTTGGTTATAACCCCGCTCGCGCTGCTTTGCCGCAAACATCGGGATGGGTACGACCAGGGGCGATCTCCGAGTAAGGGGAGATTGCTGCCAACGCTGCCCCAGGGCCGAGCCGAGCGGCAACGCCAACTCAGGATGCTGATCATATTTGAGGGCTGCGATCGCCCGCTTTAAGGCTCCCTGATAAGTTGCCCAAGTCAATACGGGCAGGGCTTGGGGGGCAGTCTGAGATGGCTGCGATGGGGCGGTGCGACTAACCTGAGCCCAGCAATTAGGGCAAAGCGCCTGGGGAGAAGGGCGATCGCACAGCGGGCAGGGCTGCTGAAGAAAAAGATTAGTAAATGATCTTAAAGACTGGGTCAACATGATTGAGGAATTTAATAGAAGCGTGTCACGTTGCCTTTACTCACTGCTGCGGTATTTACCATTGTCTTGACACGAGAGTGTTTGCGCCTAGGGTAAAACTAACGATCTCAGACATCGATTGACTGAACGGTACAGATGCTTCAGCGTCTTTGCGGGTTGATACAAGCACCCGTGATTTACTGCCATTAAGTGAGAGCGCCCCTACACTGTTGGGCAGGGGCGCTGGGGTTGTCTTTGTGTAGACTCAGTTGCCGGCTATATGTCCTGTTTTTTGCCAATTACCCCCACGACTGATGTGCAGGCACCGCAAGTTGGGGAATCAGCCAGTCTGCTGCAGCGTGCTCAGCAGGCTGGGCACGCTGTGCCGCCAAGTTGGGTGATTCCGGCAGCGTATTTTCACCAGACCTTGCAGAAGCTCGAAGCGCGGGAGCCCTTGCTAACCGATTGGCCCCAGTTGTTGTGGCAAACCACCGAGCCCACCGGATATGCCGTGCAGCAAGTAGCAAAACGTCTGCGCCAACCGCTCCTCAATCTCCCACTGGACTTGTCCTGGGCCGAGCTACTGGCAGCCATTAATACGCCTGCCGTGCGTTTGTTGCCATCCCTATGGCTCGGCGAGCAAGTTGCTACTGTGCCCTGGGGACAAATGCTGGCGGCGCCCGTTTGTTGGGCCGACCCAGAAGCGTTGGAAGCCGCTCTCAAACAAGTTTGGCTTTCGGCCCTCGATGCTAAAAGCCTGACCTTTTGGCGGTTTTGGCGAGCAACTCAGGCCGACACAGAGGCGCATTATCCCGCCATGGTGAACTTGGCCGTGATCGTGCAGGCCGTGGAACCGGCGACTTTTTCCGGCACGTTGACCGTCCGCCCCGCTACGATCGCGATCGCCGCTGTGGAAGGTTTGCCTCAGGCCTTAGCGGAATGCTGTCCGGCAACCTTCTCTGGCAAATTGCCGCAGTTGCCCCATTTTCCCTGGCAAGTAGGCTTTCAAGAAACGTTCTACCGTCCGCCTAATCGCCCCGACGACAACGTTCCGGCGTTAATCGAGTCTGGGTTGACTAAAGTGGAGCGATCGCGCCTCCAGTTAACGGTGCCAGACCCAGTTGAGCAACCGTTGTGGAGTTTGGCACAGGAGCTGACCCAGTGGTCAGAGCAGCCGCTGCATCTGGAATGGCTGCAGCATGCCGAAAGTGGCACCCTGCAAATTTCGCAGCTGTATGCCTGGCCGCTGCAACCTTATGAAGCTCAGACCACATTATCAAAATCTGACAGCAGCGAGGCGCTGGCTGGGCGGGGTGCCGCCCCTGGCACTGCCCAAGGTCACGCCTTAATTTTGGCCCCCGATCAGCCCGCCCCCATGTCGGCCCATCGACAAATCATCATTGCGTCAGAAATCGCACCCGACCAACTTCCCCTGCTGAAAACGGCTAGTGGGGTGGTGGCTGAGCGCGGGGGGCTGACCTGCCATGCCGCTGTGTTGGCCCGCGAACTGGGGCTGCCAGCGATTGTGGGGTTGTCCCATGCCACCACTCGCCTGCAACCCGGTGAAGCCATCGAAATTGACGGCGATCGCGGACTCATTACCCGATTGCCCAATTTGCCCAGTGTGCCCCCGGCCCCAGCGTTGCCCACCGTGGAGTTAGCCCCGACCCAGACGGAAATTTGGGTTAACCTGAGCCAACCAGAGATTGCCGTTGCGATCGCGGCCCTGCCGGTCACCGGAGTTGGTTTACTCCGGTCAGAATGGCTGATGATGCCCGTCCTCGAACGCCAGCATCCCTATCACTGGCTAGCTACCGGCCAAAAAGAACTCTTGCTAAAACGACTGGAGCAGCAGTTACGCCCCATTCTCGAAGCGTTTCATCCCCGCCCTGTGCGATATCGCAGCCTCGATATTCGCACCAGCGAATTTGCCCAATTAGCCGGTGCCCCAGCGGTAGAACCCAATCCCATGCTGGGGGTGCGGGGGGCCTTTAGCTATCACCATCACCCCCAATTCTTTGGTTTAGAGTTAACGTTGCTCAAACGGTTGCAAGACCAGGGTTATGACAACCTGCAGCTAATCCTGCCCTTCGTGCGCACGGTAGAAGAAGTCCAATACTGCCAAACTGCGATCGCCGCGATGGGGCTACACCAGCAGCCTGACTTTGCCCTGTGGATGATGGCGGAAGTGCCGTCGGTGCTGTTTCAACTACCGCAGTATGTCGCAGCGGGCATCCAAGGCATCGCCATCGGCACCCACGACCTGACTCAACTACTATTGGGCATCGATCGCGACCAAACCGTGTTTACGGCTCCCTACGATGAAACGCACCCCGCCGTGCAACAAGCGATCGCGCAATTAATTCACACCGCTCAGCAGGCGGGCATTTCCTGCTGCCTCTGCGGGAGTTCACCCACCCATCATCCAGAATTTGTCGCGGCGGCGGTGCGCCAACAGGTGACGGGCCTTTCCGTCGATGTTTCAGCCCTCGCCCTCGCTGCCCAAATTGTCCAGCAGGCCGAAACCAACCGTTGATTGACAGGGCCAATTTCCCTCCCTGCGCACAGTCCCCAGAGCCGCGATCGCAGTTCTATAATCGTGATTGTGGCGCGGGGCAACCATTCCAGCTAAGTCATCTCGCCCCGAATGGCTGGGGCCGTGGCGAGATGCTCAGCCCCAGCTTGCATTGACGCAATATCCGCTTCTGACCAAAGACGCACTGATTG
The DNA here is from genome assembly GCF_004212215.1 of Leptolyngbya iicbica LK. Lineage (NCBI taxonomy): Bacteria > Bacillati > Cyanobacteriota > Cyanophyceae > Leptolyngbyales > Leptolyngbyaceae > Leptolyngbya > Leptolyngbya iicbica. The sequence goes on from NZ_QVFV01000002.1 coordinate 4,685, forward strand.
ACAGTGATGGGCCACGAGCAACCCCCAAAGACCAGTCGGGATTAGTACCGGCACGACTAAATTCGCCCGTACTTGCAACTCACACAGAAAGTCGCGATGACAGTCGGCAATCGGTTCAGCTTCGATATCCGCGATCGCTCGCACTCGTCCGGCTAGATAAAGCTCTGCATATTCATCGTTAAAGCATTCATCGGGGCCGGTTGACCCAAAGATTGAATAGCGCGGGTCACTCAAGGCTTCAAAGGTGACCTGACCTTCCCATTGCCGATAAAAGTAATACAGCACCACCCGATCCACCTGTAGTTGATGCTGCAGGTCAGTCGTGACTTGCTCGACCATCGCATCTCGCTCTAGACTTTGCGCTAGGCGAATGAGGGTGTGGCGCAATCCGGGATCAGCGTCCGACCAGCTATGACGGGTAGACCTTTCAGGCATTGTTATGGATAAACCGAAGCGAACGTTATGATTACAGCTCAGTTCCACTTTAATCGGTCCAGTACCAGAGACCCGGTTTTGCTTAGAGCAGCTTCATAACTTTAGGCAAAGCTGTGATGTGTGTCAGCTTCATCGTTTTAGAGGGAGCCGAGGTTAGGAGCTAGATCCTAGAGCTGTGGGTCATCAGTCCCGAACGGTCATCCCCCCAATCGGCCCATCGTCCCGTGTTTACGGTCATCCCCCCAATCGGCCCATCGTCCCGTGTTTGAGGAACCTGAGCGGCTGCGCCAAATCATTGAGCAGGATGTGCTGGCAGGACAACCCGCCTCGCTGATTAGCATTAAGGAGCGACCTGCAATCCCCACGATCGCCCCGTTCCGCAAACCATCAGGGCGGTTCTATCGAGGCTCCAATCGATATCGGAGAAGTGATATGAATCCGGCAAATGATGGACGATTTCTCAACCTGTTGGGCTGCCTGGGCTTTCTGGCCCAGGGACTATCGGCCCAATGTCACTTTGTCCCCTCGGGCGAGGGCGCTGTGCACATCGAGTTCCAATCGACAGAAAAGCGCATCACCCCCCTGTTCAAAGCGATCCCACACCGTCAATGCACCCGTGCCGAGTACGACGGTACCCCCCTTACGCCTGAAGAGTTGCACCAGCTAGAGATGGCCGGGATGGGGGACGGTGTGCGGGTGCTCATGCTGACGTCACCCCCAGCGATGGAAACCGTGCTGGACTATGTGGTGCAGGGCAACACCGCCCAGTTCAATAACCCGGCGTTTATGGAGGAGCTGAAATATTGGATCCGCTTCAATGACCAGGAGGCAATCCGCACTGGCGATGGCCTGTCAGGACGGGCCACGGGCAATCCGCCGATTCCGCGCTGGCTCGGGGCTCTGTTGTCCAAAGTCTTATTTCGGGTGCAGCCAGAGAACGAAAAAATCGCCCGCTATATCCGCAGTTCCTCAGGCATTGCCGTCTTTGTCTCCGAGGTGGATGACCCGCCCCATTGGGTAGAAGCAGGTCGCTGTTACGAACGGTTTGCCCTGCAGGCAACAGCCCTGGGGATTCGCAATGCCTTTATCAACCAGCCCGTGGAGGAAGTGAATCTGCGACCCGCGTTTGCCAGGGCGTTGGGGTTGACTGCTGGTCGCCCTGATCTCGTGGTGCGGTTTGGACGGGGGGCCGAGATGCCCCGCTCCCTCCGGCGATCGCTGGATGCCGTGATCGGGGGTTGAGTAGTTTTTGAGCGCAAGTCTTTGGTCAGCAGTTCCAAAATCGCCAGCGCATCATCCTGAGCGGTTGCCTCCACATCCCTAGCAAAAGCCAGCAGGGTTGCTATCCGCCGGGACTGGGGCATCCGCTCAATCGTTTGGACACGCGAGGTGAATGCCTTCCGTTAAAGGACTATTAGCCGACTGGGTGGGACACTGGGGAGTACCCACTGACCAACCCCGATGGCGCGTATCCGCCGCAGCCGGTGAAGTGCCGAGACTACCGCCGGGGCACTGCGCCGTGTAGGAGAGCGTCTCAACTGGTCGAGACCAGTCGCTCTGGTATTCTTATCCAGCTTGAGCAACTTCTCTAACTGACGGCATTGCTCTACATTCAGCAAGCACGATAACAGTTTCCAAATCCGCTGTGAAACCCGCTCCCGCACAGTAGCGACCCAGCGCTCTAACCTGCTTACTCCCGGCAGCAAGGTCTTCTCAAACCCCTATACTGTTAAGCATTAATCAATCACCTCACTTAATCCTCATTTATTCCGCTCTATGACAGCTCAACTCACCGCGCCCGCCCCCCTGGAACCGTTGACCTGGAATTGGCAAGGCCATCGCATCTGTTACACCATCCAGGGCCAGGGCCAACCGCTGGTGCTCATCCACGGGTTTGGTGCGTCCATCGGTCACTGGCGTAAAAATATACCTGCCCTGGCTGCCGCTGGCTATCAGGTACACGCGATCGACCTGCTGGGGTTTGGCGCTTCTGATAAGCCCCCCCTGAGCTACACCCTAGAGCTGTGGGAAACCCTGCTGCAAGACTACTGGCGCGCCCATATCAACCGCCCGGCAATATTTGTAGGCAACTCGATCGGCGGCCTGATGACCCTGATGATGTTGGCCCACGCCCCCGAGATGGCCCAGGCCGGAGTGCTGCTCAACTGTGCTGGCGGGTTAAATCATCGACCCGAAGAGCTGAATTTACCATTGCGCATGGTGATGGGTGCCTTCAGCAAAGTTGTGAACTCCAATTTGCTCGGGCCGTTCGTCTTTAACGAAGTGCGCCGCAAGTTTCGCATTCGTGGGTCGCTGCAGCAGGTGTATGGCAATCGTGAGGCCATCACCGATGAGCTTGTCGAGATTTTATATCGCCCGTCTTGCGATCCGGGGGCACAAAAAGTGTTTGCCTCCATTTTGGCGGCACCCCCCGGCCCCAAACCTGAGGAGCTATTGCCCCAGATTCAGCAACCACTCTTAGTCCTCTGGGGCGAAGATGACCCTTGGACGCCGATCAAAGGGGCCGATATTTATCGCGAATTGAGTGAGGCGAATGACGAGAACGCTCCAGCCGTCACGTTTCATGCCATTGCGAATACAGGCCATTGTCCCCACGATGAACGCCCCGAGGTCGTGAATCCGCTCATCCTTGACTGGTTACAGACTCTGACTCCTGCGGCTTAGCGATCGCGGTCCATCTGCCCGGAACTTTTTCTAGCAAGAGCGTCATTCTACTTTGCGATGGTTGGCCTTGTCCCTGATGGCAAACCCGACCATCGCTTCTAGCAGCTTGATGATCAGCGCTCTCAGGCAAATTGCGTGTGTCAAACCTGATTGAGCCTTCAATAGGGTGTTCCAGTCGCCTGTGCATCTGGATTGGAATCGACTGGAAGCCGCTAGTGTGACTGTCACCAACTCCGAGTGTCACTGTCTTAAACCGGAATTAAACTCAATAAGGACTTCTGTTAATCTTTGACATAAGGTCTTTCGTTATTCTGACTGACAGGATGAGGCATCAGACTCTGCTGGATTAAAGCCCGCTTTGATTGCCAGAGTGACTCGTAAATTCCGCTTTCACTAGAGCCTATATGACGACTGTATTTGATTTTTTGGCGAGGGGTGGCCCCGTAATGGTGCCCATTTTGGGCTGCTCGGTCTTAACGATCGCCACTGCTTTAGAACGCACCTGGTTTTGGACAAGTTTGCTCAAACGCGAAAGCCAGGTCGTTAATGAAGTGTTGGAAGCCGCGCGGCAGGACTTGGATGAAGCGGCCGCGATCGCGGCCCGGGCTAACGATACCCCCGTCGGGCGCTTTCTATCGGCCCCCCTGCGGCTCAAAAATCCCTCCCCCGAGACCTTTCGGCTTGCCCTCGAAAATGCGGGCGACAAAGAATTTGTGCAGATGCGACGGGGTGACAAACTGCTCGAAACTATCGTTGCCGTGGCCCCGTTGTTGGGCTTATTGGGCACAGTGACGGGCCTCATCGCCACGTTTAATAATCTCAATATTGGCGGCGGCGGCAACACCGACACCTCCCAGGCCGCCGCCGGCATCGGGGAAGCGCTCATCACCACAGCGGCCGGCATGGTCGTGGCCATTCTAGCCCTGTTAGTGTTTCGCATTATGGTGACATTTCAAGGGCAACAGATGGACTATTTCTCCGAAGCGGGCAACGAACTAGAGCTCATTTATCGACAATATTGGTACGAACCGGCCCTCTCTGCCGTCGATCATCCCGCTCAGCCCCCGCGCTCCGAGCCCTTCGTGGCTGAGCGCTATTAACGCTTAATCCATTCGCCGCTATGCGCTTTCGCGAAACCCGAGACACTGCTCCCCCCCAAATTGACCTGATTCCGATGCTGACGGTCATGATGGGAGTGCTAGCCTTTTTTGTTGTCGTTACCCTCACCCTCGGCAGCGAAGAAGCCATTGACATGCAGCTACCGGCGGCTCAGCCCGAAGAGTCTCCCCCCACGCCATCCACCACCAATCCTTTCATTGTTGAAATGCAGGCTGATGGTGGCTTCACAGTCAATACAAATCCCATTGACAAAGAAACCCTCAAAGTCGAAATGGAGGCCTACTTGGCTGAAAATGCGGACCATGTGGTCTATCTACTGCCCGCTCGCGACTTACCCTATGAACAGGTGATTCAGTTTTTGGGCGAAATGCGCGCCATCGGGGGCGATCGCGTGTCGCTCGCGATCGAAGAATAACTGGCTCATCGACATCTCATGCACTTCTTAGCCGAGCCAGCCCAACTGCCCCCTTCCTTACATTCTCCCTGCCTGCCATGCGTCGTCCTCGCTCGTCCGCCTCTAAGATCCCTGAAGTCAACCTCGTGCCCATGATGGACGTGTTGATGACCGTGCTGACCTTTTTTATCATCATTTCCATGACCTTGACGGGCAGACAGTTGATCGGCATTGAAATTCCTGAAAATGTCGAAGGCACTGATGCCGAAGTGGATTCCGCCGTCCAGGCCGAAGCCCTCATCATCGGTCTCGAGCGCGATGGCAACATTATTTTGGAGGACGAACAGATAAGTTTTCAGCAGCTAACTCAGCGCATTCGCGCCCATTTTGCTGAAAATCCAGACGGTACCCTGCTCCTGAAAGCAGATAAAAACTTACCCTACGACGACGTTGCTGTGTTCTTGACCGATTTGCGCGACATTGGCGGTAACCGTGTCTCCCTCGCGGTGGAATAGACCGTGCAGCTGTGATGCCTTACCGAGAACTCGCCAAGGCATGAAAACGCCACCGGGGTGACCTTTATGCCCAGTGAGCCAAATCGGGCGAGCGGGCAGTAGCCTTGCTCGGCGGGTCAACTTGGGTGGGGAGGAAGATTTCGAACTCGGTGCCTGGCATAGACGGGGATGCCGTGTGGTCTGAACTCGGGATGGGCGATCGCAAAATTAAGTGACCGCCATGCTTTTCGGTCACAATCTGTCGGGTAATCGGCAAGCCGAGTCCGGTGCCATCGCCCGCTGGCTTGGTGGTAAAAAAGTCGTCAAATACCTTGCTTTGAATCGCGGCGGGAATGCCTGGCCCGTTGTCCCGAATGCGAATCGAGATCCAAGCGGTGTCTGTGAGAGGGGGCTCCTGCATATTACGAGTAATCTCTGCCGGAAGGCGATCGCACTGGTGAGTGGTCAGCGTGATGCACGGTTGCCACGTATCGGCGACCCGCGATAACGGCGAAGCTGACTCACGATTAGTGGACCCATCAGCTGACTGTGATAAGGCCGCCTGGTGCGCTAACAATGCATCAATGGCGTTGCTAATAATATTCATAAAGACCTGACCCATCTGACCGCTAAAGCAAGACACCTCGGGGAGGCTATCAGCATATTGTTTGTGAACAGTAACGCCTTCTTTTAGGCGATTATTTAAAATTTGCAGCGTACTATCTAAACTCTGATGAATATCGATCAAGTCTCGCTGCAATTCATCCATCCGGGCAAATGTTCGCAGACTCGTCACTAAATTGCGAAGGCGGTCCGTTCCGGTTTTCATACTTTGCAAAAGCTGGGGCAAATCACGCAAAATATAGTCTAAGTCAATGCTTTTCTTGATCTTTCTAAGTGAGTCACTTTGAGATATACTCTCCTCTTCATAGGCCTGAATCAAAGTAATTAAATCTTCGGTATACTCCTCAAAATAGTTGAGATTTCCCCAAATAAAGTTGACGGGGTTGCGAATCTCGTGGGCCACTCCCGCCATCATTTTGCCTAGCGCCGCCATCTTCTCGCTCTGCATCCGCTCCGCGCGAGTTTTTTCCGCCAGCAGATTAGTGGTCAGCTGATGCACTGTCGATTGTGCTTGCAACAAGTCATGCACATCTAATAGATAAAACGGTTGAGTCGGTGACCGCTGCGATTCAACGACAATGGGTTCATACAACAGGTCTGAAGGACGAGCGATCGCGTGTTGGGCAGCCTCGGTAATCTTTGTGGTTCCCGATAGTCGCAAATAATTGTGCGTAATAAATCGATGCAATGTTGCCACTGATCGCTGCAAAAAAAGCTCGCGACCATAGGGTTGGCTGATCACCTCAAGGAAATGTCGACGAGAGATGACGCCCTGCAAACGACCATCCCGAGCCAACAAAATTACGCCTGGCAACACAGGGTCGCGCTCTAAAGCTTGAAAAATTACACTTCCGAGAGTGGCTGGCTTGACCCCAAAATGATGCAGCTGCAGGTTCTCTAAGGTTGAGTCAATCCGGAGATCGTCCATAACATTCAAGTAGCAAACGAATCATCACGATGACGCAGACGCCCTGACTATAAACCTCAGCGTTTGAGGTATTTAAAATTACGTACCCACCCCCAACTTACCACTCAGATCCACCTGCACAGGGTGATTCCAGGTTTACGTATGGCTAAGGTCAGGTTAAGCTTTGAGCCCGTTCAACTCAGCAGAATACTCACCAAGAATCAGCCAGACCATATAGCAGTCCGCAGTAAGGTACCAACAGGCAAGGAGCTTAAGCCCCTTGTTCCGCAGCCTGGGGATGTACGGAGCTATCTACGCGGCGCTATACCAACCATATTGGGCACCGCCGACAGGTTTATCGATGGCCATGGAGACTTGAGCCATCGCAAGATTTCAGGACTTGCCAAACGACTCTGTCAACGCAGAAAGCTCGCGTAGAACACGGAATTTGAGTCGCTCAAATCAAATGCCTGCGACGTTAGCGGCTGACAATTGACCCCGTTGTAGGCGGTCTGCACAACAACGACATAAGCCTGAGGCGTGGCTGCTGTGGGAAACTCAAAATCTTCCACCAGCGCTTTGGCGCGATCGTCAAACACGGCATAGCCAGTAGAACGTAGTAGTTGGGGCTCGCCTTGCAAGTGGCCATCGGTATTCACCATCACTCCCCAGCGGGCTTCTTCCGGTTCGATGGGCAGGCAAATGTTATCGGGATAAGTAACGCGGTCTGCCAAGTCCTCTAAAACATTTTCTGCGGCCACTTCTGCACTCGCGATCGCCTCGTCTCTAGCCAGTGAATTCAGCCACTCTGCCTGATTGTGCCGCGCTTCAGACAGAGTGGTTGATGTGGGGCCAACATAACTTTCTAACACCGCAAAATAGTCGTCTGGCAAGTCCGTACCTGCAGGCGGCCATTGGCACCCTGCTGGGTCATAATCGACCATGATTTGAACCAAGTAGGCCTGAGGTAGATCCTGGCTGGGGTAGGTATGCTGCTCTGCCATGGCTCGGGCCGCCTGATTAAATTGACGATACCCAGACGATCGCAGAGTCATGATATCGCTGTTGACGGTGCCATCTGCTTCAACCAAAACCAGCAGTTCCGCCATCTCAGGGGCATTGGGTAGACAAATCTTGGCCTCATAGGGGATGGGCTCGATCTCGGTCAACGGTTGAATCTTTAAGTTGCTGTAGGGGTTGCCCTGCTCGGTAAAACTGCTGAGCCAAATTGATTGCCGCTCAGCGGTTTCTTCTGCGGTCAACGGATTTAGCCCTTGATAAGTGGCAAACACGTCAGCATAGCTAAGGAATTGTCGCCGCCCTGCCACCGCGCCTGCATTGGGGGCCGGTGGCGGCGGATTGGGATTATTGAGCGGGGGCACGACTGGAGACGAGTTAGTGCGATCGCTTCTCGCCGACGCATTCTGAGGCGAGTTACGGCGTTGATTAGCCGCAGGTCGCGTCTCCCTACGTCGCGCATTGCTAGTGGTGGCGCGGCGGTTATTCGCCCGTAAATTACCACTGGTCTCTCTTGACCGTGCTGCCCCCGATGCCTGAACCGAATTGCCGCTAGGCGTCGCCGTCCTTGCTGATTGATTGGCCCTTGGTCTGGCATCTGTGGTGCTCGTGGTCTCAGGGTTGTTCGTCGATCGCTGAGAAGTAGGTGGCGCAGTTTTGGTCACCGTAATCCCCTCCTCCTCAGGGTCAGGAGGGGGTAACAATTCATCCTCATCTGGTGCGGTCGGCACGAATAAAATCATGCCGTGCAATCCTAACGAGAACAGCAACATGAATGGTAAAAGATATCGCTTCAGCGATCGCTTAACAGTTGATAGAGCAGAGGGCTTTGACATTATTCGGGCTGAGGGAAAGAATTTCTATAAATTAAGCGATTCAAGAAAGTCAATATCCTCACTACTTTGGGCTCAGAATGACGCTTGCGATGCAGAATCAATACTGATACATCATAAAAGTAGAGAGCTGATCTCAGCTTAAATCTTCAATCAGATATCACCATTGACTAGAAATACTTAACCGCGAGGATCGGCAGTCCAAAAAATCAAAACGATACTGGCTGGAGGATTACCCGGACCAATCTTGATCGTCGAGACATATAAAGTCGGCACCCCATTATCTTGAATTTCAAATAACTGTTCACCACAATATCCGTCAGGAACTTCGACTAATGTCTGGTTGGCAAATGTGAGCGGTAAATCTTCGGAGACAACCAGACCATAATTTCGGCGAAAAAACTTTAATTGGTTGGCTTGAGCCAGTAATCGATATCCGTTCGGAGTGATTTCGGCAAAGAAGCAATCTAAATTCAGGTTTTGCAAATAACCCAGCGCCCAAATATTTTGAGGAAAGTCAGCAGTGCCATCAAATTCGACATTAATACTTCCGGTCTGACCAAGCAGAGTTGACTGTCGAGTGGGGTCAAACTGAGGGTTGCCCTCGTTATCTAGAGGATTTTCTTCCAGGGCTGTTTCCTCATCTAACATTGGCTCATCAATGACTTCATCTGATACGATAGGCCGCTCTAAATCAGGAGGAATTAACGAGTTTTGAATTGGAGGATCAGGGGTTTGAGGCTGTTCAGGCAGTGTTTCTGTTGTAGGCTCCTCTAGTGCGGGAAGATCACTAATACTTAAAATGTCAATGGCTTCTTCCTCCTCGGTTAATGTTTCTTCCTCAGTAACCTCTGGTTCACGCTCTTGATCAGGAATCGGCATCAACATAAGAGCCATATGCAGCAGTAATGAAAGCCCCATTAGAGGGAAAAGTAACCATTGCCACTGCTTCTTGCGGTGTAATGAAGAAGCCTCAGTGTTAGGAAGTATCAAAGTTCTTAAAGAGTCAAGCCAAAATATCCGACAAGTTTTTCGTCACTGCAGTCCAGTTAAGTGACGGAACCATCAAAGCAGCTTTGCGAGTCTTAAGCTTTCTCATCTCTAAAAGCAATCTCTAAAAGCAACCCCAAGACTGAAGTTGTCTTGGGGTTGTAGATTGCGATCGCCAAACCAGCAAAAGTTGAACGGTGTTATCCCCCCAATTAAGGAAAGTGATTAGCCTTAATCAACCAAAGAGTTTGAGAGTCAGCAAAACTTAAAACAGGCAAGAATCATTATCTGGACTGACTTACAGGCCGGCCAAAGCATCATCCAGCTGCGCCAACGCCTCATCATAGTCGCTGCTATCTACCGCAATGTATCCAACTTCTTCAAGCAGGTCGGTATCCCGAGCAGTTTCCAGATAGTAGCGGACATAAGCCTCAACTTCAGGTCTTTCTAGGGCGTCGGTGCTGATGTAAATGAATAGTGGGCGAGACAATGGGTAAGAGCCATCTTTACCGGTTTCAAAGCTCGCTGCTACACCTTCGACAGCAACACCGTTCAAGATGTCTTGGTTTTCTAGATAGTAAGCCAGGCCAAAGTACCCCAAGGCATTCTCATCACCGGAAACCCCGACTACTAGAATGTTGTCGTCTTCACTGGCAACGTAGTCAGCGCGACTAGCACCAGACTCACCCACAACCTCTTCTGTGAAGAAGTCAAATGTACCGGAATCTGTTCCGGGGCCATACAAGCGGATAGGGGCATTAGGCCAGCTGGAATTAACCTGACTCCAGCGAGTAATCGTCCCCTCAGCCTCGGGGGCCCAGAGTGTATTCAATTCTTCAAAGGTAATATTGGTGAGCCAATCATTCTCAGGATGAGCGACCAGAGCCAGAGCGTCCAACCCAACTAAGACTTCAATGTATTCAATCCCAGCAGCAGCGCAGGCCTCGACCTCTTCGGGCTTGATCGGGCGGGAAGCGTTGGAGATGACCGTTTCACCAGCGCAGAATTTGCTGAAGCCCCCCCCGGTGCCAGAAACACCAACGGCAACATTGACCCCAGGGTTAACCTCCATAAAGGTTTCTGCCACCGCTTCTGAAATTGGAAACACAGTGCTGGAGCCATCAAGGACGATGATCTCTTGAGCCTGAGCTGAGGGGGCGATCGCTAGACCAACAGCAGTGGCTGCAACTACTGCACTGACTGTTGTGAATCGATTAGCAAACATAAGTTATTACACTCCGTGGGTGTATCAGACATCACCAGACCAAAAGAAAAAATATCAACCGAAGATTATCGAGACCTTTACTAAAGCCCAAGGGGATATTGGGGTTGAATTAAGCTTTGATTAACTGTCAGCAAATGGATTCAGTGAATCGGCCGAGATATGAAGTGCATCTTTGCCGAGGACTGATCGGTAGCTCATTACAGTGAAAACAAGCAGGCACTTAATTTCAGTGGCGCTTTAAACCTGAGGACGATGGCATCGGTTCACGGCAAAATTCGGGATATGGCCGTGCTCCTAGACCCCACTTCACAATCGATAGAACTGGCCCTGACCGATTCTTTTGGGTAGCGCCCATCAATATGAGATTCCAGCAGCCACATCATTGCAGGATTGTTCTCTGCCCCGCAGCCAAAGTAGTCTTGGGTGATTTTAGGAGACTTTCCCGATAGAACTCCCAGACAAATTTGCCCCACTCTAGACATCCTTTTAGGACACAGCTTGTTTTTAGAAGATGAGATCAAGGCCGAGGGCTTGCAGATCAATATGATGTAAACAGGTATCTTGCCCTTGTTGGCTAACGATCCAGAGCCCATGAGGAGGGTGAAAGCAGACCGCTTCAGGAATGGGTAAATCGTTGATCTGGCCAATAAGTTGTCCGTAATAGTTGATGAGGCGCATTTCGCCTTTCTGGCTGATGGCTACATAACCAGTGACCAGTTCACCAAACCAATGAGGCACGATATCGAGACGGCAGCGCATGATGCGATAGGGCTTAATTCGGATGACCAAGAAATCTTGTTGCTTAGTACCTGCCAGGGCAATACAGCTACCTGGCTTTTGGCTGGCAAACAGGTGATGAATATTAGTCTGAACGCTGACCTTGCCCAGTGACTGCCCTTTGCGGCTTAAGACATGCAGATGAGACTGTTTGTCCTGCTGACTCGCGATCGCATAATGGCGATCGTCTAACATGGCGGCAGTTGTGGGTACCTGCTCGTCCTCAGTCGGTAACTCACGGATGATAGGAGATGAATGGTGAGTATTCACCGCCCACAGCCGGCGGGGCGATGCTAGAGACTGGACAATCGCCCATTGTTGGCCGCCCGGTAATACTGCGATCGCTGTGTTAAAAGTTGCCAGCGTGACGAGGCTACTGGTTGTCAGCAAATGTAATTGGTTTTGAGTGACCACCAGCACGCCTGATGGCACCTGACAGAGTTGTGTAATCGGGGCATCAAAGTCCCAAGTTGCGGCTGGGCGCTCAGAGTCAAGAGTCTGAGTATTTGTTAGTGACCAGCCATATAGCTGATGACCATGAGCCGTCAACAGTTGGGGCAGAGCATCGGTCGCGTTCAATAACGCAAGAGCTGAACAACGGTCAGGTAATTGGACAGGCTCTTGAGGCGCGAAGGAGCCCACCGTTTTCAGCGCGGCAATCTTGGGAAACCGTTCGCGTAAGTCTCCGGCGGTCAAGGTTTTCCGCACCTTTAAAATCGCGGCTTTCATGTCTGTGGCGCTGCGATAGCGACGAGGCGTGAGTTTTTCGGTCGCCTTCTTTAAGATTGCTTGAATGCTGACGGGCAAACTGTCTGGCAGTTTCACTGCATGGTTGAGATGGCACACCATGAGCTGGTTATAGTTGCCAGAAAAGGGGCGATCGCCCAGCAGCAACTCATACAACATAATGCCCACAGCATACAAATCTGAGGCCGCCGAAAACTGGAAATAGAACCGCTCAGGGGCCATATAAGCAGGTGACCCAGTCGCCCCTTTATCCTTGCCTTGGTACTCTTGGCTCAGTCGAGCAATGCCAAAATCGGAGACCTTGGCTCGCCACCCATGGGGCGATAAGCTGAGCAAAATATTTTCGGGTTTGATATCGCAGTGAATTAACCCTTTGGCATGGGCATGTTCCAGAGCGGACAAGATTTCGGTCGTGAGCGTCAAAATCTCCGCCAAGGTTAGCTGCGTGCCCTGCTCCATCAGATCGCGCAGAGTGCCCCCTTCGCAATAGTCCAACACCAATTGCCGACCACTGCCGGATTGGTCTAGGGCAAGGCAATTAGCAATGTGTGGGTGGTCGAGGCTGAGTAAAAAGCGGAATTCTCGGAGGAACTGGTGGGTCGGAAAGCGATCGCGGTTTAAATTTTTAAGCGCCACCAATCGCCCACTTTTGCGATGGATGGCGCAGTAAACTTGCCCAAATTGCCCTTGTCCCACTAACCCTAGAGACCGATATTTAGCACTTTGATAGGTTTTCAGCACAGTGATCGTAGACGCGAGGGGAAGTTAAGATGACGGGTTACTGAGTCAACATTTGCATGATTGCAGTGTGGGGCTGACCTTCTTGGACTAAGGCTTCTGCGGCTTCGAGACGGTTTTCTAAACCCAGAACGAAACGGTTGCGATCGGCCCCCATCGACTCACAGCTGATTTGGACACAGGTTAAATCACGCCCCGTCAGTTGACTAAAGAATGCTTGCAAAACGCCACATTCTAAAGCTCCCGAAGGCTGATTCGGCTGAATTGCATGGGCCGTAAAGGGCGAATTCTGCACTTCAATCACCAAAAACCCCTTCATTTGGTAATCGGTGTTGACCGTGAGTACTCCCCAGCCGTGGGTGCGCCAGCATTCCTGCAAAGCTTTGACAAATTCCACCATTGACAAGTCGGCAACACCCTTTTGGTAATAGTCGCTGAGCTCCTCGCAAAAGCGCGCATAAAAGTTTTTGCCCCACCACAGGCCACAGTTGCGCAGCACGTAGCGGGTCGCCTGCCCAGTTTCCTGGTTCAAACCTGCCACAATCGACTTCATCAAGGCATCAGGCAACGCCAGCAGGCGATCGCCACGTCGATTTTCCAGCAGTCCCAGTTCTAGGGTGCCTCGGATATAGACATCGCTCGCAAAATAGTTACTGGGTAAGCGATCGTCAACAAGTAAATCAGCAACCGAAATCATAACGTCCTCTTTCTGCAAATGAGATTAAAACAAGCCAATCAAAGATTCACTGGTGATCGCTTCTGCGGACTCGTCGTTTAATTGTCCCCCAGCAATCAAACGCTCAGCCGCATCTAAGCCAGGAGTCAACAGCGCCATTTGAGCCGGCGAAAACCGTCCCGCAAACTGAGTTTTGATGAGCTGATAAAGCGCAATATCAATCGCTTGAGTGTTGTAAGCTTCAACAATTTCAGGCAGCCAACCTTCTAAGCGCTTCGTCACCATGTCAATGTCATCAGTCAGCATCGCCATAGCCGCATAACGCACCATCAAGATGCCATTTTGCAGACTGCGCTTGAGTTTTTCTTCCGACTCTTGGGGAAACTGCTTTTGTAGGGCGTCAGCCACCGACTGCATCAGAGTGACTTCTTCATTGCGCAAGCGTTGGTAAAAGTTGATGCGCTCTGGCAAAGAACTCACAAATTGACTCAGGGCATTTAATTCGTCAGCTTGTAGATACCCTTTTTCGGGTTCGTCAAACAAAGCTTCGAGTTTGGGATTCATCAGGGGTGCTCCAAATTAATGAGTACAAGCAGCGGCATCAAGCTGTGAGAGGAATGCAGGGACAGCCATCTCAGAACAGATCCGCAAATCCATCTAAAGTAATGTCGTCTTCCATCGGCAAATCAGGCTGAATGTCGAGGGGAGCGACTGGCACGGCAATATTTGGTTTGCCATCCCAAGGGAAAAGGTTGAAATATTCACCCACGCTGAGGGTGAGGCTCAGGCCATTAGCGCCAGTAGCATCCGCTGACGAACTGCCAGCAGTCGGGCTGGGGCGATTGACCGGCATCCCTGTCCAGGGCATCTGCTCAAAGAATTCGCGGACTGACAAGGTTGACCAGCTGTTGGCCGGGGTCTGATGACCATTGCGATGACCGTTCATAAGTGCGGTACTCATCCTTGAACCTCCCCGGCACGTAGACGTTTCTCGATGTCGCGAGCGGTGGCGCCTTCATTCATCCAGAAGGCAGCCGCATCAATCCGTTCTTTGCCGCCGAGCAGGAATTTACAGTAAGTCTCGCCCATGGAGTAGCACTGAATTTCAATGCAGCTCAGTTGTTTGCGCACCATTTCGGTGAAGAAGCCTGCGAACAAACCGGCGTAAATATGGCAGACGGGCTTGCCGACATCGCCCAGGGTGCGCGCCACTGCTGAGTCAAACACGTTGATGAACATGAACCCTTGCTTGCGATCGCTCATGTCCACTTCCCAGCGGCCCCAGCCTTGAGAGGTGAAAGGCCACCACCAGGTTTCTAACAAAAACATGAGGTTAGCCTTACGGGCACTCATGCCAAATTCTTTCTCAAACCAACTTTCAAAGAATAAGGAATCTTGTTTGCCCCATTCCAAACCAATGGAGTACATGATGGCAGCAGAGGCTTCACCGACTTCCTCCTCTAAGCCTTCAAGCAAGCCGATAATAAAGTCTTCACTGGAGAAAAAGTTGCGACTGCCGTTCCAATCAACCACACTGCCAGCGTTGGGATTGAATTGAAAAAAGTCCTTGAAGCTGTAGTGATTGTGCTTCTTAGGGTGGCGGTCATGAAGCTGGTGATTGCTGGTTAATAAACTGGTTGACATAGTTTCCTGCCCGAGAAGCTCGTTTTATGAACTGTTAGGTGTAATGTGCCCACGGCAGAAGCAACATCAACGATTCCAGGAAAAAGTTGAAAAATCTTAAGCTAATACGGCCCTGGTGAGTCGCAGCGATCGCCCCAGGTCACCCATATTGAGGCATTAAAGCCCGTAATTATGCGGTGACCTAAACAAAGAAAGTTTTCTGAGCGCTGAGTGCTCCTTAGGGATTTGAGCTAGATAAGTCAGGCGTAAATGGCCAACTAATGCGGCATCATGATGGCGTTTCCGATTTTTATTCGATAATTAAAGCAGTCAAAACATTAATGGGGATAAATGAATCACGCTGCCAACCGCAGGATTGATTCATGTTCTAATCCTTTCTAGCAATGTCGGTATCGATGCTATTCACAAAAACCACTTTCGCAGACTTTGATTTCGCATTAGGATGACATCGCACGTTAGGGGATAGGCTGATGGCAAAATCCACTAAATCGGAAAAAGTCCCAAAGGCAATGCAGGCCAAGTTTGACAGCATTACTGCCCTTACCGACGAGTTTGCTGCACAACACCTTAACGATGAATATGCCACCTTGATGCATCAGGCAACGGCGGCCCTTTGTCGTAAGCGCCCCTCGCCATTAAATAGTGGGCGCGATCGCAGTTGGGCCTGTGGCATCAGTCATGCGATCGGCATGGTGAATTTTTTGTTTGACCCGTCGCAATCGCCGCATGTCAGTGCCACCGATTTATATGCCTGGTTTGGTGTGAGCAACAGCACCGGGCAAGGCAAATCAAAACAGGTGCGTGACATCCTTGATATGGGCCAACTCGACCCAGAGTGGTGCCTGCCCAGTCTGTTAGGTGACAATCCCTTAGCGTGGATGATCTCGGTCAATGGCATGATTTTGGATGCGCGATCGGCCCCGCCCGAAGTGCAGGAACAACTGGCGGCAGCGGGTATCATTCCATATGTCCCTGAGACCATTGGGGATACGGTGACTTCAGCACCTCCCAGACCGAAATTACCAAAACGAGTGATCGAGCGATCGGGGGAGGCACTCTACATTTTGGAAGTTGATTTGGTGGATGGGCCAATTACCGAAAGCTTTGCTCAAACGAATCCCCGCGTTATGCGGATCGTTCTGATCAAAGGTGAGCAGTCGCTTCAAGACTTACACCAAATCCTCTTTGAGGCGTTCGATCGCGAAGAAGCACACATGTATGAGTTTGCGGTCGGTGGCACCGGCCCCGATGATCCGGACTGTCAGCGCTATGGGCTGACGGCCAGTGGCCTGGAATATGACGGTGACGTGGCCCAGACCACTATTAACGATCTCAACCTCGAAGAGGGCGAAATTTTTGGCTATACCTTCGACTTTGGCGATAACTGGTGGCACGTTTTGGAAGTGAAGAATGTGCGAAAAAAAGCGCCTAAGGGTCAGGAATATCCCAAAATTACTAGCCGTGAGGGACAAAGCCCGCCACAATATGCTGATTTTGACTGAATGGGAAGGCGCGATGACCCAAGAAATCTCTTCCTGTACAAAACAGTTTCTCCAGTCATTTAGCCGCAATATTTGGGCAGCTCTGTCGCCCGACAGAGTAACTAGTTCCGCACCATGAGGGATGTAAAAGAGAAGGTGTCTCGGTACTGTTGTACCGTTAGCACGTGAAGGAACATATATGCACTCACTTATTTATATGCCTCTTATGCAAGTAGAGACGGCCAGTGCTTCTTACTTATCAACAGTGACCATCTTGGGGATCGTTGGTTTTATTGCAGCGGTCAGCATTGGCTCGATTGCCTGGTATAACTCTAAGCGACCCACAGGTTGGGAAGGTAAAGAACGCCCAGACATTGTGCCAGAAGTAGAAAAGTAAATTGGTTTGCTAAGCCTTCTGACTAATTAACAAGTTCATTTAAGGCTTTTACATCAAATAAAGATTTCGACAGGTGGCCACACTCAGAAGTTGTGTGACCACCTTTTTGCTAGCCTTCAATTCGTTTTAGATGAGTCTTTTGAGCGCAGCGCAGGTTCGATTCAAATAAGTTCGAGTCAAGGGCATTGATTAAGTGCAGTTGGCACCAATATCGAAGGAAAGCGGCGAGGGGAATGTTGCTAGCGTGGGGCGATCGCTAATAACTTCCTCTGAAGTTAAAGTACAGCGTACAGCGAAACACTCCGTAACTTAGTAGGGCGTTCCCTCTAATAGGGATGCTAAGGAGTCTGCCTGCCATGGCAGGGAGAGGAATTTCAGTCAGGAACTTGAAATCAAGGAAATTTATCTAAGGCAGTCGTTTTCCTCGATTTTCATAATCAGACTTGCATTGCCCAATCGCATATTGGACTAATTAGTTGAAAAAGCCCACCGAAATGTCTAACTCACATTCCTTCATGGCAGCTTAATATTTTCTTGAACAAGTTTCAGTGCCCAAATGAAGTAATGTTGAAATATGTCAGACCTATGCTGAACAAATGGCTTCATAATAGTTGCCTCTTGGTCAATCTATGGTTCTTGAAGATTTCATAGAAACCATGCCTTGACACTTGTTAACCTTGAGCCCCACGGTTAGCAATAGGAATCTGTTAGGAGCTGTTTGACAGCATTACTCACCTGTCAGAATTAAGGAGTTCACCAAAACATGTCTGGTTTAATTATCAGTTTTTTAATTACCGTAGTTGTCCTAGCCATCAGCCTATGGTTGGTTTCTTTATTGCCCACTGGCGTAGAAGTTGACAGCCCCGTTAAAGCATTGCTAGGCGGAGCGATTATTGGTGCCCTCAATGGGCTTTACCACTTTTTGCCACAAGGCCTGCGAACTTTTGGTGCGATCATTAGCCTGGGCTTGATTCCGCTCATCATTAGTATTGTGGTGTTTGGTTTGGCGGCGATGCTGGTCGATGGTTTTCGACTTAAATGGGGGGTTATGAGTGCAATTTTGGGCGCTTTTGCCTTGACCATTGTGAACAGCATTTTGACCTGGATTTTGACTTCGATTGGTCTGCTGGCCTAGTCAACAGCACAAGCTAAACGCGATCGCTAAACTGCCTGAATATCCTTGATTCTTTAGGATTTCAGGCAGTTTTTTGCCGGGAAAGCAGCAGAGCCCGACTCACGACGCTGGGTTCAGGGGGCTCCCAAACCGATCAGGTGACTTATGGGACGCTGGCAAGTTCTTCTTGCAGCATTTGTTGATAAATCTCTTGCAGGTAGGGCGTAACCACATTATCTTCAGTGCCGTAGCCCAAACTGGTCCAAGTGCCGGAGAGCAAATAGAACACATCTTCGATTTGCCCTTGGCGTAGCAGTTCGGCAATGTCAGCATTCCAGGCGTTGACATCGTTTAACCAACGATAAACGACAGCATCTTGATAAGTGGGCTCGAAGCTGTAGTCTGCCCACCAGGAATACCACTGGGGGGGATCGGGATGATACTGTCTAGCTTTTTCGAGCCAAGTGGTGCTCAGAAATTGATACCGTCCGGCGGCGGTGGTGCAATCCCCCGTGTTGGGGCCAGCCACAATCTCAATACAAAGGTCAGGATGTTGGGTCAAATCGTTGATGCGCTGCCCGCCATAGAGAGTGTGATAGGGATCTGCAGTGTGCGATTCGGCCACCGAGATGGTGCGCATCAGGGCGCGGATGTAGGGATCGCCCGTTTCCATCGCCAGGGGCACTGAGTCGACGTCCCCGACAAACGGTAACTGGTGCAGCGATCGTCCAAAAATGAGTGGACTTTCCGTGGATATCAGCCAGGCGACCGCGAGGAGGAAGAAGGCCGTCCCCAAGATTGGCCCGCGATTGTTGGATGTTGCAGGCGACAAATTCTGGTGCGAATGTGGCTGGGCAGGGGGTAAAGCGTCCACGGGTAATCAGTTGTGAAAATCACTGAGCAGGTTGTTGTCGCTAATAGTAGCTTACGAAAGTAAAAAGCCTGCAAGCTAAAGTTTGTCAGTCTTTACGTTTACAGTTTGCAATCTGAAGTGGGTGGGGGCCTCTGGGCATTTGAAGTAATGAAGTATGAACGGTGCAGGCGATCGCTGCGCTAGCAGCAGGGATGGATGATATCAGGCCGCTTCGATAAGTTTTGACGCAGGGGCGATCGCATCCCCAAAGCAACTTTTAAGATGAGAGTAACCGACGTCGGCCGGTCATTGCAGACAAGAACGAGGTGCTGGCATCACTTTCGGCAGCCTAGCAGCGATTCCGAGCGAAGATGCGGATCTTCACCGCGCATTGCTAAGCAGTCGAACATGGCCTGATTGCCTAGTTTTACTGCGATATCATCGACAACGGCGAAGAACCCTGGGGGAGTTAGCATGAGCACACTGAATGATGTTTCTCAAGAGTCGGTCTTGGCGATGACTCGCGAGTCAGTTGCCGAGCTTGCTAAACGACTAGAGCAAGATGCCTACGACAGCGCCTTTGATGGCCTCAAAGATTGGCATTTGCTGAGAGCAATAGCCTTTCAACGGCCCGAGCTAGTGCAGAACTATACCTATTTGCTCGATAATGAGCCCTTCGATGAAGAGTAGATAGTTCACTTTGGGCACCCATTCATGAGGGCAGCGACGACGCATCGAGTCATTTTGGGAATCGGGGGCGGCATTGCTGCTTACAAAATCTGCGAAGTCGCGTCAAGTCTGGCGAAGATCGGCGTTGATGTGGTTCCGGTTATGACAGCGGGGGCACAGGAATTTGTGACGCCGCTGTCGCTTGCGACTCTGTGTCGCCATCCGGCCTATACCGATCGCGACTTTTGGGCGGCGACCCATTCCCGACCCTTGCACATTGACTTGGGGGAATCGGCGGATTTGCTGGTGATTGCGCCGTTAACGGCCAACACGCTGGGCAAGCTGGCCCACGGTCTGGCCGACAACTTGCTGACGAATACGGTGCTGGCATCGACTTGTCCGGTGTTGTTGGTGCCCGCAATGAACACCGACATGTGGCAGCAGCACAGTGTGCAGCGCAACTGGCAGCAGCTTTTGGCTGATCCGCGCTATCACGCGATCGCGCCAGGGGCGGGACGGCTGGCCTGCGATCGCGTCGGCCAGGGGCGCCTGGCCGAACCGCAGGAAATTTTAGCGGTGATTGACTCGTTGTTGCTCACGCGAGGGCAGCGCGATTTAGCGGGCAAACATCTACTGATCAGTGCCGGTAGCACCCAGGAATATCTTGATCCAGTGCGGTTTATCGGCAATCCCTCTACAGGGAAAATGGGAGTGGCCCTGGCGCAAGCTGCGGCCCATCGGGGCGCGGCGGTGACCCTGGTGCATGGGCCGATGGCGGTGGAACATCGGCAAGCGCTGACCGGGGTACAGCAAATTGCCGTCACGACCGCTGCCGAAATGCAGCAAGCCCTGGTAGCGCAATTGCCCCAAGCGGATTGGATCATCATGGCGGCGGCGGTGGCGGATGTGAGGCCCCGCGATCGCGCTCCGCAAAAATTGCCCAAAGCGGCCCTGCCAGACCAGTTGCCCTTGGCTCCCGTACCGGACATCGCGGCTCATTTGGCCAGCCTGAAAAAAGATCACCAGCGACTCATTGGCTTTGCGGCCCAAACGGGCGAGATTGAGTCTCCTGCCCGCCAAAAGTTGCAAAGGAAAGGATTGGATGCGATTGTAGCCAACCCCATTGATCGGGCTAACAGCGGCTTTGGCAGCGACTCGAACCAAGCAATTCTATTGGGGCGCTCAGGACAGCGACATGAGGTGCCCGCCTGTGCCAAACGCCATTTGGCCCACCAGATCTACGATTTTGTGAACGCTTTAGGCGATCGCTGACAAAGTATCTCCCGTTCGTCGGGGGGAGGGGGGGAGATGCTGGCAAATAGCATTCCCCCGTCGTAGGGGTAGGGCAGTGCCCTACCCCTACGACGGGGCTGATCTGAGGAGGTTTTTTCAGCGCAACGCCCTTACCGCCGGGTTATGCACCCCAGTCGGTATTTGGGTTCCAGGAGTTCTGCCGGACCTCACAGTGTCTGAGGTCGGTAGAGCAGGGCATGCTCCTAGCTACTTCATAAATTTGCTGGCCATGCCGATCATCCCGGCCATTTGTCCAAGATCAACTTCGCCCGACAGCACCTTTTCCAGGAGCCCTTCGCCCTGATTGTTCGAACCCTTGACGATAAATTGCGCAATCAGCGGGGTCACGCTTTTTACCATGGCCGGTTCGACGCCGACGTGTTGAGCGATCGCCATCACCTGCTCGGACGCCAGCAGCTTTTCGACCGCTCCCGTAGCGGCAACGGATTGCAAGCTCCCAATGAGGGAACTAGCATCGCCGCGCTTTTGTAATTCCGTTTGCAGATCGTGGGCGACATCACCAATTTTGCTGTTGTCAACCGGGGCGTTGTTCAGGGCGCCCAACACCGTGCCCATCAGGTCATTGCTGGCGTCGGTGTCAGAGCGGGCGATCGCTTGTCCCACCAGATTCATCAAATCCATCGTGTCTTCACCATGCTTACAACATCACATTACAGATAACACGGGTTGTCTCGAAGCCGCAGTATTCCTAACTGGCAAACGCTCGGATTGCCCCGCCTGAATGGACTGCTGCGCCCGGGCTGCTTATAATCAGGGACTTCGTCGTGCCCCGGAAATGACGCCGCCCTTAATCGCTGAGTTGCGCTTGCAAAATGGGATAGAGCGATCGCGATAAATGCCGCCGCCGCGCCGGGGTGTCATCCAGCGAAAACAGCGGGACTGTGATGGAGGGCGGCAGCAACGGCTGAATGACCTGCCAGAGTTGGCGTTTGGTCAAGACTTTGCTGGGGGCAAAGGTGGTGTCGGCTTCTGGCGTGAGGGTGTGATTCGCGATCGCCGTTTGAATGGCGGATTTAGCCCAGTGATTCGCGGACACATCTGCCAGAGGGGCCTTCGCGTCTGGGGAGGGCATGGGGGACTGGGGCAAGCGGGCCAGGGCTGAAGCAAGCACCGCTTTGGTGATGGGCGTGGTGGGCCGAAAACTTAAGTCGCGGCGGCGCATGGTGCGCACCACATCGGCGATCGCCACCATTTGAATCGCCTCAAAATCCGGATCGTCCAACGCCACATCATCAAAGGCAAAAATGGGAATGCCCTGGCGCACCAGCGTTTGCTGTAACCGCCAGGCCCAATGGGGCGATTGCCGGAGGGCTTGCAAACTGCCTAATTGGGCCGCCCGAGCCGCAATTTGTCCGGCGGCTTCGCCTAAGGCCCACTGGGCGCGGGGATGGGCAAATAGTGGCCGCAACTGAGGCTCACACCCCGGCATACTGACGTTGAGAAAGCCTTCTGTATTTTGCAAAATCAGCGATCGCAACGGCACTGAAACCGGATGCGGTTTGGCCCCCGACGATGTCCCGGTCGCCATGACCAGCGCCACGCTATCCGTAAAAAAGACACCCCGCGCCTCATGCCGCTGGGGAGCGATCGCCTCATCGACCGTGATTTCATGTTCGGGAATGAGGGTGGCCGCTGAAGCGACGGCTAAATCTTGTTGCAAACGCGCCCCTGCCGTGGCGTCGAGAATGAGCCGCGCATGCACCTGAAACTGCTGCTGCGTCGTCACGTCATAAAACACCACCTGATGCACTCGGCGCTGCTGTCGCTGCTGCGAGTAAAGCACGCGAATGGGCCGCCCTTGGGGAATCAGCATGAGCTGCTGGTTTTGCAGGTAAGGGGCGATCGCCTGCCGAAACTGACTGTCTCGTGTGTGGGGCGGCGAGGGTGCAGAGGTCGCCTCAAAGTTGTCTGAAGCGACCTCTGGAGGCGTCGCCCTTAAGGCGGGGCGCGATCGCCCCTGCGTCCAAAAAGTCTGCTGACTTTGGGACATGACAGTCCCCTCTTCCCAGGGCGAAATGCGTCGACCTAAACGCCAGCTAAAGTACGACGTGGCTGGTTGCAATCGCAATTGCTCGGGCCAAGTTGCGCCCCCATTTGATTTGCCTGCCTGGGCCCAACAAACCTGTCCCCCCGCTTGCAAAATCGCCAAGGTGGCCGTGTATGCCGCCACCGAATTGCCCACGACGAGGGTTTGGCAAAAGACCGTCTCGCGATGGGCGGGCCGCAGTATCCCCAGTTGTCTCACGGTTAGGCTGCTAGCCACGGTCATCCCCGCCT
Organism: Leptolyngbya iicbica LK; assembly: GCF_004212215.1. Classification (NCBI taxonomy): domain Bacteria; kingdom Bacillati; phylum Cyanobacteriota; class Cyanophyceae; order Leptolyngbyales; family Leptolyngbyaceae; genus Leptolyngbya; species Leptolyngbya iicbica. Next base: position 28,095 of record NZ_QVFV01000002.1, read on the forward strand.
CCTGGTAATTGGCATCACCATATCTCATCCCGCAATCGCCCGCATAGCCTTGACCAGCAGGGGTTTAAAAAACTTCGATAGCGGGGATCCCAGGGCCTCATTCGACGAATAAATGATCGGCAGCAATCAGTCATTTTTCCCGCTCTATTTTGCCGCTTTGCCATTCATCAGGTGCGATCGAAGGACAACAATTTCAGCCTCAACGTTTCTGCGGCTTCCTATCAGCGACCTCTAAATGTTTCATAAGATCAAATATCCTAAAGATCGCCTGTACTTTAGGTCGAGTGTACTGCTATTTTAAAACTATCCCTTAGTCGTGACGGGCATGATTCCCAAGCAGCTAACGCTCCGCAACTTTCTGAGTTATCGAGCGACTACCCTCAACTTTGACGGGTTGCAAGTTGCCTGTGTGTCTGGCCCGAACGGGTCTGGCAAATCGTCACTATTAGAAGCGATCGCCTGGGCGGTATGGGGGCATAGCCGCACGGTCGCTGAGGACGACGTCATTCATCTCGGCACCTTAGAAGCGCAGGTCGATTTCACGTTTGAGCACCAACAACAGTTGTATCGCGTGGTGCGATCGCGACGACGCCATCAGGGCGGTTCGCTGGAATTTCAAGTGCAGACCGAGCAGGGCTGGCGACCTCTGACCCAGCGGGGTATGCGGGCCACTCAACAGTTAATTTGCCAAACCCTGCGGCTGGACTATGAGACGTTTGTCAACTCCGCCTATTTGCGGCAGGGGCGAGCGGATGAGTTTATGCTCAAGCGGCCCAGCGAGCGCAAACAGATTCTCGCGGATTTGCTGAAGCTCGGGCAATACGACGACCTGGCGAACAAAGCCAAAGACCGGGCGCGGGAAGCCAAAGCCACCGTGTCGCTGCTGGAAACCTCCGTCGCAAATCTGGAAGTGCAAGTGCAGCAGCGCGGCGCGATCGCTCAGCAGGCCAAAGCGCTCGAAGCCCATTTGACGACTCTGCAACAGACCGATGAGGCAGATCAGACCCGCCATCAACAGCTAGCCCAGCAGCAGCAACAGCGACAAACTCTGGTGCAATCACAAAGCTTGCTAGAACAGCAACTCAGCCATAACCGGACGGAAACCGAGCGGCTCGCGGCAGAGATGGCGAAGGTGACAACCCAATGGCAAGCGGTCACGGCGATTTTAGAGCAGGCGGAGGAGATTGCCGCTGGCCTGGCGCAACTCCAAGACTTAGAAACCGAGGATGAAGCCTTTTCAGCTAAATTTCAGCAGCAGCAAACCTTGCAGGCGGAGCGCGATCGCCATTACCAGGCCCATCAAATTCAGGCTCAGCAGTTGCAAACCCAGCGCCAACAGCAACAGCAGGAGCGCGATCGCATCATCCAGCAGTTGGCCGACCTGGAGCCCATTTTGCAAAAGCGCGCAGCGGTGCAAGAGGCTCTGGTAGCCCTGACCCAAGCCCGCGATCGCCTACAACACCTCGATCAGGTGCAGCTCCAAGTGAGTCCCCTCCGGCAGCGGCAGCAAATGCTGCAACGACAGCTCGACCAAACCCAGGCCGAACTCACCGCCCGGCTCACCGCCCTCGCCAATTCGGAATATCAGCTCCAGCAACAGCAAGCCCAGCAGCCCCAGTTGCAGCAGGCCGTGCTCGCCGTCGGCCACACGCTAGAAGACCTGACCGCCAAACGCGCCTATCAAGAAAAAGTGCGTGAAAAGGGCATCGAGCGCCGCCACTTTATGGAACGCTTGCAGGCAGAGCAGCGCAGCTATGAAACGCAACTCGGTCACATTGAGCAAAAGTTGCAGCTCTTGCAGCAGCCCGATGCTGCCTGCCCCGTCTGCGATCGCCCCCTCGACCAGCACAACTGGGACGATGTCCTGCAAAAACATCAGACTGAGCGGGAGGAATTGCAGCGGGAGATTTGGGTGATTCGCGAGCAGTTGGCCGTCTCCGAGCGAGAAATTCAGGTCTTGCGCCAGGAATATCGCGAACTGGAGGAGGAAATCGCCAGCTACGGTCACATTCTCGAGCAGCGGGGCAGTTTAATGGCCCAATTAAACTCCAACGCGTCCGTCGCTCAGCAGCTTGCGGCCCTGGGGCAAGAGCGATCGCATTTGGAACGGTGCTTGCAAGAGCGCAACTACGCCCAAGATTTGCAGGCAGAGCTGCAGCAGATCGAAGCGCAACTCGTCCAGCTTGCCTACGATGAGCGCGATCACGCCCTGGCGCGGGGACAGGTGGATCGCCTGCGGTGGGCTGAGATTCGTCAGGCCGAGATTCGCCAGGCGGAACGTCAGCAGACCCAGTTGCTAGAACGGCAGCCGCAACTCGAAGCAGCGATCGCCACTTTAGAGACCGAAATCACGGCCCTCAAAGAGTCCGACACCGTAAAAGCGATCGTCCAGCGAGATGAGCAACTCGCCGCGCTAGGTTACAGCCTCGACCAGCATCAAGCCCTGAGAGCCCAACTCAAAACGGCCCAAGCTTGGCGACTACGTCATCAACAATTGCAGCAGGCCCAGCAGCAACAGCCCCAGCTACAGCAACAACTGGCCGCTTTAGCCGACCAGCAGCAACAGGTAGCCGACCAGCAGACCGAGCTCACGACCCAACGCCAAACCCTTGCCGCGCAGCTGGCACAATGCCCGGATGTGCAATCAGAGCTGCAGCAAGTGCAGCAGCGCCAGCGCGATCGCCAACAGCAACGCGAACAACACCTCTCGCAACTGGGAGCCCTGCGCCAGCAGCTCGTCCAGTTTGATCAACTGCAAGATCAACTCACCCAACAGCAGCAAGACTTACACCAGGCCCGTCGCGGCTACCGCGTCCATCAAGAACTCGCCACCGCCTTTGGCCGCAACGGCCTCCAGGCATTGCTGATCGAGCATCTGCTGCCCCAGCTCGAAGCTGAAACCAATCACCTCTTGGGTCGCCTCAGCGCTCACCAACTGCATGTGCAATTTGTCACCCAGCGGGCCGGTCGCAGCCGCCAGGGCAAACTCATCGACACGCTGGATATCGTGATTGCCGACGCCCAGGGTACCCGCCCCTACGAAACCTACTCCGGTGGGGAAGCCTTTCGGGTGAACTTTGCCATTCGCCTCGCCTTGGCGCGACTACTGGCCCAGCGCTCGGGCACCCCCCTACGCACGCTGATTATTGACGAAGGATTTGGCACCCAAGATCGCGAAGGGTGCGATCGCCTCATTGGCGCGATTAACGCGATCGCTGCCGACTTTGCCTGCATTCTCGCCGTCACCCACATTCCCCATTTCCGCGAAGCCTTTGAGACCCGCATCGATGTCTGCAAAACTCCCGATGGCTCTCAACTCCTCCTCTCCAGGTAAGTTTCACCCCTCCAGCCCCGCCCCACCTATGAGATCTCCGATCTCGACACCCGGCGCAGAGGGCGATCAATGTGTCCGCTTCTTCATTCGTCGCCATTGGTTTCTGGCATCTTGTCCTGTTACAGCTACATCACTTACTGGGCTGCCACTGTTTTCGAAATCGCTTTTGCCTTCTCCAATGCCTCCATTAGCCGAGATTGTGGCTCTTCGCGGACATAGCGCACGAGGTAGTCATGGACGAGTTGATAGCGGTCTTCCGGTTCTTCAGGGATCTCGAAGACGAGGCCCGACCCGACGAGGATATTCAGCACCATGGTGAGCTGATCCACCGCGAAAGGCATTTCCAGCAGCTTCAGTTCGTATTCCAGTTCCTCTCGCGTTTTCAGCGGGCGATAGAGGCGCTGTTCGCGGTCTTCGTCCGTCAGTAAATAGAGAACGAGCCAGGCCAGCTTTTCGTTGGGGGGGCCGCAGTCGCGGACGACGTAGGCGAGGTAGTCCTGCACCAGCTTTTCTTTCGGGGTGGGGCCGATCGCATCATACTGATCCAGCGTGTGAATCTCCTCGCGCTGGAGCTGCGCCCCCACCACCTGCAATTCAATCGGGCGCACATCGCCGGTTTCGGCGGCGAGGTCATTAACGAGACGATGAATCAGGTCATTCGGCAGGGGATATTGGGCGGCACTGGTGAGCTGGCGGATCACATCTTCCGCTGCTGCGGGGCTAAAGTTCGCCAGGGGATAGCGCTGGTCGCGGCTGAGCAGGTCTTGATCCTGCATTTGGCTGGCGGCGTTGATGATGCATTCCGCTTCGAGCAAGTGGTGCAGGTAGTCCTCCCGCAGGGCCAGCACCACCTTCACAAAGGGCTGGTCGATGCACAGGCCGAGAAATTCGTAAAACTGGCGACGATCGCGGGGATCATCTTTATCAAAAAAGAACTCCTCAAACTGGTCAAAAATCAGCACAAAGGCGCGATTTTTATCGATGCCCCGGCGCAGTTTGGCCATCAGCGTTGCCCCGGTGATGGGGGTGTCGGCTGCGTCCGGGAGGATGGGAAACCAGGGCTTGAGGGCGTCATTCAGCGCCGTGTTGAGGGTTTGCTCCCAGTTGCCATAGGTTTGAATCAGCAGCGGGATCGTGGGGTTGCCTTCGATTGAACTGCCCTGCCGCCGCAACATCGGCACCAGTCCGGCGGTGAGGATAGAGCTTTTGCCCACCCCCGAGGGGCCGTGGACGATCACGATCGCGTGGGGATTGCCTTGGAGTCGGGTAGCCAGTCGCTCCACATCGAATAGGCGACCCGAGGCGCGAATTTCCGCCGCCACTGCCGCTTCGGTGATGCCGTCAAACTGCTTCACCGTGCCCAAGTGCCGATGGGGCTGCACTGCTCCCGCCCCGATAAAGGCCCGCAGGTTATAGCGATATTCGACCTGGCGCAGGTCTTGCTTGATGCAAAAGGCGTCCCAGTATTGCCCCAGCTCAAAGTAATGGTGAATCAACTCTTCCAGCACTTTGATGTGCAGCGTGAGATCCACCTCGGGGTCAGTTTCCCGGCGGGCATCTTCTAAATAGTGAATGGCGGCGCGGGGATCGCTGAGGTGCATCTGTGCTTCCCCCAGCAAAAAGCGATACCAGCCCCGCTGAAACCGTTTCGCCACGATCAAAGCCTGGGCCAGGTCGCGATCGCTTGTTTCCCCGTCTTCCAGATCCGCTTCGGCGGTATCGAGAATGTCGAGGGCCTGGGCAGCTTCGCTTTGAGCGGTGAGCCAGTCTTCTTTGATCAGGGCCACTTCGGCGAGAAAGCCGTGGTCGCGGGCGAGACGCACCGGGTCAGCGGTTTCCTGATGCAGCGAAATGCCTTCGTTGGCGAGGATTTCCAGCGCCACCCAATCCCGCTGTTTTTGCAGCACCTCCGCCAGGACGTGGATGAAGCGGGCGAGATGGGGCGTCTGGTCGCGATCGCGAAACTGCTCCAATAACGGCTCAAAATAGCCGCGAGCCTGCCGCAGCGACGCCTCGTAGGTAGCCCGTTGAACAGCCGCATAAGTACGCCACCATAGCCCAAGATGCAGCCACAGCACCGCCCGACAATCCGCCGCCGTGAGCCCTGCGGTCTCCAGCGCGGGGGACGATTCGGGGTCGGCGTGGGCATCCCAAAAGGCCAGACTGCGTTCGTACCGTTCTCGTGCGGTGTCCATCTCCAGGCGACTGTGGGCTTCGCGGCCTTGCAAAAAGTCGAGGCTCGCTTGTAAGCAGGCGTCCGGGGTGACGCCCTGGGCCGCGAGGTCTTCCACCGCAAATTCCAGCTCGCTGCGGAGAGCATCACTGCCAATCAGGCGAATGGAGGTGGTGGACGGTTCGCGATCGCCCCCCCGCGCCAGGATGGTGTTGAAGAGCTGCTGCGTTCCCACTTTGAGGGAATGAATCAGCTCCCCGGCGGGCAATTTGAAGGCGATCGCGGCGGGGGAAAAACTGCGGGAGTCGGGAGCCTGCTGCAAAAACTGCTGCCGCACCCGGCGATTCATCCAAATCGCGATGGGAAAGGGGAACTGCTGCCGAAAGTCGTCGCGTCCCATATTGGTCGCCCGCAGCACCGCCTGCAAATCCGCCGGGGTGAGGTAATCCAGTCCCACAATCAGCAGGCCGGGGGGCAGGCGATCGCCCGTTGCATGTTGAATGATTTCCCGCAGATTTTGAAACTGTTGCGGTAGTTGCAGCACTTCCGCCAGTCCCGCATTCACCAACTCTTGATTCACCAGGTAGCGCAGCCGATGGTAGTCGCACCCCAGGGCAATCAGGGAAAATTCGCCCTGGGCAAGTTGCAGCGCGTTGCGCAACTCCGCCAACGCTGTCTGGTTGTGGCGGAGCAGTTCCGCGTCGGTATAGGCGCGTCCGGTATTGTCGTTTAGGTCGCCAGCCACTGTTGGTAGACCTCGTTGTTGGCTAGGACGGGATTGATATCGACCCAACGCCCGCGATCATCCCGATACTCATACAAAAAGAGCCCCATTAGCAGACTATTGTACTCATCATTGCCCTGGAAGGTGCGCGCCTTCACTGCCTGAGCGAGTAGCTGCCATTCCGTCGCGTCAATGATGCCCACCAGCTCGTTTTGTTCGTCCCGTAGCTCTTGTGCCAGCGTCTCAGTGGTGATGGGCAACCCCTGTTTGCGCAGGCAGCCCGTGACGTAGCGCAACACATTGCGCACATGGCCCCCACTGGCGAGGCAGAGGCGATCGAGCGTGGCCGGATCGTCAAAAATCTCGGTAACGCGGTTGAGGCGATCGCCCGCACTCAAATCAGGAAAGGCCCGCGCCATCACCATCTGCCGCAGCTTCGCCATGCTGGTGGGATTGATCTCGCCGTCAATGGTTTTCACGGGCACCATGGTCAGCACCCGTGGCCGCAGCCCAAACCGATTCATCAGCATGGGCAAATCGTTGGAAAATACCAGTTCTAAAGGAATGGTGTAGATCACGTGACAGTCCAGTCGCTTCAGCTGATCCCCGCGATCCACAAACAGATATTCTGGCTGCGATCGCCCGTTGGGTTTCGCATTCCGCAGCATTTTTTCTAGATTGTCGGCGATCGCCACCAATCCCTGCTTTCCCTGCGCTTTGAGTTGGGCAATCCCCGGAGTCAGCAACTCCCCATTGATGGCATCCAAAATGTTCTTCGTGCGCGGTTCGAGGTACTGGTGGAGCTGCGATCGTAGATTGGTACTCTCTTTGGACTGGGCGGTGATTTCCGCAATGCCCACCGACAGCGTCACATCCGACAGCTCGATCGGCATCTGCAACGTCTCCACAATGCTGCGAAACAGCCGCTGGAAATAGGGTGGCTGCAATTTGATCCCCACCGCTTCTAAACTGGCGCTGATCTGCCGCGCCATCACCAGCAAAATATCCGTCACCTCCACATCCGCCAACTCTAAATCTTGGCCCGAGTCAAAGTAGACGACATGGAAGCCCGCCTGCTGAAGCCGCTGCCGCAGTTGCAGCAGTTCCGTCGATTTGCCCGATCCCACATGCCCCGTGAGTAGCTGGGTCGTGGCCTCATCCGGCGACAGGTCAACAATGGTGCGGGCCAGCTCGCGCACCATGTCGCCCCCCCGCACATCGGAAAAATCAATGTAATAGCGTGGGTCCGAGACCGGATTGCCCGGATTCGACGCTTTGAAAAAATTGCGGAGGAAAGCGGGGTCCATCGCGACTCAACTCCTGACGGCACGCCCTTTATAGCACGTCGATTTCAGCAGCAAGAACGAAATCGACAGGCATCAGCCAAAACCGCTCAGGAGACAGGTCCCTTGAATCACACAGGGGACGGGTCCCTGTCAAATTAACCAGTACAGTCAGGTTTAATTCAAGGGACCCGTCCCCTTAGGTTATTCGCGATCGCCGCCTTCCCTTTTCATCCTTCGAGGTAAGGCAACAGAATCCCGGTTTTGTGAATTAAAGGAACCTGAGTTTCCCGATGGGCACTTATGCCTTAAGGACACTCTGCCAGGTCTTCAAGAATCACGGTGTTGTTTGGGCGTTGCCGGGGCACCCAGGCCTTACTGCCGTCATAAATGCTGACTGCGATAAAGGTATTGCCATCCCAGGTGCCATCGCTTAAAGGCACATCAGGCGTAAAGTCACTGGATCTGTAAGCCGTATCGCCAACTCCATAACGCCCCCTAACAGCCGAATTGAAGGATGGTTCTGAGTACACATTCGTTGGGACTTTGACACCAAAACAAGCAATCTGTTGAGGATCACCAGTTATAGGAAATGTCGCCGCATTCAAACCAGGATTAGGGCAGTCCTCCGGCGGATACTCTTCCAGTACCTGAGTGCCGTCTGGGTTGTAAAGCGGCACCCAAGCAGTATTGCCATCATAAATAGCGACGGCAACAAAATTAGTGCCGACGCTATTATTCCAGGCGAATGTTGGCGGAATGGTCGTTGCATAGGCTCTGTCCCCCGCTGCGAACCTGGCTCCCGCCTCTGCAGCAAACGACGGGGTCGTATAAAGGTTGGTAGAGGCTCTGACGTAATAACAGAAACCATTCGCACCCGATGGAGATTGGGCTTTCGATGGGGTTTGGGCACTAGGCGAGAGCATCGCGAGAGAACTTGCGAAAACGCCTAGCCCCAATAAGGCAGCAGTTTTTCTCCAAAGTCTGGAAGCACTTAGGCGAGTAGATGGTGATTTAGAGGCGTGTTGTTGTTTCATGACGGTAGTCTTTCCCTGGTTGTTGAACGGGGAAAGACAAACACCGATCGCGGGTTGTGAGTTTTAACATTGCGGTCGCAACTCACAGCTCGGCTCAATGTGAGCGGGCCACAGTTGGCGAGTCGGGTTGCCTTTCCCCGTGGGGGTCAATTCCAAGATGCCTGACTTTTTTTAGTACGTCGATAGGGAAAAGTTCAGGACTCTTTTGGGAATTCAGCACAAAAACTCATCTATATTCAGGCTTATAGAGCTTGCGTACTATTTAAACAGAGACGAGGACGGACTGAAAAACCTTGCTGAGAGATCGCTCTCCCATCACCAACAATTCACCGTCGGGAGGAAGGACAGCTCTATTGAGATCACTCATCCATCGCAACCTGCAACCCCTGGCAAAACTCCAAGAGCGTCTGAAGCTGCTTTTGCATCTGGGCCTGACGTTTTTGAAGGGTCAGAGAATTTTTGGCAGACTGAAGAAAAGCCACATCCATCCCTAAAAGTCGCAACGCTCGATTGATTTCGGTCTGGTAAGATAACAGCCTTTCAGCGGAGGGAGTCGCCATGAGCGTCGGCAGTAATTGTGTTTGATACAGCTGTTGGGCTTGCAGAAATTGCTGCTGGAGCGATCGCCCATCCACCTGAGCAGCTTGAGCACAGTGTTGTACCCCGGTCAGCAGTTCGACGAATTGTGTTAACAGCTCAACCGCTGTCGGGTCATTGTTCGCGTCAGTCATCGTCGCCCCCTGTATTCCCGATAATTTGCGAGTCCCATGACATCGACCCGGCAAAAATTTTCAAATAATTGCGATTAACCCCAACCAGAGTCAACTCGGTATAGAATTCCTCAACTTTGTTTATAGTAATGAGATAAACCTGTAACAATTGTGACTTTCAAATAGTAGATCCGTTCTGCTTTTAGCCCTGCTTAAGGCTTTTCTACTCAGTCAAAAATCCTCATCCATCGGCTCATACCTTCCCCTAGTGGAGAGCTTTTCCGGCGTTTCAGTAGAGTCACGATCGCTAGCATTTTGAGGCTAGAATTCGTGACTCTCGCTGTTTCATTAATGCCTACACCATACGTAGGTTTTTCAGCTAGTGCATCACTAGCGACCCTGTCGTTTATTCTCGTTCCCCGTGATGGCCCATTCAATTGCGACCCTTCCGCAAGACTGCACCGTTCCTGATTGGCTGGCTAACTGCTTGTTGGCCCATGACGAGGTGCCTGCTAACGGCCACCACCATGGCAATGGTCATCACTCGGCGGCCGCGATCGCGCCACCAAGTGCCGATAAAGGGGCCACTCCCCTAACCCTGGACGATGTCGGATGTGATTTGGTGAGTCGGGCCTTTCAGTTTGCCTACAAGCTCCACGAAGGGCAGAAGCGGGCCTCGGGCGAAGCCTACATTTGTCACCCCATCGAAGTCGCCTGCTTGCTGCGAGACCTGGGCGGCGACAGTGCCATGATTGCTGCCGGATTTTTGCATGACGTGGTCGAGGATACTGACGTCACCGCCGATGAAATCGAGAGCCACTTTGGCGAAGAAGTTCGCCGCTTGGTGGAAGGGGTCACCAAGCTCTCGAAGTTCAACTTTCACAGTAAAACGGAACGACAAGCCGAAAACTTTCGCCGCATGTTTTTGGCGATGGCCCAGGATGTGCGGGTGATTGTGGTCAAGCTGGCCGATCGCCTCCACAACATGCGCACACTAGAGCATCTCAAACCCGAAAAACAGCGCCGCATTGCCGCCGAAACCTTAGAAATTTTTGCGCCCCTGGCAAATCGATTGGGGATCGGTCGCTTCAAATGGGAATTGGAGGATCTGTCCTTTAAGTACCTGGAGCCGGATGCCTATCGCATGATGCAGACCCATGTGGCAGGCAAGCGCACCGATCGCGAAGCTCGCTTACAGACCGTGGCCTCAATCCTGCGAGATCGCATGGAACAGTCAGGCATCGGCATTGTGGATGTGAGTAGCCGTCCCAAACACCTCTACGGCATCTTTCGCAAAATGGAGCGCCAGCAAAAGGATTTCAACGAAATCTATGACGTCGCAGCCATTCGCCTGATTGTGAATACCAATGAGGAATGTTACCGCGCCTTAGCGATCGCCCACGATGCCTTTCGCCCCATTCCTGGCCGCTTTAAAGACTACATTGGCTTGCCCAAACCAAACCGTTACCAGTCCCTACACACGGTCGTGATTGGCAGCTATGGCCGCCCGATCGAAGTGCAAATTCGCACGTTAGAAATGCACCACATCGCCGAATACGGGATCGCCGCCCACTGGAAATATAAGGAGTCGGGTGGGGCAAGCACGACGCCCGTTTCCGCCGACGAAGAACGCTTCACCTGGTTGCGACAGCTGCTGGAATGGCAGAGCGACCTCAAAGATGCCCAAGAGTTTATGGACAACGTCAAGGGCAATCTGTTTGACGAAGACGTCTATGTCTTCACCCCAGACGGCGATGTCATTTCCCTGACGCGGGGGGCGACGCCGATCGACTTTGCCTATCGCATCCATACTGAGGTGGGCAATCATTGCGCCGGAGCCCGGGTCAATGGCCGCATGGTGCAACTCGATACGCCGTTAGAAAATGGCGACATCGTCGAAATCATTACCCAAAAGAACAGTCACCCCAGCCTGGATTGGCTGAATTATGTTGTGACCGCTGGCGCGCGTAACCGCATTCGGCAATGGTATAAGCGATCGCACCGCGATGAAAACGTCGCCCGTGGTCGCGACATGCTTGAAAAAGAAATGGGCAAGAGCGGGCTGGATGCCATGCTCAAATCTGACCCGGCTCAGGCCGTGGCGGAACGCTGCAACTATCCCAGTGCAGAAGACTTGTTGGCAGGCTTGGGCTACGGCGAGGTGACCTTGAATCTGGTGGTCAACCGTCTGCGCGAAGCCGTCAAAGAGCACCAACCGCTCCAGTCGCGCCAGCCCAAGACCGAGCAAGAAGACGCCGAAACGCTGCTAGCAGAAGCCATCAGCACCCCGACACGCCCGGCCAAGCCCCAGTCTGACTCCCCCATTTTTGGGGTCGAAGGGTTGCTTTATCACATGGCCGGCTGCTGTAATCCCCTGCCAGGAGAATCCATCATCGGCGCGGTGTCGATGGGCTCACGGGGCATTGCCATCCATCGCCAAAACTGCCCGAATGTCGAGCGCATTCCCGGCGATCGCCTCATCCCCACCAGTTGGAACCTGGAAGAAGCCACCGCCAAACGCACCTCCACCTATCCCGTCCAGGTGCGCATTCAAGTCATCGATCGCGTCGGCGTGCTCAAAGATATTCTCAGTCACCTGTCCGATCTCGATATCAACGTCCACAAGGCCCAGGTCAAAACCTTCCCCGGCCAGACGGCGGAAATCGAACTGGGCTTAGATGTGCGCGACCACAACCATCTGGAGCAAACCTTCACCCAGGTGCGCAAAATGACTGACGTGCTCTCCCTCCACCGAGTCAGCGAATCAGCGTAGGTTTGAGCTGGCTTGAGACTGTTGGCGATCGCTGTCTTCGGCAAGCGCAAGTCTCATGAAATGGTTGCCAAGGCTGACTTCCAGCCCGACGCTCTGGGGATTGGCCTCGACGCACTTCTGAGCTCAGCGCATGACGCTGAGCCGATGTGGTTACTCCACCGATTCGATTTCGCTCTCCGTCGGTGGGGCCGACAATTGCCCGGCAATCCACCAACCAAAGACCCCCGCAAAGAAGAGAATGCCGATCGCCACTACCGCAATCCACCACTGAGGTATCGTCGCCGTCGGGCCACCCCCCGTCTGCTCAGCCGTAGTGGCGGCTGCGTCCTCCTCACCGTAAAGCAACGCTTTAGAGGCATCCGTGAGATCTTCTGCCGTGGGCTCATCGTCTTCAGCAGGCATTTCAGGCGTAGCTCCAAAGGCATTCGCCAGCAAAGGCTTGACGTGCATCAGCGCCACGGCGACGTTGTCGTGACCGTTTTTCTGATTTGCCAGTTGAATCCAAGAGTCCACAGCGGACTGGAGCGAAATGATGTCTTTGGTGATGAGGCCGATGTAGTTGGCCCAGGCGTTTTCGATTTGATAGTTGTCGCTGAGCCCGTCCGTACACAGCAGCAGCACGCCCTCCTCATCCAGCGTCAGCCTTTGCACATGGGGGGTGAGGTATTGACTATTGCGGGTGCCGATCGCCTGCGTCAGGGAACTGGCCTCGGGGCGATCGCGCAGCGTACTGTAAAAAGCTCGTCCGGCCAGGGTTTCCCGTCCGGCAATATCGTCATCCACCGTGAGCTGATGGCAGTAGTCCGGGGTAATCCAGTAAGCGCGGCTATCGCCAACCTGGGCGATATACACCTCATCTACCTGAATCCAGCCGTTTGGTGTTTTGATGCGTTGGGGCACCACCAGCGCCATCACCAACGTCGTGCCCATGCGTTGCCGCTCACTGCGGCCCTGCAAATCATTTTGGGCATTGACCAGATCATTCACCACCCGAATAGCCGCTTCGATCTGTTGGGCCACCACCTGCGGCGGCACGGCGATTTCCTCCCGTCCACACTCCGCCAAGAGCCCTTGCAGCTGGGGATGCAGCGATCGCACCACAATCTGACTGGCCACCTCCCCCGCTTCATGCCCCCCGACGCCATCACACACAATTGCAATGCGCGGCGTCGGCATTTCTGACTGCTCACCCACGGGGAAACAGGCATCTTCGTTGCGGGCTTGATTGGGGCCAGGGTCAGTGTTGCCCGCCACTCGGAATCGCGGGCGATACGTCGCCGACTCCCGCAGTAATAAATAGTTGAGATCAACTGACAGTTGCTCTGCCGCCAACTCAGTGGTGGTCATCGACTGTACGAGGTTGCGCAGGGAGGCCGCGATCGCCCCTTGCGCTGAGTCCACTAACCCGGTCCAGCTGGCCCCCAAGTCTTGAAGAGTCGGGGGTTGCTCATCGGGAATGAGCCGCAACAGCCGCACGCGCCAGCCTTCCACGCGAATGTTTTCTGGCTCTAGCAAACTGCTTGCCACCTTGAGCGGTTCTAACTCCTGCCAGAGCTGCCAAATTTGCCACAGCCAAGATAATTGCCGCACCGCCGTCACTTGCGGCCACCGCTCCGTCAGGGGCGGAAACAACTCGCCAGAACGGGCATTAACCGGCGCATTTTCAAGCAAAATCCAGGGCTCTTTTTTCCCTTTTTGCGGCAGCACGTCATACACCCCTGGCACATGCAGCCGTTGACGATGGGCGTGCAGATATCGCGGCACTGACGGCGGCCACGCATCAGGCTTGGCCGGGGGCGTCTCGGGTTTGAGGTCTTGCCAAATGTGGGGGGCAATCACCTCATAGCGATCGCCAATCGTGTCACCCACCGCCACCGCCTCCGTCCCGGCTCCGATGGCCCAGAGACATACTCGCGTTTGGGTTCCGACTCGCTCTGCACTTACTGTCATTTGCTCAGATGGTCTGCGTCCATCACAACACTACTGATCGCCTGTCCTGACCCTGGGGCCAAGAAGTTAGGTTTAATCCTAGTGGATCTTTTCGTTTTTGGTCCCTCGGGTTGCAGCATATTTAGCGTCGCGCCCCAAACCTAAACGAATTGTGCTGATTGTATGTAACTCCTGAGAAACAGCGCCATCATATTGATGAAGCGTTACCCATTGCAGGTTTGGCTCATGTGGGTGCAAACTCCATGCCCCCGTGAGATGACGCCCAGGGGTGACCGCTTCACGTCAGCAAATGCCGTCAATGTTTCAGGTAACCCAGTCCAAAAGCGGGAAGTTTTCGCTTTTTTCAGGAACATAGCACCGCAATCGTGTAGTTCCTGATGAATTGCCAGCAGGATCTTGCTAGAACGACCGTTTTCTCACATGGGCAGGGCCTTTGGGTCAATGGACGAGGGGACATCTCACACGATGTCGATATTGCCATTGTTCTAACGTCACTCCGTTGGAGCGCGGTCATAGATTTGTTGAATGGTTGACTCCTTGAGTCACAGTTGATGATTGGGTTGATTTGGGTTCTTGGGCAGGCTATGAGTCTTCCGCTGTTTTGGTTAATTATTGGTGGTGTGCTCTGTTTGATGGAGCTAGTTCTGCCAACCGCATTCATTGAGGCCACGCTTGGGGTGAGTGCGCTCATCGTTTCGGTCGTGGCGCTAGTGGTGCCTCAGTTTTCGATCCAGGTGGCGATTTGGATGGTGCTGTCGGTATTGGCCAACTGGGCCCTCAAGCGCTTTGTGCCCAAACGCACGCCCTACACCCTGGCCGACTCGACCGAAGCCCGGACTCTGACCGCGATCGCCGCCGGCCAAACGGGCCGCGTGTTGTATGAAGGCAACTCTTGGCAGGCTCAGTGTGACGACCAAGAAGCCGCGATCGGGGCTGATGAACCCGTGATCGTGGTGGGCCGCAAAGGCAACACGCTACTGATCATGCCCGAACACAGTATTCGTTAGTGACCGTCTGTGCGACTCGTTCTGAACCTGTTTGCATTCACCGTTTTTGAGGAAGATTTAAGTATGAATCCCATTGTTTTCTTGATCGTTCTGGCGTTGGGCGGAGGTGTTGCGTCCAGCGCCGTCAAAATCGTCAACCAAAGTGACGAAGCGTTGGTCGAAACGCTAGGTCGCTACAACGGGAAAAAGCTCACGCCAGGGCTTAACTTCATCACCCCCGTCCTCGATAAAGTTGTGTTTAAGCAGACCGTGCGGGAACGGGTGCTCGATGTGCCGCCCCAGTCTTGCATCACCCGCGACAACGTCTCGATATCGGTGGATGCCGTCGTCTACTGGCGCATCGTGGACATGGAAAAGGCTTACTACAAAGTTGAAAACCTGCAAGCCGCAATGGTCAATCTAGTGCTGACCCAGATTCGCTCTGAGATGGGCAAGCTAGAACTCGACGAAACCTTTACCGCTCGTTCTGAAATTAATGAGTCCCTGCTGCGGGAACTGGATATCTCCACGGACCCCTGGGGCGTCAAGGTGACGCGGGTCGAACTGCGGGACATCATGCCCTCCAAAGCCGTGCAAGATTCCATGGAACTGCAAATGGCAGCAGAGCGGCGCAAGCGGGCCGCCGTCCTGACTTCAGAAGGGGAACGCGAGTCAGCCGTAAACTCGGCCAAAGGTCAGGCAGAGTCAGAAGTATTGGCTGCAGAATCGGGCAAAAAAGCTGCCATTTTAGACGCCGAAGCCCAGCAAAAGGCGATCGTTTTGAAAGCTCAAGCGTTCCGTCAAGAAGCGGTGCTTAAGGCCCAGGCCACTTCGGAAGCCATGGCCATTATTGCCGATAAGCTGCGCTCCGATCCCGAAGCGAAAGAGGCATTACAGTTCCTCTTGGCGCAAGGCTATTTGGAAATGGGTCAGCAAATTGGCGGCAGCGACAGCAGCAAGGTCATGTTTATGGACCCGCGCAGCATTCCCGCCACCTTGGAAGGGATGAAGGCGATCGTGGGCGATGGCAACATTGGTTAGCCATTGTCCTAGACCATTTTCAGAGGGCGCGCTTTGGGTGTTCAAACGGATGTCCAGTGGTTCACACCTTCCCAAAACTTGCCCTCCCAAGACTTAAACAGTTATGCAGTCACATTCGACTAAGCCAAATTGCTCGCAACGACAGAATGCTGTGAGCGATCGCCCTGTTGCAGATGTTGCCCAACGGCAAGTGTTGGTCTGCCAGCACAAAACCTGCCTCAAGGATGGCGCTGCCCCTGTACTGCAAGCTGGCCAAGGGCAACAAACTCCAATAATGGCAACGGTCATAGCCTCCGGCTGCCTAGGCAACTGCGGTAACGGACCATCAGTATTGGTGTTACCAGAGCAGACGTTATACAGCCACGTGCGATCGCAGGAGTTAGCCGCAATTTTGAGTCGTCATCGGCAAGAATTGCCCACATCGCGATCGCCATCAGAAAGTTCACCCCAACCGCCAGCCAGTCGTGCAGAGCGACGGGTAGCCATTATCGGGCTTAGTATTGCCGTGCTGCTGATTATGGGTTGCCTAGCCTGGATGCTCTACTCCCTAGTTTGAGTAATTCGCGGTCAAACATTTCCCCGCTAAGACACGAGCAAAATACCAAGTCTTCAGCTGCCTGCCCAGAACGTCGTCGGTCGCCAAACCAGTATCTTTTCAATCGTAATCATTGATTTATTCGATGGTTAATGCTGGGAGCGATTATTGGGTTTGAGTCTTACCAAATCTCTGATTGCCAAACCATGAGGGAAGTGGCGAAGTCGCGTCGACTTATCCTGTCTGGACACTGGGGAGTAAACGGCCATCCTGCCAGGATAGTAAGGCTTTCTGCAAAACTGATGCGGGCGCTGTTGGGGCTGAATCAGGATGAATCGCTAGCTTTGTAGTTGCGGTAATTATGCCACTCAGTTTTTTCGCTTGCAGGGCATTCCGGTTGACAGGCCAAAGGCTGAGCGTGTCGAATTTAACAGCAAAATAATAATAAACCGACAAATATCTCTGTATGCTGTGCCGTAATCGAGCCACCGCGTCGCCATTGGGGCTAACTTGATCCCTTATTTTTGATTGAGTTAGGGACTAGTCGGCAGTTGTTGCTTAGCTAGGCTTTCGCGGCTGAGTGTGTTTCAGCAGACAGGTTTAGAAAGTTGACAGTTTGTCATCTTTCTTGAATCCCAGTGGACTATCCGCCGTTTCTTAAGTGGGTGACGAGTCACTCGCACAAGTGACGCTCACAGTTGTTGTGTGGATAGAGATTTCTGTTTAATCCTCAATTCGGTTTAGCCAGCCCCAAAAAGGAAGCCAATCATTGCATGATTTGAAGTTTCCAAGGGTCGGTCTTATATCCTTAATTATTCATTGAGGTCAGGCAGTTTTGGGCGGTGAAATCGCTGTGCTGAATGTTTGATATTTGTTTACGAGAGATTCTCATGAGTTATGTAAAACGACATCCTGACTCGGAGGCAGAGGCTGCCTTGTCGAGACAATTGTCTAAGCTGTCAAACCCCCGGAATCCCCTGCTGATAATTTCCTTGGCAGGCATTTTTCTGGCTTTGTTAGCTCGACCTGGTCTAGCCCAAGACGAGGCATTGACAGGGGTAGACGCGATTTTCGCCCCCATTGTCAACGTCATGGCCACTCTCCTATTTTTCAAAATTGGTGGAGAAAATGGCTTTCCCTTTATTGTGCTGTGGTTGTTTATCGCGGCACTGTTTTTTACGCTGCGCATGGGCTTCATCAACCTGCGCGGCTTTAAGCATGCCATCGATGTGGTGCGCGGTAAGTATGACGACCCCCATGACGAAGGTGAGGTGTCGCACTTCCAAGCCCTGGCAACGGCAGTCTCTGGGACGGTCGGCTTGGGGAATATCGCCGGGGTGGCGGTGGCAATTCAGTTGGGTGGTCCCGGTGCCATGTTCTGGCTGACGTTGGCTGGGTTCCTCGGCATGGTGACCAAGTTTGTTGAATGTTCGCTCGCGGTGAAATACCGTCGCGTACTGGACGATGGCACAGTGCTGGGCGGTCCGATGTATTACCTCACTCGCGGCCTTTCTAACAAAGGGATGCGACCTTTGGGGCAAGGCTTGGCAGTGCTATTTTGCATCCTTTGTATCGGTGGTAGCTTGGGTGGAGCAAATATGTTCCAGTCAAACCAGGCTTATGCGGCGATTAGCGGGTTGATTCCTGGCTTGCCCGCGTGGATTTTTGGTTTGATTCTCGCTGGGTTGTCAGCCTTTGTGATTATTGGCGGCATTCGTCGTATTGGCGCTGTGGCTGAGAAGCTCGTTCCGGCGATGGCGGCAATTTATGCGATCGCCTGTCTCTTTGTCATCATCGTGAATATTGCTGAGGTCCCAGCAGCAATCGGCACCATCATCAGTGAAGCGTTTGCTCCCACAGCGGTAGCCGGTGGTCTGGTCGGTGTCATTGTGCAGGGAATTCGCCGGAGTTCCTTCTCGAATGAAGCGGGTGTGGGGTCGGCGGCGATCGCGCACTCGGCGGCTCGTACCGATGAGCACATTCGCGAAGGCATTGTGGCCTTGCTAGAGCCCTTCATTGACACCATCGTGATCTGTAACATGACCGCGATCGCGATCGTGTTAACCGGGGTTTATCAAGACACTGGCGAGGGTTTGAGCGGCGTCGCCATGACCTCCAGCGCCTTTGAATCCGTCATTGGCTGGTTTCCCATCATCTTGAGTATTGCGGTTTGCCTGTTCGCCTTCTCCACCATTATTTCTTGGAGCTACTACGGCATCCAAGCGTGGACGTATCTGTTTGGCGAGCGCAGCACGCTGCTGTTCAAGCTGATTTATGTCACCTGCACCTTCTTGGGCACTCTGACTAGCCTGGGCCTCATCATCGACTTTAGCGACTTGATGCTGTTGGGCATGGCCTTTCCCAACTTGGTCGGTTGCTACATCTTGTCGAACGAGTTGGCGGGCGACCTAAAGGACTACTGGCAACGGTTAACCTCCGGACAGATGCCAACCTATGACGAAATGGCGACAGCGAGTACGCCCTCTGAATAAATGTGAGCATTTGGCGGCATAAGGTGTTCGCTAGCCGCCAAGTTTTGCGAGGAGAAGCATCCGGCTGATCCGTTTTTATCCGGTGGCCGGATGCTTTGCTTTCATCAAAAAGCGGTCATTGCTGGGCAAATTGCCGCCTAAAGGTTTGCCTAGTAGCAAGAATCTACTTCTTGATAAGCTTCTTGCTCAATGATGAAGCGACGTCGTTGACTCGGGGGCAGCGACTGATATTCACCATACGTTTGGCAAAACTGCCAGAAAGCTTGCAACAAGCTCCATGGAGAAGTCTTGGAATTTAAGCCTCGGAGTTCTGGAGCATGGGTAGAAATTGAAAGCCAAAACATGATTTGCTCCTTGCATCTTGGGTTGTTTTACTTGCTTGCCTTGATCTTAAAAAGCCCTGATTTTTAGAACAAACACTACGGTCGATAGCAACTATGCAAAAGCTACATACTTACGTCATGACTTAGTGATATGGGTACAGCGATCGCATTGATGTCGGCCAGTTTGGCTCACTCATATGCCATCGGTTGTCAGGAGTTGAGCAGGTTAAGGTGTCCTGAAGGGGGGCATCGAACCTCAGTACATCAAGCCAACAAGTCGATCTTCAGCGATCGGACAAGGTACGCACAGAGGCAATCTCAACCAATTGTTTCGGATACAATCAAGGTTTTTGCAACTGTACTGGTTTGCAGAAATGTGGATTGTTCAGGTGGCTCGATGACAGAGCTTCGATATGGGTACCAGTAACCTGAAGATGACTTCAACTGAACGAAGCGGCGGCGACCTGAAACAGGTCCCATGGCTGACCCATTCCCACTCTGGCTTCAGTGAGTCTGTCGCAGAGTTCTCGACATCACCATCAGGCTAAAGCCGTCGCCTCGATTGGTTTATCACTAGAAGTCATAGCTGGACTTTCCATCTGGCTCAGGCATGAAAGATGCCGCTAGCAAATTGGCCAGGCAGTAAGCAAAACATTTCGCGTTAGGCAAAACACATCAATACAAGTATCAATACAAAAATCGCGAGACCCAGTAGTGCTACTAGATCTCGCTGGCGACAAAACCGAAGATTTTACTCAGTAATCAGGATTTGATAAATTCCAAACCTTTTGAAGAGACATCTTGCCCGCTCTGGCACGGTCGAGACGACTGACCACTCTTAACTAAATTCCTACTCCTCAGTAAGATTTCAGCCCCAAAAGTACGGCTAAATACTCCGCCCAAAGCCTGTAAATGGGGACAAGCCTTCAAACTGTGAAAGCCCTGAAAAAATCAGCCGAGCTTGGCTAAAAATGGCGATACGGGTTAGCCAAGCTCGTGATCAAACTCTCCGTTTCAAGACCCGCTGAGCCAATTCACGAATTAGTGGCGAATGACCAATACCGGGCAGTGGGAAAAGCGCACAACTTTTTCGGAGACTGACCCCATGAAAAATCTCGACAACCCCGTCTTGCCGCTAGAAGGAATCACAATTAAGTCCACGCCGTTGCTCTGGGCATAGTCAATAATCTCAGAGCTGGGGTTTCCCACTTCAACTGTAAATTTAATTTTCTGATAGACCTCTTCTGGGAAATGTTTGGCGTACATCTCGCGAATTTTAGCAATGCGAGTATCGTCATCAACGGTTTGCCAAACAACGCCAGGGTCAGTGGCTTCGAGAGGAGACAACACATACAGCGCATGAACTTTGGCAGGATCTTTGACAAATTCCAAAGTATCTTTGAGCGCCTTCATGGCTTCATCGGAGAAGTCAATGGGAACTAGGACGTTTTCACTAGAAAACAGGGGCATTATGTAATCCTCTCATAACTATTTGAACACTGATATTGAGCGGCTCGGGCTCGATGAAGTAATTTTTGATTTTGTAGTTAAGCAAACATTAAGCTAACTGCGCCTCTACTCTTTTATTTTAAGGCGGAACCAGGATCTATCATGTATCGATTGTTAACAAAATCCTCGTCAAAGTAATCGTCTTCAGCAAATAGCAGAACCAATCTCTGGTTAGATGATTTTCCAGAATTATGCTGCCTATACTTTTGCAACGGTAACGATGCCGTTGATTGGCGGCGACTTCTTAAAACTTATGAATCGCTCAAGCTGTGATCTGATTATTCAGACGTTAGGCTGTAATCAGTTTCAACCAGATCTGTAATTGAGATTTCCACATAGAAAATATGGTTACCCAACTGCAAAAGCCCGATTACGAAACTAAAACCTTAGCGATCGCCAACGGCCTGCTGATGGCGACCCGTGAAAAGAAAAACTTCCTGGCCCAGATGCGCGACCAAATGCGGTGGGACGACAAGATCATGGACTTTGCCATGGGCAATCCGGGGTTGAAAGTGCAGCTCTTTCGCTTCATTGACGCGCTGCCCGCCCTGCGGAGTAAGCCGGAAATTGCCCGTCACTTGCAAGAGTATCTGTCTGCCGAAGCGGTGGAATTGCCCGGGGCGCTCAAGAATCTGATGAACTTCACCAATCCGGATTCGATGCCGGGACAGCTAGCGGCGACGACTGTGGCCCCAGCGGTGGAAACCCTCGCCTATCGCTACATCTCGGGAGAAAACATCGATAAGGCGGTCAAGGTAATCGAGCGGATGCGGAAGGATAAGCTCACCTTCACGATGGATCTGTTAGGGGAAGCGGTGATTACCGAGGCCGAAGCGGAAGCCTATCTATATCGCTACTTAGACTTGATGACGCAGCTCTCGGCTGCGGCTAAAAATTGGAAAACCGTGGACGCGATCGACCGGGCGGGTGACCAAACCCTTTCAAAAGTGCAGGTGTCGGTCAAACTCACAGCATTCTATTCTCAATTTGATCCGCTCGATGCGGAAGGCAGTCGGCAGGCGGTGAGCCAGCACATTCGCACCTTGCTCCGGCGGTCTGCCGAGCTGGGGGTGATGGTGCATTTCGACATGGAGCAGTACGAGTATAAAGACCTGACGCTAGCGATTTTGAAAGATCTGTTGATGGAGCCGGAATTTCGCGATCGCGATGATCTGGGCGTCACCATGCAGGCCTATTTGCGCGACAGCTATGAGGATTTGGAAGGACTGGTGGCCTGGGCCAAAGAGCGCGGCACCCCCGTCACCGTGCGCCTGGTCAAAGGGGCCTATTGGGATCAGGAAACCATCACCGCCCGGCAGAATAATTGGCCGACGCCGGTCTATAGCGAAAAGGTGTCGACCGATGCCAACTTTGAGCGCATGACGCGCCTGCTGCTAGAAAACCATCAATATCTATATGCGGCGATTGGCAGTCACAATGTGCGATCGCAAGCCTATGCCATGGCGATCGCCGAAGAGCTGAACATTCCCAAGCGCAACATTGAGCTGCAAGTGCTGTATGGCATGGCGGACAAGCTGGCGAAAACCCTGGCCGATAAGGGCTACCGCGTGCGGGTCTACACGCCCTTTGGGGAACTGATTCCCGGCATGTCGTACCTGATTCGCCGCCTGCTCGAAAACACCGCGAACAGCTCCTTTTTGCGCCAAAACCTGGAAGACGCTTCGGTGGAAGATTTGCTGGCCGCCCCGCAGTTTGCGCCAGCCGATCAGGCCGTCGCAGCGGGTGAACCGGAAGACTGGGGCGAATGGTCGCCGCCGTTTGAGAACGCAGCGGACACCGATTATGCGATCGCCGCCGAGCGCGATGCCGCAACCGAAGCGATGGAGACGGTGCGCCAGCAACTCGGTCAGCGCTACCGCCCCATCATTAATGGTGAGGCGGTGAATACTGACACCAGTTTGGATTCGGTGAATCCCTCCAACCCTTCACAGTTGATTGGTAAGGTGGGCTTGACCAGTCAGGCCCAGGCTGATGCGGCGATCTCGGGTGCGAAAGCCGCCTTTGCCGATTGGGCCGCCACGCCGCCAGCAGAACGCGCCGCCATGCTGCGCCGCGCCGCCGACCTGATGGAATCGCGCCGTGCCGAACTCAATGCCTGGATTGTGTTAGAGGTGGGCAAACCGCTAGGACAGGCCGATCCAGAGGTGTCGGAAGCGATCGACTTTTGCCGCTTCTACGCCGATGAGATGGAGCGACTCGATGCGGGCTACGCCTATGACTATCCGGGCGAAACCAACCGTTATCGCTACTTCCCACGGGGGCTGACGGTCGTCATTTCCCCCTGGAATTTTCCGTTTGCCATTACCACGGGCATGACGGTGGCGTCGCTGGTCGCGGGTAACTGCACCCTGCTGAAGCCCGCCGAAAACTCGTCGGTGATTGCCGCCAAAATCGTTGAAATCCTGTATGAAGCAGGCATTCCCCACGGGGCACTGCAATTTTTGCCCGCAATCGGCTCTACGGTGGGGGCGCATCTGGTGCAGCATCCCGATGTTCACATGATTGCCTTCACTGGCTCCCGCGCAGTGGGGTGTGAAATCTATGCCAAAGCGGCGCAGTGGCAACCGGGGCAAAAGCATCTGAAGCGGGTGGTCGCGGAGATGGGCGGTAAAAACGGCATCATCGTCGATGAAAGTGCCGATCTGGATCAGGCCGTGCAGGGGGTCGTGTACTCGGCGTTTGGCTTTAGCGGCCAAAAGTGCTCGGCGTGCTCTCGCGTCATTGTCGTGGAGTCAATCTACGACACCTTTTTGAATCGGCTGCTCGAAGCGACGCGATCGCTGAACGTCGGCGATGCGGCGGCGGCGAGTACCAAAGTTGGCCCCGTTATCGACGCTAAAGCCCAGGAAAAAATCCTGAGCTACATCGAGACGGGCAAGCAAGAAGCGACGTTGGCCCTGTCGCTGTCGGCTCCTGACCAGGGCTACTTCATTCCGCCGACGGTGTTTACCGATGTGGCCCCCGATGCCGTCATCGCTCAAGAGGAAATCTTTGGCCCGGTCTTGGCGGTGATTAAAGCCCCAGATTTTGACACCGCGTTAGCGATCGCCAACAACACCGATTACGGTCTCACAGGCGGTCTCTATTCCCGCACGCCGTCCCATATCGACCGGGTGCAGACTAATTTTGCGGTGGGTAATCTGTACATCAATCGCAGCATTACGGGCGCGATCGTCTCGCGACATCCCTTTGGGGGTCTCAAGATGTCTGGCGTCGGCTCCAAAGCGGGCGGGCCGGACTATCTCTTACAGTTCCTCGAACCCCGCCATGTCAGCGAAAACGTTCAGCGCCAAGGCTTTGCGCCGATCGCAGGCGTTGATGACTAGCACCGTTCGGCGTCAATTTGCTCACCTGTTGGCCCTCACCCTAAATCCCTCGCCCAAAATGGGCGAGGGACTTGTCCGGCTCCTTCTTCCCGTGTGGGGAGAAGGAGCTGAGAGGGGTCGAGCTTTACTCTTCCCGCAGGGGCAGGTGCTTGGTACGCGAAATAGATGCCTGTATCGCTGAAGGAGTATTTTCTTGCCCATCCCTTACGGTACGGTGAATCCTTCTGGCAAGGTAGCGCCCTCTAAAGTGGCCCCATCCAACACGGCTTCTTCTAAATTGGTGCTGGCGAGGTTGGCGCCGGTCAAGTTGGCATCGGTGAAATCCGTGCCGGACAAATTAGCCCCCCGCAGATATGCGCCGCTCAAATCGGCTCCTTTGAGGTTGGCATCGGTGAGGTTGGCGGATGTCAACGCCGCTTGCGTCAAATTCGCGTTCGACAAATCCGCATTTTGCAAATCAACGCTGTCCATCAGCGCGTTACTCAGGTCAGTGCCGTTGAGCTTGGCATTGCTCAGGTTGGAGCGGTTGAACTTGGCTTCCTTCAAACTTTGACCCGCCAAATCAGCCCCCAACAGATCGCAATCCAAGCACTCTCCGGCTTGGGCTTGGGCGATCGCATCGGCGGCATCGCCCCCCGCCTCAGGCCGGGAGCACCCGATCATCACAACACTGGCAGCGGCTAAAACAACCCCAAAACCTCGGCAATAGGTGGAAATCACGCTCATGTAATATCGTCGTCGCTAAAGTCTTCAACAGTGTAACGTTAGCGAATTCAATTCATGACTCCGTATCACCGCGAACACGGAGCCATGACAATCGCCGCCAGAACCGCTAAACTGCATAACAACTCATATCTGAACATTCACTCAGATATTCAGTCGTTTATCGGCCCACTCAGATGTCAGATACCCACGATCGCGATTGCTGCCGTCCCGCGCCTCAGGGTGAGGCTCACCAACATAGCCGCGATGCCGCCCCCCGTGTAACCCACCCAACTCACGACGGCTGTAGCGTTTCCCCCTCCTCAGCGCCTCCTGATCGCTGCTGTGGCGACAGCACAGAAGCGTTTAACCTCTGGCGAGAACTGGCCCCAATCCTGATCTCGGTGCCGCTGTTGGTGATTGGCCTGGTCTTTAACGAGGCGCTGCAAGCCACGCCGGGCGGCATCGCGGAGTATGTCGTGCTGCTGCCTGCGTATCTGCTCTGCGGCTGGAGTGTGTTGACCAGCGCCGGACGCAACGTGCTACGGGGCCGCTGGTTTGACGAAAACTTTTTGATGACCATTGCCACGGTGGGGGCGATCGCCATTCAAGAGCTGCCCGAAGCGGTCGGTGTCATGCTGTTCTTTCAAGTAGGGGAGCTGGTGCAGGGGCTGGCGGTGGGGCGATCGCGGTGCTCCATCCAATCCCTGCTAGCAGTGCGGCCCGACACGGCCAATTTGCAGACGGGGGACACTGTCACGACCGTTGCACCGTCAACGGTGCAGGTGGGCGACGTGATTCTCGTGCGGCCAGGTGAAAAGGTGCCGTTGGATGGTGCGGTCTTGACGGGCACGTCGCGACTCGACACCTCGGCCCTGACCGGGGAATCGGTACCGCGATCGGTGGTGGTGGGTGAGCCCGTACTGGCGGGCATGGTGAACCAGTCCGGTGCTCTGACGGTGCGTGTGACACGGCCCTTTGGCGAGTCGTCCATCAGCCGCATTTTGGATCTGGTGGAAAACGCCCGCAGCAAAAAGGCCCATACCGAAAAGTTCATCACCCGCTTTGCCCGCATTTATACCCCTGCCGTGGTGTTCATTTCCCTGGCGGTGGCGCTGCTGCCGCCGCTGCTGATTCCCGGCGCGACGGCGGCGACGTGGAGCTATCGGGCGCTGGTCATTCTCGTGATTTCCTGTCCCTGCGGCTTGGTGATCAGCGTGCCGTTGGGCTTCTTTGGGGGCATTGGGGCGGCAGCCAAGCAGGGCATTTTGGTGAAGGGGGCGGCGTATTTAGATGCGCTCACCCAGGTCAAGACGGTGGTATTTGATAAGACGGGGACGCTGACGCAAGGCAATTTTCAGGTGACGGACATCATCGCCCACAATGGGATGAGCGATCGCCAACTCCTGGCCCTCGCCGCCCATGCGGAATCCCAGTCCACCCATCCCGTCGCCCAGTCCATTCAGCGGGCCTACGACGGGGCGATCAATCACTCCGGCGTGCAGGACTATGAAGAAATTGCCGGACACGGGGTTCGCGCTCGGGTAAACGGGCAAACGGTCTTGGCGGGGAGCGATCGCCTGCTGCACCGGGAGGCCATTCCCCATGACGAATGCTTCACTGACGGCACGATCGCTCACCTGGCGGTGGATGGCGAATATCAGGGCCGCATTCACATTGCGGATGAACTGAAGCCGGATGCGGCGGCGGCGATTCGTCGCTTGCACCAGCAGGGCATCACGACCCACCTGCTGACGGGAGACAGTGCCTTTGTGGCAAAGGCGATCGCGGCACAACTGGGCATCGACCAGGTGCAGGCGGAGCTACTGCCCGAAGACAAAGTGACTGCTCTGGAAACCATCCTGGCGCAGCGCGCTGACCCGCAACACAAGGTGGCCTTTGTGGGGGATGGCATCAATGATGCCCCGGTGATTGCCCGCGCCGATGTGGGCATTGCCATGGGCGGTCTCGGCTCCGATGCGGCGATCGAGACGGCGGATGTGGTGATCATGACGGATGCCCCGTCGAAGGTGGGGGACGCGATCGCGATCGCCCGCCGCACCCACCGCATCGTCTGGCAAAATATCGCCTTTGCCCTGGGGGTGAAAGGGCTGTTTATTGCGTTGGGGGCGATCGGGGTGGCGACTCTGTGGGAGGCGGTGTTTGCCGATGTGGGGGTGGCGCTGCTCGCCATTCTCAACGCCAGCCGCGTATTGCGGTCTGGCGCGACCCAATGAAGTAAACATGCGGACCGCAACGTTCCAGTTTTGTACACCTTAGGGCGCGTCATCAATTAATTCCAGAGACCTTGCGGGATAAGCATTACCGCGCCCGCACTCCTGAAACAAACTAGGGCCTGTCGACCTTGTGCCGCCAGGATTTGACGACTAAATGATGACAGGCCCTAGAATGTCGGTAGTGGCCATCTGTGACAGTCCACTCAACCACCATGACAACTTCTCAAATCTCGATTTCAGTAGACGATGAGACGGCTCAAGCGTATGCGGCGATGAGTCCAGAGGCCCAGCAAAAGGTGCAAATGGTGTTGCGGTTGCAAATGCAAGCATTACTCAATCAGCCGCCGCGATCGCTACAAGCGATTATGGACGATATTGGCGCCAAGGCAGAGGCTCGTGGCCTGACCCCCCAGATATTGGAGACGCTGTTGAGTGACGACTGAGGGACGCTACGGGTTCGACACCAGCGTCATTGTGAGTGCCTTGCTGCGACCGGGATCAGTCCCCAGACAAGCGTTTGATTTAGCGACTGAGCGCGGGGTGATGCTGGCATCTGTCGCAACCCTGAGTGAACTGAGAGAGGTCTTATTTCGGCCCAAGTTTGATCGATACATTACGCTTCAGGAACGGCTGCAGTTTTTGGCCGCATTGATGGAGTCAGTGGTGCTGATCGACGTTGATGTGACGATTGCCGCGAGTCGTGATGCCAAAGACAACAAGTTCTTAGAACTAGCGGTCAGTGGCCAAGCCACTTGTCTGGTGAGCGGAGATGAAGACTTATTGATCCTGCATCCGTTTCGAGGCATTGAGATATTGTCCCCGGCGGCCTTTTTGCAGCGAAAGGGATGAGATGGGTGGCGATATCGGGATGGATCGCCCCCAAAATCACCCATCAGGGGACGGGTCCCTCGGTCAATTCCTGACTATCCTGCTTGAGCCAACCGGGCCCCGTCCCCTCGCGCCCCACCGATCGCTTCAGGCACCCGGTCCCTGCCGGGTCACTCGATACCCTGAGGTTACGCCTCAGGGACCGGGTGCCTCCGGTGAGCTTTAAGACTGCTGAAGCTGCTGGAGCAGGGATTGGGTGAGGGGATGGTCGGAGAGGAGATCGCTTTGCCCCGCCTCTACAACTTTTGCCACCAAGCCGAAAAACCCTTGCCAGGTGGCCTGGATGTAGGGATGATCTTCGCCCAATTTTTGAACAAATACGCTCAGCGCCATGATGTAAAACCCCTCTGCATCGGTATAGCGATCTAACGTAGTGAACAAACCCGCCAGGTTGGCAAAATCTATCGCCGTATCAGGGTGGTCTTCGCCCAGTGCCGCAACATCAATTTGCATGGCTTGCAGATACAACGGTTCGGCGGCCTCGTAACGGCCCTGCGATCGATACAGTCCGGCGAGATTGTTGAGGCTGGTGGCGACCGATGGATGGGCCTCGCCCAACAGCGCTTTCATCATCGCCAGCGCCTCTTGATACAGCGGTTCGGCGGCCTCGTAACGGCCCTGCGATTCGTACAGTCCGGCGAGATTGTTGAGGCTGGTGGCGACCGATGGATGGGTCTCGCCCAACAGCGCTTTCATCATCGCCAGCGCCTCTTGATACAGCGGTTCGGCGGCCTCGTAACGGCCCTGGGATTCGTACAGTCCGGCGAGATTGTTGAGGCTGGTGGCGACCAATGGATGGGCCTCGCCCAACAGCGCTTTCATCATCGCCAGCGCCTCTTGATACAGCGGTTCGGCGGCCTCGTAACGGCCCTGCGATTGGTACAGTGCGGCGAGATTGTTGAGGCTGGTGGCGACAGCGGGATGGGTCTCGCCAAAGCGATCGCGGGTCGCGGCCAAACCATCCTGATACCAGGGTTCCGTCTGACCGTAGTCTCCCTGCCCCTCATAAAATCGGCCTAACCCGATAAACGGCCAGTCTAGCGAGTCATCGGCGAGCCACGCTTGCCAGGTGGTGGCCGCTTCCGCCAGGTGAGGTATGGCGGGCGTCAGCGCCAAAATCTGATCGCGAGTGGGGGTTTGGGGTATTTGTTCCGCCAAGCTGACCATCCTCTGACAATAGTCTCGCTTCAGCCCCTCGGCCTCAGCCCAGCCCTCCAACTTGTGCCGAAAGAACTCACGAATCAGCTGATGGAGTTGCACAGTGTCGCTACCCACCCAATTCAGCAAACTGCGATTAATCAGCCCCTCATCGCGCCAGTCTTCCAGGTCGTCAGGGTCAGTGTTGTCAGCCCACTCCACCAGCCACCCCCAGGGAATGGGGGCCAGGGCAAACAGACTCAGGCGATAGGCCAGTGCTTGCACGGGCGCGTCCAGGTCTTGCCAACTCAGTTCAAAGGCGGCGGCGACGCTTTCATGGTCGGCGGTCATGTCAGGGCGAGCTTGGCCCAGAGCACGAGCGGCCAATCTTTCGGCTTCCAGCCGTGCTTGCAGTTGGGCCAGCGTCCACGTCGGCTTCCGCTGCAAAAAGCGCCCCACCAGCTCCAGCCCCAAGGGCAGGTAGCCCAGCCACTCACACAGGGCAGCGGCAATTTCGCGTTCGGCATCCAGCCGCTCCGCCCCGATCAGTGACGCCAGCAGCGCCAGCGCAGCCGCCTCACTCAGCACCTTAATCTCAAACGACCGAATCGACGCCCCCAGGTGCAGCCGCGTCGTCAGCAGCACCGTAAACCGACTCTGATCCGGCGGCAAATAAGGCTGAATCGTCCGATAAGCGGCGATGTCATCCCGCCCGCTGACATCATCAATCACCACCAGCACCTCACCCGCTGTCGGCCACTGCCGCCAGCAAAGCTGGGCCTGGCGACCCAGGTCAATATCAGTGGGCACCGCCAGTTGCAGCTGATCGGTGGCAAAGTTGACGATTTCCGTACCGAGGTTTTGCTCTTTAGCCGAGAGCCAGCAGATGCCGCCGGGGTAGGTGTTGGCCTTTAGCTGGGCCTTGGCATATTGCAGCGCCAGCTCCGTTTTGCCAATGCCCCCCATGCCACGAATAGCAGTGATAGCCAGCCGTTCGGTCTGCTGAAGCTGTTCGTGCAGCTGTTTCAGGTCTTCGTCGCGCCCCACAAACGCCACCGCCCCACTGCGCGGCAGGTTATTAACACATGAGCTTTTGCCAGGAAAGGTGCCCTTTTGTGGAGTCACCCGCTCCGCAGTCGGCGTGCCACCAGGAAAGCTCGGGCGCAGATCCGGTTTGCCGCGTTCCTTCAAGGCATTCAGCAGCAACCGTTCCGCCTCGGCTTCACTTTGCCCCACCAGGTCCACATAAATCTGCGGCCTCAACAGCCCCGTCGGCTGACACTCCCCCACCCGAATCGGCAACAGCCGCCGCTCCGCCCCCGTCGGGTCTTGGGCAAAGGCCGCCGCCCACTCCGGCTGCGTGTATAGCCCTTGCAGATAATGCTCCGACAGCACCATCACCGTGACTTGCGCGCCCGCCGCTGCCTCTTGCATTGCTAGCGCAAAGTTGCTCCCAGGCCGAAAGTCCCACACATCAATGACGGCGGTGTAGCCCTGCTCTTCCAGCACCCAGGCAATCCACTCGGCCCAGGTTTGGTCAGCGCGGTTGTAGCTAATAAAGAAATTTTTCACAGCGATCGCACTGACGGCGCAACGACAAATGAAGGGCGATCGCTCATCCACAGCGAGTCGGCCCCGCTCATCCCGAACCAAACTGCCATTATCCTAGCCTCAGCTGCCCACTCTGGCACCGGGCGCCGCCCCACCTGATCCACGCCTCTCCCCCCCTGTATCTTGAAACCCAGAACGGTAGACCGCTTTCCCCCTGGGTTCTAGCAACCGAGGTTTAGTCTAGGTCGCCGTTCTGCCATTGGTTGTGAACTCGAAAAATCGCCAGGGTCCAGAACCCGCATCGGACGAGGTCGAGTCACCCATGATGAAAGATTCAGAACGGGAGCCTCCGCATGAACACAATCTCTGAACCCCAATGGATTGGCATTGATGTCAGTCAAGCCAACTTAGACATTGCTTTGCGTCCAGCAGGCAGCACCTGGCAAGTTAATAATACTGACTCCGGTTGGCAAAAATTACTGACACAGTTATCTGAGATCGCGGTTGTCCTCGTGGTGGTCGAGTCAACTGGTGGTCTGGAACGGGGAGTGGTGCCGGTCTTACAGCGGCAAGCCATGCCCGTAGCCGTGATCAATCCGAAGCGAGCGAGAGACTTTAGCAAAGCCTCGGGTCACTTCGCCAAGACTGATCGCATTGATGCCGAGATGCTGGCCATTTTGGTGAAGCGCTGCAAACGTTACCGAAGCCCCTGGCGACCGAAGCACAGGAGGCGTTATCGGATTTGGTCCACCGCCGGCAGCAGGTCGTAGAGATGCTCAACGACGAGCGTCGCCGTCGCCACAGTGCCCGCCATTGCAACGCTCGGGCCGACATCGACAGCCATATTGCATGGCTCCAGGAACGACTGAAAGCTTTAGACACCGAAATCGACCAGTTGCGTCAAAGCGATGCCGACTGGCAACAGCGCTATCAGTGTCTCACCAGTGTGCCAGGGGTGGGGCGCGTGGTGGCCACCACCTTGCTCGCTTGCTTGCCGGAGTTAGGGCAGCTTTCTAGCAAACGGCTAGCGAGTCTGGTGGGGGTTGCTCCCTTCAACTTTGATAGTGGGAAGTTCAAGGGGAAGCGTCACATTGTCGGCGGTCGCGCTTTGGTGTGCTCTGCCCTGTACATGGCGGCTTTGGTAGCGGTGCAGCATAACCCCGTCATTGCTGCCTTATATGAACGACTCTTGGCCCGGAGCAAAGCCAAGAAAGTCGCCCTCATCGCTTGCGCTCACAAGCTCTTGGTCATTCTGAATGCCTTAGTCACTCAGCAGCAAGGCTGGCAAAATCCGCTGCCCCAGACG
The DNA here is from genome assembly GCF_004212215.1 of Leptolyngbya iicbica LK. Taxonomy (NCBI): domain Bacteria; kingdom Bacillati; phylum Cyanobacteriota; class Cyanophyceae; order Leptolyngbyales; family Leptolyngbyaceae; genus Leptolyngbya; species Leptolyngbya iicbica. The sequence goes on from NZ_QVFV01000002.1 coordinate 60,133, forward strand.
CCGGCTTAGTCCACTTCACCGGGGGCGAGGGGTTGACAATCAAGATAATCGCTAAAGCCCCCAAGTTTGGGGGACTTCGAGCCGATTTCTTGAAAGCCCCCTTGGCAAGGGGGCGGCGACAGCGGAGGATCTCAAGCCCCGCTAAACAGGTAACCTTGTGAAGCTCAATCTCATTCTGGCGACCAGGTCAATCCAGTCGCTACATCACCATGCCACCGTCGATGGTGAGCACCTGCCCCGTGATGTATGCCGCTGCCGGATCGGCCGCCAAAAAGCGAATTAAACCCGCCACTTCCTCGGCTTCGCCATAGCGCCCCAGGGGAATGTATTTGAGAATTTCTTCCGTGTTGGACAAATCTTCTGTCATGTCCGTTTTGATAAAGCCAGGAGCGACCGCATTCGCCGTGACGCCCCGCGCCGCCATTTCCTTGGCTACGGTTTTGGTGAAGCCAATTACGCCGGCCTTCGCGGCACTGTAGTTGGCCTGACCAGGGTTCCCCATCAATCCAGCCACGGAGGCAATATTAATGATGCGGCCCGAGCGCTGCTTGAGCATCAGTTTGCTCACCAACCGGGTGCAGTAAAACACGCCAGACAAGTTCAGATCAATCACGGCCTGCCAGTCTTCGGGCTTCATCCGCAACAGCAAGGTATCGCGGGTAATCCCGGCGTTGTTGACCAAGATATCGACGCGCCCCCATTTCTCCGTAGCAGCCTTAATTAAAGCCTCCGCTTGGTCAGGATCGGAAACGTCGGCCTGCACGGCGATCGCACTGCCCCCTTTCTCTGCGATCGCGGCCACGACATCATCCGCAGCGGTGCTTGAGCGGGCATAGTTCACCACCACATGGGCACCCGCATCGGCTAAGGCCAAAGCCGTCGCGCGGCCAATGCCTCGCGAGCCACCCGTTACCACGGCTACTTGATCGGTCAATTGCCCTGCCATCTACCGCTCTCCTGTCACAACTTCAATCCAAGGGGTTATCTTACGCCATCCGGTTATCCTCCCGTAAAGAGATTCGGTTTTCTAGCCCCGACGACTCAATGGGTCAACTAGGATGGACTTGTTGAGTCAAAAGTGGTGAGCAGCGTGGCAACCAAACAACAGTTCACGAGCTTTGCAGATTTGCTGGCCCAGAGCGATCGCCCCGTGCTAGTCGATTTCTACGCAACTTGGTGTGGCCCCTGTCAAATGATGGCCCCAATTTTAGAGCAGGTAAATACCCAATTACAGGGACAGCTCAAAGTCGTGAAAATTGATACGGATCGCTATCCTCAACTTGCTTCGCAGTACCAGATTCACGCTCTCCCAACATTAGTTCTGTTTAAGCAAGGGCAACCCGCTCAACGCATCGAAGGCGTACGTACCGCTGAGCAGCTTGTGCAAGATCTCAAACCCTTACTCTAAGGTCATTACCAGTGCTGACAATATGGCTGTGCTCTCCATGCATCGCATCGCCAGGGCGATCAGGGCCAAGAGTTCTAGCTGATTCGTACCAACGGTTTGAGGCGGTGAGGCAAAGTTTCCGCATCGCTTGATCGGAAGCCTGGCAGGACAGGTGAGTTGGAGCGATCGCTCAGAGTGTGTCTGAATGCAACGCCACTCAAAGAACTGACGCGACATTGGCTATGGTAGTATTTTGGTGATTAGGAAAGGTAAGGACATCTGAGGCATGGCAGCCGTACAAGTAACTGATTCTTCCTTCAAGCAAGACGTGCTTGAAAGTGAACTTCCTGTTCTCGTTGATTTTTGGGCACCCTGGTGTGGACCTTGCCGGATGGTTGCGCCCGTCGTTGATGAAATTTCTGAACAGTACGACGGTCAAGTCAAGGTCGTTAAGTTGAATACTGACGAAAACCCTAGTGTTGCGAGTCAGTATGGTATCCGCAGCATTCCAACGTTGATGATTTTCAAGGGTGGTCAACGGGTTGATATGGTTGTTGGTGCCGTTCCCAAAACGACTCTGGCAAACACACTCGAAAAATATCTTTAGGGATTGATGAATCTGCCGTTGATCTTACTCAGGCAGCTAATCCTAACGGTTGACGATATGAAGTGACACTGTATCGAACAGAGCAGTGTCACTTTTTGATCTGGCAAATTCTTGTCACGGGTGTCACGACAACGGCGACTTTGATTGTGATGTCTCTGCATTAAAGCTTTAACGATGCGGTTGCAATGCGTGAACGCCGGACTGCAGAAAATCGACAAAGCCGAACTATCTAAACCACGTCATTTATATAAATGCTTACAAAGTGCCCTTCTTCTCTTAGGTCGGCGCTATCAAGTCATACACCGCAAATTGTTCTAGAAACTGAAAGCGTTCGCGTAACTTGGGTGGAACGTCCACTAAGTGCAATCTAGCCAACCAATCCTGATCCTGAATTTCCGCCCTTACTTGGCTGGAAACAAACGTACGACTACTGGCCGCCGGAGTGAGCTTAGAGGCCAGCACCTGCACTCCAGACGCAAGATGAAACGCTTCACCATAAACATATGTTCGGAACAGGTAAATATCGCCTTTATGCATGCCGACGGTCATCGCGCAGGAGACCTGATGGGTCTGCTGAAAGGCTTGCCAGTCTGACACCAGTGCATCAACCGCCGCCAGTGCCGTCTCAACTGAATCAAACAGCATTATGCACGCATCACCAATAAACATATTGATGTCGCCACCAAACTTTTGACACACCTGCTTATGTAGCAGCTCATGCTGCGTTAACACCTGCTCAACTTGCTGAATACTATGAGTCTTGGCGTAGATGTTGTAGTTAGTCAGGTCAGAAATCACGATGACTTGGTCTGGGAGCACGCGGGTGCGATGTTGCAGATTGACCTTGTAGACCTGAGTCGTCTGGGTCATCCCCTTGAGCGAGAATTCACCAACATATGAGGTGTTGATCTCCGCCGCATTCAACGCGAGACAGGCCGCTTGCGAGAGATAGATTTCGTCTGGCGGCGTGACCGACTCTAGACGGGCGGCGAGGTTAACAGGTGCGCCAAAAATGTCATTACCTTGATGCAATACGTCGCCTAATACAATCACGATGCGAACTGCAAGGCGATCGTCATCGCTTTTGCCCGTCTGCTCTAGGCGCAACTCGGCTTGGATAGCGCTGGCCGCCAAGGCCGCATCGGTGACGCTGGGAAATGTCAGCCAAAAGGCGTCCCCTTCTCCTTTCACCAGTTGGCCATCTTGCTTGGCGACCAGGTCTAAAATAAATTGCTTGTGCTCTGACAACAGCGTGCTTAACTCCGCCTCTGATAGGCGGCCTACGGTATTAGTAAAGCCACGAATATCAGTTTTCATAATGACGGTCGATCGCAATTCGCCCATTGAATTTTCCCTGACTAATACCCCGGTTTGTTTGCAAATGAGGTTTAAGGGGGTTGCTTGGGGGCGTCAATCGCGGGAATTGCCAAAGGTTAGCTCAGACACTCCAACCGATTACCGACGCTCCTCAACCATATACCAACAACTTTTCATGACTGACGTTGTCAACCAGTAGACTGATACGTCTAGAGAGATCGCCCAACCTCGTAGCACCAAATTAGATTGACAACTGATTAGTTTTTGCAACTCTAAAAATAAGCAAGCTTAATATTAAAAAATCAATATCAACATTGGTCTTAAAGGCTCGAATTCTTAGCGGAATGATATTCTCTTCATAGAACAGAAGCAATCGTTTTAAATAGCTGCATTTGCTTTCTTCAATATAAATTCAGGTGTTCGCGATGGCACTGACAAACCGCATAAACTTCAACAATTTGCGCGGAGATCTCTTTGGCGGTGTGACGGCAGCCGTGATTGCTTTACCGATGGCACTGGCCTTTGGTGTTGCATCCGGTGCTGGCCCTGCTGCTGGTCTCTACGGCGCTGTTCTGGTCGGCTTTTTTGCCGCGCTCTTTGGCGGTACTCCCACCCTCATTTCTGAACCCACCGGCCCGATGACGGTGGTCATGACGGCGATTATCGCCGAATTAATCGCCGCCAACCCAGAAAATGGTATGGCCATGGCCTTTACGGTGGTCATGATGGCGGGGATTTTACAAATTATTTTTGGCTTGCTCAAGCTGGGCCGATACGTCACATTGATGCCCTACACCGTGATTTCTGGCTTCATGTCTGGGATCGGGGTGATTCTGATCATTTTGCAAATTGGCCCGTTTTTAGGACAGCCTAGTCCCAAAGGCGGCGTCGTTGGCACCCTCACCAACCTGCCTGAATTATTGAGTAATGCTGTAGCTCCAGAAGTGATTCTGGCTGTGTTTACCATTGCGGTATTATTCCTCATGCCAAAGCGCTTTAGGCGCATTCTGCCGCCGCAGTTGGTAGTGCTAATTGCCGGAACTTTGCTGTCAATTGCGTTCTTTGGGGATGCCGACATTCGCCGGATTGGGGCGATTCCGACGGGTTTGCCAGCACTACAAGTCCCCACCTTTACGGTGGCTCAGTTTCAGATCATGTTGATCGATGCTTTGATGCTGGCCGCTTTGGGCTGCATTGACGCCCTGCTGACATCTATGGTGGCCGACAGCTTAACCCGCACTCAGCATCAATCGGATAAGGAATTAATTGGCCAGGGCATCGGCAACCTGATGTCAGGTATCTTTGGCGGTTTGCCAGGAGCTGGGGCGACGATGGGCACCGTTGTCAATATTCAAACTGGGGGGCGGACGGCTCTTTCTGGTCTGGTGCGGGCCTTATTGCTCATGGTGGTCGTGCTGGGGGCGGCAGGCTTGATTGCACCGATTCCCCTGGCGGTATTGGCGGGTATCGCCATGAAGGTGGGCTTTGATATTTTGGATTGGAGCTTCCTCAAACGGGCGCATAGCGTTTCTTGGAAAGGCACGATGATCATGTACGGCGTGCTGTTCCTCACTGTGTTTGTGGATCTGATTGTGGCGGTGGGCGTCGGCATGTTTGTCGCTAACATTCTCACGATTGATCGCTTGACTAAGCTGCAAGCTGAAGGGGTCAAAACCATCACTGATGCGGATGAAGATGAAGACCTGCAGATGACCGCCGAGGAACAAGCGCTGCTCGATCGCGCTAACGGTCGTGTGTTGCTCTTTCACCTCAGTGGGCCCATGATCTTTGGGGTGGCTAAGGCGATCGCTCGTGAACATAACGCCATGAAAGACCATAAAGTCTTGGTGCTGGATTTGCATGATGTCCCCATGCTCGGGGTAACGGCGTCGCTTTCGCTGGAAAATATGATCCAAGATGCAAGTGAAAACGATCGCCCGGTGTTTATCGCAGGGGCGTCGGAACAAGCGATGCGTCGGTTAAACAAGCTTGGGGTCCGTCGCTTTGTGCCCGATGCGCACATCGTGGCCAATCGTGTCGCAGCGCTCGAGGGTGCTCTGACGCTGCTAGAGGAGACTCCTGAGGATAGCGCAACGGTAATGCCGTCTTCCATTAGCTAGCACGATCGTTTTAGCCAAGGGTAGGGATGAGACCGCAATCTTCCCTGCCTCTCAGAGCCTCATCAGTCTTGCAGTCATCCTATCTTCCCCTGGGGCAGGATGGATGACTGTGTCGTCGCGCTGATTGTAATCAGCGCCTTGCTTCCTGTGCTTGGTGCTTGCATCAGGTAGCCCTGTTCACTCACATCGCCAGAGTCTCGACAATGGCGGTGACCAAACCTCACTCAACCACTTTTCAACGTCGTTAGGAAATGTCTGCAATGCTCTCTCCCGATTTGGTGAATCATTCCCTTGTCGTTTCCTCCGTGCTCGCGGAGGTGCCCTCAGAAGAAGCCGCTCCCCTCATTTTGGCTGGGGTATTGCTCAGCCTCATGGTGGTTTATCTCGCCAGTAAGTTGGGCGGCGAGTTGTCAAAGTTAATCGGCTTACCCCCAGTCCTCGGAGAGTTGGTCAGCGGGGTGTTGGTCGGGGTTTCTGCCTTACATCTGTTGGTTTTTCCAGAAGCTGGAGTCGAAGCCTCTAGTTCCGTCTTGATGAACGCCTTGCAAGTCTTGATGGGCACCTCTGGCGAAACCCTGAACTATGTGTTTGAAACCCAGGGCGAAATTATTTCCGTCCTGGCCGAACTGGGTGTCATCATTTTGCTGTTTGAAATCGGGTTGGAATCGGACCTGAAAGAGCTGCAAAAAGTTGGTTGGCAAGCCGCAATTGTTGCCGTCGTCGGGGTGGTAGCCCCGTTTGCCTTGGGAACTGTTGGCCTGATGGCGATCTTTCATGTGGCTGCACTGCCGGCAATTTTTGCTGGTGCAGCGCTGACCGCAACCAGTATCGGCATTACCTCGAAGGTGCTGTCAGAGTTGGGACAACTGCGATCGCGAGAAGGTCAAATCATTGTGGGTGCGGCTGTCATGGACGACGTGCTCGGTATAATCGTTCTGGCTGTCGTCGCTAGTCTGGCTAAAACTGGTGACGTATCGCTCACCAACGTGGCCATTTTGATTGCCAGTGCCAGCGGCTTTTTGCTCGGCGCAATTCTGGTCGGGCGGGGATTCAACAAAGTCTTTGGCAGCATTGCCGATCGTTTGCAGACTCGTGGCAACCTCGTCATTCCAGCGTTAACCTTTGCCCTGGCCTTGGCCTTTGTTGCCCAAGTCGTCCATTTAGAAGCCATCCTGGGTGCATTTGCCGCCGGTCTCGTGCTTGACGAAACCGACCAGCGCAAAGAGTTGGATCGACAAATCATTCCCATTGCCGATGTTCTGGTGCCCATCTTCTTCGTCACCGTAGGCGCACGGGTAGACCTTGGGGTCTTAAACCCGATTCATCCGGAAAACCGCGCTGGCTTGATCATCGCGGCCTTTCTAATTGTGGTCGCCATTATCGGTAAAGCCATTACCGGCTGGGCGGTCTTTGGCAAAGAGCCAGTCAATCGCTTGGCCGTCGGCGTGGGCATGATTCCTCGGGGGGAAGTCGGTTTGGTCTTTGCGGGCATCGGGGCCGCTAGCGGTACGCTCGATCGCCCTCTGCAAGCTGCCATCATCGCCATGGTGATTCTCACGACGCTAGTCGCACCATTGCTGCTGCGCTGGGCCTTCCGCGAAGAAGCAGCAGGAGTGGAAACTGTTGTTTAGCCGGGTCTGAGAGCGTTTCACTGGAACGGTAAATGCTCATTGCCAACGGCTATTAAATAATTAGCAAACCTCCTGTTGCGGCTGAAGCGACGCGATGATCGCGTCGCTTCAGCATTTTAGGGAGCCATGAAGGGGCTCAGGGAAGCGTTTTCTTTTTTGCGATCGCGATCGCTGCTCCCAATTTCATCGTTGGGAGTCGCATTAGTATCGTGAGTCATTGCGCTTGATAAAAGTCCGACAAAGACTTGGGCTGCTGTCTGGATGCGGGGTCAATGGAATTAACCGGCAACTAGCAACCGCGATCGCATCAGAATCTGCTCACAACAACAGGACTGACACCTGACAGGGAACCTTCCACTGTCTGGTCACTTAGCCGCACTCTCTAGCTCTTGAGTTTCTGCAAAAATACTTGAGCGTCGAATTGTAACGAAGCGGTGAAGACGAAGGGGCATCCCCGTATTTTCCCTGACAAGAAACACACATTTATATGAAGGAAGTTCGAACCTTAGGGTTCAACCGTTGATTTAGCTTCAAATATGTGAACAATCAATAGGCAAGTGTGAACAGCGATGGAGCATCACTATGGCCCTTGACGATTTGACTAAAGACTCGGCAGTGCAGGCGAGCATCGTCAATGACTGTGACCAATTGATTACAACTCATGTTTCTCAAAAAAGTGGCGTCTCGGGCGTAGCGCTCAAAACCGCCCATCGGATAGTCAAAGGCATCGGCCCGACTTACATTCCAGGCGCAATTAGCCGCATGTTGCCATCTACCCTAGAAGTTTTAGATCCGCTTTGGCAAGAAGCCATGACATCCGGCGATCCCGTTGCTTACCTGGAACAACACCGATCGCGCACGGCCGACCTCATCTTGAGCGTCACTGATCACCGCATTCAGTACACCTCTGGTCCCATCATTGGTGTGTACAACAAGCTGCGCAAATCGGTCAAAGGTGACATCGAAGCAGTTGTGCCGGAGTTAGCGGGCATCCTGCACCGCCATCATATTCAACTCCTCCAAAGAGCTTGATCATGCTTGATTGAGGGCACCACAGTAGCGGTGCCTCAATGCTTCTCATCTCAATTACCCACAACACAACAACAAAAAAGCCGAGGGGGTTTTGACCGCCTCGGCTGTGGGAGTGTGTCAAGGAAAACTCGGTCTACCAGGTGCGAGTGGGTGATAAAGCACTGCCCCGCAACAAGCTACCAACGGTCTTGGCCGTAATTTTGAGCTGCGTCAAGGGATTGGCGGGAACGACCGTTTTATACAGATAGCTGTCAAAGGTCAGCTTCTGCACATCCATATCGGCACACATCTCAACGAACGCTTCTCGCGTTGCATCCGTGCGATAGAAAACGCGCTGCAGCAGGTCGAGTACCAGATAAGTCGCTCCATACTCCTTATCCCAACGCTTGATGTAAGTCTTTAGGTCAGCCTCAGTCGGAATACGCTGACCCGCGTGGGAAAGTTCGACAATGGTTTCGGCACACATGCGAGCCGACTTGGCGGCAAAGTAAATGCCCTCACCAGAAGATTTGGTGACGGTACCTGCCGCGTCACCCACCAAGGCAACCCGACCGACCACCCGGCGTGGACGAGGATGCTCAGGAATGGGGTGGGCCTCAACTTTAATGATTTCGCCGCCTTCGATACGCTTAGCCGCGCGCTGACGAATACCCGCTTGCAGAGACTTAATCTTGGCCTGGTTAACCCGCATGGTCCCAGTGCCCACTGCGACGTGATCGTACTTGGGGAAAACCCAAGCGTAAAAGTCGGGGGAGACATCATTACCGACGTACATTTCAGCCAATTCTTCGTAATAGGCCATCTTGTCGTCAGGAATACGGATGCGCTCTTGGAACGCGATCGCATAGTTATAATCGCCCGCATCGATAGCCTTGGCTACACGCGAATTAGCACCATCCGCACCGATCACCAGATCAACCTGCAGGGTTCTGTCGTCGCCGACCAACCCATCGGGACGATGCTCAGTGTAGTGCAGCGTGTAGGGGTCGCTATCGGTCTGGGGGAGCTCTAACTTATACATCGTGCCATTGATGAGCTTGGCACCGAGCTTGGCAGCGCGATCGCGCAAAAATCCATCCAGCACTTCACGACGGCACATCCCGATATATTCATCAGGCTTAAGCGTGCTGCCAATATTGACTTCAATATTTGAAGGAGAGATCATCTTCATCTTCCGCACCCGTCGGTCAATGATCTCGGGGGGGAGGTCAAATTCATCGACCATACAGAGAGGAATCGCACCACCGCAAGGCTTGGCATTATCCAGCTTGCGTTCTAGCAAATAGGTTTCAATTCCAGCTTTGGCTAAGGTTTCAGCAGCAGAGGAGCCCGCTGGCCCGCCTCCGACAACGGCAACTCGCAGGGTCAAGAGCTTTTCTCCAGATTGTTCAAATCTACGAAACGCATACTATCACGGGCTTTTCGTCATTCCTGGCAGTTTCGCGGGGTTGTAACCGTAATGAAACAGTCGTTTACAATTAGATACCAGAAGTGGGAGGTTCTTTATGCCCGAGATGCCAATATCTCAATACATTCTAAATACGTTGTTATTGGTTGATGATGCGATTGACCGCTAAGGGGAACAGTTGCGGTGCGACTCAAGATTTGGTTGCTTAAGACGCTAGGTAAACGTCTGCGCCTATGGTTTTTGGCTTCTGGACTCTCTCGATAGTTGATTGAGCGGTTGCACACGGTAGGATTGCGCTATCTTTGGGCATGCTAACCAGAGGCTGGCTGAGCAAGGTTGAAGTTTGCCACGCAGTTGAGTCGTCCAACTTTTCATCATCAAGATTGAGGGCTTGAAGATCGCCAACAAGATTTGCCAAATTTGGGAATTTTATCTCAAAGCAAGTCGCCCCCACTCGTTTACAAATGGTCTGTTAGATTGACCTCACAAAGGTGCATCTTAAAGGCGGAGGTATGTCATTAAAAGGTTATGGATCAGAAAACGCACACTACTGATGATGGCCGACAAGTTATCGTGATTACGCCCACTGGGCGGTTAGACATCACGACTGCTTGGCAGTTTCGTCTCAACCTCCAGGACTGCATTTCTAGACTGAGCCCTCATGTCGTCATTAATCTCAGCCAGGTCAACTTTATTGACAGCTCTGGCCTGACGTCCTTAGTAGCGGGAATGCGTGACGCCGATAAAGTCCAGGGCAGTTTCCGCATTTGTAATGTCCATCCCGAAGCTAAGCTGGTGTTCGAAGTCACCATGATGGATTCGGTCTTTGAGCTCTACGAAACCGAAGAAGAAGCCTTGCAAAACAACCCTAAGCAGATTGCGAGCTAACGGGATCAGGGAGTTGAGCGCTGTCATCGTGCGTCTTGATTAATTTGAATGGGCCGTGCAGGGCTCCCCAGGTGGGTTTATGGGTGGCGGCATCAATCCCTTTGTCGTACATCCAAAAGGCGGCTGCAATAGAGTTGTCAGGGCTAGTCGCGATCGCATCAAATGCCAGCTCTACTAGTTTGGTTTCACCATTGACAACAAACTGACAATATTGCCCCGGCTGCTGCCTCGCCTCAAAACGAATAGTGTTGCCTTCGGCTCGGCTCTGAATAGACAAACGACTATTCACTAAAGTTTGTAAGTCGTCAGGTTGAAGTGCTTGCAGACGCTCGGGAGCTTGCGTTGCCCCCTGCCAGGCCAGCGGATTCTTTAACGCATAATATTCAGCCGTGAGCTGGTCAGTCTCGTTTCTGATTCTCAAGACTCTTTGCCGATAAGGGGCTTGGTCAAATGCAGCGCTAGCTTGCTCGATCAAGAAGGTGACACTGTCTTCAACAAATAGGCGTGTTGGAGAACACCAGAGTCGCAGGTGAACATACCAAGCGGGATCAGCTAGGGCCTGATCGCGATTTTGAAACGTCCCTGCTAATGTTCGACATAGTTGTTCGAACGCTGTTGATGCCGTCATTGACTTGTTCTCTAATGCCCGTTGTTAATTCAACTTTACTGGCGGGCACTTCTCCTCAGCAAGCGTGAAGCCCTGTTGTCACTATGATCTGCGCCGACAGCACGCGAAAAGTTGGAGTGGAGCGATCGCCGAATTTCCTAGTCCAAGGCTGACTTCTGGCAACGACAGTCTCAGCTCTGGCAGCAAGGCTCACTAGTCCAATGGCACTTATGCGGGGATTAAAGAAGTGGTATCAAGGCAACTACATTGGGCCGTCCTCACAGCGTTTTCTAAGAACCCTTAAAAATATTCGATTCCCTTGAGCATTAGACTCCGAAGTAGAGCCTCCAGCCTGATGCTAAGGCTGCCATCAACGCTGTTCTATGGCTGATGCAACCCACGCCATTTGATTTGCAAAGTATTGAAACTGGCATTGGCCGCAGAGAAGTTCATGACAAACATATTTCATTGCTAATTTTGCGGGACTTTAAGGCACCGAAAACAATGGTTTTTGTTGTTTTGAATACTACTTGTATACAAAAGCGTTGTTACTTTCACCGTATTAATTTGGTGTGAGTAGAAATATGTCTCATATGTCTGTTTGGCAGGGGCTGATGCAGCCTGCTAGAGTCAGGTGTGCTCAGTACGGTGGTCTAGCCGGTTTGATGTTGGCTTCGACGATCGCGCTCCCTGCCATTGCCTCGGAGTCACTGATCGAAGAGGACGCGGCCACCTCTCCTGCCGTTGATCTGACGACCGCCACCTTTACCGATCACTTAACGATTGACCAGGCGGCACTGACGACCGATGCCAACGCGGAATTGGCAACCATCGCTCAAATCGGCGTCGAGCCCAGCGGACAGCCATTAGCTGATGCGGCAGGGGCAACGGAAGTTCAACGTAACTGGCTAGGGATGGCTGCACCTGTCATCGAGGCAGACCTGGCGCCTATTCAGGTCGCTGATTTAGCTGCTGCCACTGCCGATGCCATTGCCCCCTATGTGACGACTGAGGCCGAGGCCCTGGGTGCGATCGCCCCCAGGCAATTAGCCCAGATATCAGAAATCACTGAGTTAACTGATGTTTCGGTCGATGCTTGGGCTTATCAGGCTCTCGCCAGTTTGGTGGAAGAGTATGGCTGCATCGAGGGATATCCCGATTTCACCTATCGGGGCGATCGCTTCATGACGCGGTATGAGTTTGCCGCCGGACTCAATTCTTGTCTGGATGCCATTCGGTTTCTCATTACGGACAATGGCGTCACTGCCGACGACCTGGCGACCATCCAGCGACTATCGGAAGAATTTGCCGCTGAACTGGCGGAACTGAGTGGCCGCGTCGATGCCCTTGAAGCTGACGTTGCGGAACTGCGTGCCAACCAGTTTGCCACTGTCACCAAACTGCGAGGCAACGTCTTTGCTCACATCAATAGTGGCTTTAGAGACGCCCCGATCTTGACCGAGCGGACGTTTGCCGGGAATGCGTTTGTCGGCGGACGCGATGCCCAGGGCGACCCGATTGTCCAAACCATCGACACCAACCCTGAGGTCAACTTTAGCTACTACACGTGGATTAACTTTGACAGCTCATTCACGGGGTCCGACCGACTCACTCTACAGTTCGTAGCGGGCGATGGCACCGCGAGTTCCAACATTTATACCTCTGCCGGTTTATTCAATACCTTTGGGGCCCCCTTTACCTTACAAACAGGGACACCGGGAAGCAGCATCAACGATGTTTATATCCGCGAACTCAGCTACGGTTTCCCCATCAGTGACAAGGTCTCTCTAGAGATCGGGCCGCGGATTAACTGGTATCGCTTCTTTGACAACAACCGTTACACCTTCTTCCTCACCGGGGCCAATAGTTTTAACTCCAGTGGGGGCACCCAAGTGAACGCTGTCGATCGTGGCACGGGCGCAGTCATGGTTTGGGATATCGCTGATTGGGCAGATTTCCGGGTTGGCTGGCTGGCAGAAAACACTGAATTCCTCACCAGCACGGCTGTGCCCGATCCCAGTCGGGGACTGTTTGGCGGGGCGCATACCCTCTCAGCGCAACTGGGCTTGAAACCAGTGAGTGACGTGAACCTCAGACTGCTGTATACCCGCTCGCGGCTGGTACCCAATGGGGCCGGTCAAATCGGTGGCGCCGTGAGTGAGCCCCTGTATGGTTTAGCGGATGATGGTTTTGGCGGGGCGCTGGATGCGGCCACCGCTGACACCTTTTTGGTGAACTTTGACTGGGCGGCATTAGACTGGTTGGGACTGTTTGGGCGCTATAGCTATGGCAGCACCAACCTCATCGACGATGACGATGACCTCGGCTCGGTCGATGCCCAATCTTTCCAGTTTGGCCTCGCCTTCCCCGATCTGTTCAAAGAAGGGGCGCTCGGCACCATTTCCTATGTCATTCCGTTCGATATCTTGGACGGTCGGGAGTTTTTGGTGGCGGGGGGCGGCGATGGCGGCACCCAGCAAGAGCTTGAGGTGTCGTATCGCTATCCGCTGTCGCCAAACATTGCGATCATGCCGTCGTTTTATTGGATTACCAATGCCAATAACTTTGACGACAATGGCAACCTCTACTTCTTGAACCTGCAAACGCAGTTGTTCTTCTAACTCGCGAGTGATTGGGTCAATGCCCATGATTCGATAGTTTCCTTAAATCTGAGCCACTGGTGATGCCCGGCAGGGCTAGGCAAGCCAGTGGCTCAGGCTTTTGATGGATGTCGATGCGGCCAGAGCTGTGCCGCGATCGCTAGCGCCACAGTCCCCCTAGCCAAATCCCCAGTTCTACACACACGAGCCCCAGACTGGCGCTGCCCAGCCAGTAGCCCAAGGCAGGGAGTCGCTGTTGGCTGCTGAACAGTTTGACCGTATCCAACATATAGGTGGAAAAGGTGGTGTAGGCCCCAAGAAAGCCGGTCATGAGCAGCTGTTGCCAGAATTCTGAGAGGCCCCAGAGCGGCGCGACCGTGGCCAAAAAGCCAATCATCAAAGCGCCCGTGAGGTTGACGCACAGGGTGCCGTAGGGAAAGCGATCGCCCAACCGCTGCAGCCAATACAACGACAGATAATAGCGACTCAGGGCTCCCCCGACGGCCCCAATGCTAATCGCAATAGGGGTCCAATCCGCCATTACTCGGTGATGCGACCGGACAATGGGGAACTGGCGCTAGCGTAGGCTTTGATAGGAATGCGACCGGAGGTGTGGGCCATGCGTCCGGCGATCGTTGCCATGCCCATGGCTTGCCCCATCACCACGGGATTTTGGGCTTTGGCGATCGCGGTGTTGATCAACAGCGCATCGGCCCCCATTTCCATGGCTGTTGCGGCTTCGCTAGGGGTACCAATGCCCGCATCCACCACCACAGGCACATTGGCGTTTTCGATAATGATTTTGATGTTGGCGGCATTGCGAATGCCCTGCCCGGAACCGATGGGGGAACCCAGGGGCATCACCGTCACGCAGCCCACTTCTTCTAACCGCTTCGCCAGGAGGGGATCGGCGTTGATGTAGGGCAATACGGCAAAGCCTTCTTTAGCCAGTTGTTCGGCAGCTTCTAACGTGCCAATGGGGTCGGGCAGCAGGTACTTCGCGTCGGGAATCACCTCCAGCTTCACGAAGTTGTTGTCTTCCTGGCCCAGCAGTTTCGCCATTTCGCGACCGAGACGGGCTACGCGCACGGCTTCTTCGGCGGTTTTGCAACCGGCGGTGTTGGGCAGCATCCAGATTTTGGACCAGTCTAGAGCTTCCGCCAACCCCTCATGACCGGGGGCGTTGGTTTGCACCCGACGGACGGCGACGGTGACGATTTCGCTACCGCTGGCGGCGATCGCCTGACGCATCACTTCAAAGTCGCTATATTTCCCCGTGCCCGTCATCAGCCGCGAGGTAAACTTGCGTCCGGCAATTTCCAGGGGCGTATCTTCAAATCCCTGAGGGGCCTGATTGGGGGAGGAAGGGGTAGCCAGTAAAGTCATAGCAGGTGTCGTCGGTAAAGGGACGGGCAGTGCGGGCGTCGAACGCTCGAAGCGTTGCCAGGTAAAGGGCGCGAGCAAGGGCGTGACGCGACCCAGAATGTAGTCTGACACAATCTCGGCGGTGATGGGCATCAGCAAAATGCCGTTGCGGTGGTGGCCGGTCGCGAGGGTCAGGTTTTGGCAGGTGCTGGGGCCGAGAATCGGCGCTTCATCCGGCGTGGTGGGGCGAAACCCCCACCAGGTTTCCTGCACGGGAAAGTCGCGCAGGGGGGGATACAGCTGCACCGCTTTTGAGAACAGGTGGGCCATACCGGCGGCAGTGATGCCGGGGGTAAAACTGACATCCTCGCAGGTGGCTCCGAGCACGATGCGGCCATTGCGGCGGGGCACGATGTAAATCTTGTCTTCGCCAAACAGGACGCGCTGGAGCGGTTGCGCCGGGGCCGCGTCGGGGGGCACTTGCACGGCGGCCATTTGCCCTTTTAACGGCGTCACGGGAATCGGCAGCAGGTCGTTGCTCCAAGCGCCGGTCGCCAGCACATAATGGTCGGCCCGCATCGGCCCCGCCGTGGTCTGCACCTGTTGCACCTGGCCCGATCGCTGCACGAATCCCTGCACCTCGACGCCTTCGTGAATCTCGACCCCCGCTTCTCGGGCGGCGGTGAGCAAGGTGTGGGAGAGCGATCGCGGATCTACCTGCCCTTCCTCTTCGTACCACCAGGCTCCGGCGAGTTCCGTCGGCAAACCAGGTTGATAATGAGATAACTGGGCAGCATCAATCCAGCGGCCCTGGGTGTCAGGGCGATCGCTCACATCAACCGGACGCTGCCAGCGCGGGGCAAGAATGCCGTTCGGCCAGTAACCGACGGATTGCCCCGTGAGGGATTCGAGCTTTTGCACCCAATCGGGATAGCGCTGCAAGCTCTGGCGACACAAATCTAATAGGGGGCCGGGGGGCAGGTCTTCGGCACCGGGGGCCAACATGCCTGCTGCGACGTGGCTCGCTCCTTCGAGAAAGTTGCGGCTGAGCACCGTCACCGACAGTGAGGCTTGCCGCAACTTGAGGGCGATCGCCAAACCCATCACACCGCCGCCCACAATTAGGACATCTGGAGTCCCCGTCATGCCTTTCGCCCACCTCAAATCAGTTGTCAGCCATTTGATCGTAAACGAACTGCGGCGATCGCAGCCAGCCGGACGGGGCAACATGCTGGAGTCACGTCCGGCTGGGCTAGTAGCACCTCGGCGAGTGGGGCGGCCTGCTGTTAGAGTCGCTGTGACCTGGTCGATGCCACGGTAGGAACCAGAGGATACTGCCACAGCGGTGCCGCCGGCCTGCCGCGTGTCTTGCGTCGATTCCAGGTCGCTGCAATTAAGGTGACGCGCCCGACGGCTCACAGCGTATCGTGGTCTCAACCACGTTGATTAACCAGGAAGAGTACGACCGATGGCAGACACGATCCGGCTCATCATTGATTGGCGCGAGGCCGATGCCGACATGCCCGAGGCCCAGCAAGAAACGGTAACTGAACTGCTGTTTCGCGAGATGAATGGCTTTGATGAAGTGGAGCGGGTGGAACGGGTGGCCGACCCGGCAGCGCCCAAAGGCGGCATGGGGGCCGCCTGGTTGTGGAGTATCCTCACCGCTGAAGTCACGATCGCTAATCTCAAGCGACTGGGGCAAGAAGTGCAGGGGCGTTTACCGGGCAAGCCCATTAGCTTTACGGTCAAGGCGGGCGATCGCGAGCTTACCGTTGAGAACCTGCGCCCCGAAGACCTGGACGCCACCCTCGAAAAGCTGGTCGCCGCCGCCAAAGACCTGGCACAGGATAGCTGATGCTGCGCCAGGTCTTTGGCTCATCCTCTCGATAACGAATTTGCGGTGAATCGAGGGTTTAATAGAAGAGGCGAAACACGGGCATTGACGAAGCGGGCATGGGTAAAAAAGTCGCCCTGTTAATTGGCATTGGCAACTATGGCAGTGGATTGAAAACGCTCCAATGTCCTGCCAATGGCGTGAATGCGATGAACACGGTGCTGGCGGAGCCGGAGATTGGCGGCTTTGATGAGGTGATTCCTCTGATTGACCCGGATGTGGGCACCATGCGTAGCCAGATTGGGGCAGTGTTTGGGCGGCTGGCGAAGTCGGATCTGGCGCTGTTTTATTTCACCGGGCACGGCATCAAAGACATGACCGGGGAGTTTTATCTCACCACAGCGCAAACGCAACTCTTCGACAACGGTCGGCTGAATCCGGGGACGGCGGTGGAAGCGGAGTTTGTGAAGCGGGTGATGGGCAACTGCTACGCCCAGCGCAAGGTGATCATTCTGGACTGCTGCTTTGGGGCGGCCTTTGCTGAGGGCTTTTTGACCATGGATGACGGCGGCGTTGATCTGGAAGCGGAACTGGGGGGCAAGGGCTGGGTGGTCTTGACGGCGGCAACAGCCCGCAACTACGCTCTGGAACAAGAGGGTGAACCGTTGTCGGTTTATACGCGCTACCTGACTGAGGGCTTACGGACGGGGGCGGCTGCCAAGCGGGGAAATGCTTACATTTCGGTGGGGCAACTGCACGACTATTTGCGGACCCAGGTGCAGAAGGTGGCCCCCACCATGTCGCCAGAAATTTTTAATGCGCGGCAGGGGCAAGCCATTCAGATTGCGAAGGCCGCGATCGCCACCCGCGAACTCACCTATCGCGAAGCCATTCGTAGCAAAATTCGCCGAGGGCAGATCGGGGGAGCCGGACGGGTTTATCTAAATACGCTGCAACAGCAACTCCAACTCCCGCCCCAGCGGGCTGCCGAGTTAGAAACTCAAGAGCTGCAACCTTATGCCCAAAAGCAGGCGCACCTCGACACTTATCGTCAGGCGCTTTTGGCTGAAATTGAGGTGGAATATCCTTTGGGCGATGACGCGATCGCGGATCTGCAAGATTTGCAAAAGCTGCTGAATTTACGCGATCGCGATGTGCGGCCCCTGGTGATTAAAACATTGCAGGCATTATCCGTGCGTGGCGATGTCCGCGCGATGGTCTCTCGGCTGTTTTCCCCACCTGAGATAACTCAGCCAGCGTTGCCAGAGCCATCCCAAATCCAGCTGCCAGCGATCGATATCCCCCTGCGGTCAGCCCGGGGCATTGATTATCAGCCCTTGGTGGAACTGCTGCGATCGCAACAGTGGCAGGAAGCCGATCAATTCACCCGCCAACAGATGCTGAAAATTGCTGGGCGCACGACGGCGGGCTGGCTGCGGGGCGAAGATTGGGAAAATTTTCCGGCGACCGATTTACAAACCATTGACCAACTCTGGCAAGCCTATTCGAGCGATCGCTTTGGTTTGAGCTTGCAAATTGCGGCATGGGAAAGCGCGGGGGCCCATGTCGATCTCGAAACGATGCGAACGGTAGGCATCCAGCTCGGTTGGAAGCCCCCGGAAGGCTATTGGAAAGAACCCGAAGGCTATACCTATAACCTGTCAGCCCCGCCCGGTCACTTACCCACGCAGTTGACGAAGGTCGGTAGCTTGGGCCGCAAGTTTCAGGCCGTAGCGCAGAAACTTCGTCGTCAACTACCTGAACCAGCAAATGCAATAGGGGAGCCAGCCCAACCCGTAAATCCCAGAGTGCCTCATTGGTCAGAACGGTGGGGGATGACGGCCCAAAGCTATCCATTTGAGACGATGCGGGTGAATGAGCGTGGTGACATTGTCGAGCGCATTGCTGGTGAAGCAGAATGCTTTGTCGAAGACCTGGGCAATGGCGTCACTCTGGAGATGGTGTACATCCCTGGTGGAGAGTTTTTGATGGGGGCATCGGAGGACGAGGCGGGTGCCTTCAGTGATGAACCCCCCCAGCATCGGGTGACGGTGCCGGAATTTAGCCTGGGCAAGTTTGCGGTAACCCAGGCACAATATGCTGCCATCACAGGCAAAAATCCCAGCCACTTTAAGGGTGATCAGCGTCCGGTCGAAAGGGGGGCTTGGCAGGATGCGGTGGCGTTTTGTAAGGCGCTGACTGACCGCACCGGAAAACGGTATCGACTGCCCAGCGAGGCGGAATGGGAATATGCTTGTCGCGCCCACACCTCAACACCCTTTGCCTTTGGGCCGACCCTGACGCCCGATTTAGCCAACTACGACGGCAACTACAGCTATGGTCAGGGGCCAGAGGGCACCTACCGGCAGCAAACCACCGAAGTCGGACAATTTCTGCCCAATGGGTTGGGTCTGTACGACCTCCACGGCAATGTGTGGGAATGGTGTGCTGATGGGTGGCACTACACCTATGATGGTGCTCCCAGCGACGGCACCGCTTGGACAGCAGGAGGAGAGCAAAACGGACGGGTGATACGCGGCGGCGCCTGGAACGTCGATCCGAGGCTCTGCCGTTCCGCGTCTCGGCTCAGGCTTACGCCCGACCTCCGCAACTACGACATCGGTTTTCGGGTGGTCTGTTCTCCCCCCAGGACTTAGCCCTCTGCTCTTTTGCCCTTGCACTGCGTGCCGCTGCGCTAGAGCCCTCTTCTGCTTTACATTTCTTTATATTCCCTACTGGTGCTCTCTCCCCTGGCGCTAAGCGCCTCGATTTTTTTGTTTTTTCCACTCGACATTTCCGCATCCAACATAGCGTCAGTTTGGCGGCTGAGCCCGAATGCCCAGATTATTTGCCACCGGACGTTGCCGTAGAGGCCATTTAGTATGAATCGGCGCATTGAGCGGCTGAGAACCACTAGAGGTCTCAATGATCAGCGTTGTTGAGCCACCCCCGTCGAGGTTTAGAGCGGCATCAGCGTTGAGATTGAGGGCCATCTCAGTAAGTTGCGTCAACGTTGCCCCTTCGCTGTAGTGCGGCTGTTTGCCATCCACCACGACGAGAGAGAGTTCATTGCCGTCGGCACTCACCACAGCCATGACCCGGGCATAAGCCCGATCGCTAAAGTCGAACGGTACCGCTACACCATTCGCGACCAATTGTTGATTGCCCGCAACGGCTTGCTGCGTCCCCATCGGACAATTCCCTTCAGCGACAATTTGGGCACGGTTATCGCCAGCAAAACACAGGGCCGGCCAAGTCGGTTGTGCGGGTGAATAGGTCTCGCCATCGGCGATGCCAATGCCCAAAATGTTGGTGTGATCGCCTTACAGAAAGGATTAGGCATCCAAGCGTCGGTGTTGCAGGGGACGCACCTGGGTGATGGTCTCAAAATCGCGATCGCGGTGAATCAAAATCAAGTTGTGCTCCAATGCTGCCTGGGCAATGCAGCAGTCGATGGGGCTCCGCACCGTTAACCCTTGACGCCTCAAGTCATAGTAAATGCGGGCGGCAGCTTGCCAGGACGATGGCGAAAGCTCGGCATAGGTCTGGGTTTCTAAATAACTAGAAAGCGTGGCCCATTCTTGGTCGTTGAGACTGCCCTGCAAAAGTTCAAGTTGGGTAAATCGAGTAATTAAGATGTCGCGTCCAGCGATCAGAGTCTCTAGGGTTTGGCGAACCTGACCGCTGCGATCGCGAAAAACCGCAATCCAAACTGAGGTATCAATCAGCAGCACGGGGCATCTCACGCAATATTTTGTGGTCAAAATCGGGGGCTAGCTGAATCTGGCCCGCCAAATCAAGCAGATTTTTCTGACGGTGCGACTGCACAAACTCTTGCAGGGCCAAATTGATCAACGCTTCTCGACTAGCCAGATTCGTCAGCTTGGCGGCTTCGTCCAGCAAGGCATCATCAAGGTTGAGGGTAATTTGCATGGCGAAGAATGTATGGCTAGTTGTGCAAATGTCGTTCGTGGGAGCAGTTTCGATCCAGTTGCCGTTGTGAAAATTCTATCGATTCTGCAACGGCTTGCGAATACATCAGCCCAATTTCCGCTAAACCTTTGAAAAAGCAGGGTGCAGTTGGACGATTGACGAGCTTGGGCGATCGCTCCATGCTGGAAACATGCCCCCGTCCATTTTTCCGGAACCTTTGCCATGCCCCCCGCTGCCCTGCCCTGGATAGTCGCGATCGCCCTCAACTCGATACTGCTAGCGATCGCCTGGTTTCTGCCGAAAAAGCTGCTGACCCCAGCGGGCTATCTGCACGCCTGGGTGCTGGGGGTGTTGGTATGGGGCTGTTTGGGCTGGCAGGGCTACACCGTCGTCATGGTGTACTTTTTGGTGGGCACAGCCGTCACCCGCATCGGCATGGCGGAAAAAGAAGCGGCGGGTATTGCCGAAAAGCGTTCCGGGGTGCGGGGGCCGGAAAACGTGTGGGGTTCCGCGCTGACGGCGACGCTGTGTGCGATCGGCATTTTCGTCGCGCAACAGGGCTGGCTGACAGAGACGAATTTATGGGTGGGGCTGCTCAGCCTAGGCTACGTGGCCAGTTTCGCCACCAAGCTGTCGGACACCACCGCCAGCGAAGTCGGCAAAGCCTACGGCAAGCGCACCTTTTTGATTACCACCCTGCGCCCCGTTCCAGCAGGCACCGAGGGAGCAGTCAGCCTGGAAGGAACCTTGGCGGGCGTTGTGGGCTCGGCGGTGATGGCGGCAGTCGGTTTGGCGACTGGCTTGATTACCCCCGTGGGAGCGCTACTGTGCCTGATCGCCGCTTTCATCGCCACCAATGCAGAAAGCGTCATCGGGGCAACGCTACAAGAACAACTGCCCTGGTTGACGAATGAACTGGTCAATATCGTGAATACGACCATTGGGGCGATCGCCGCGATTTTACTGGCCTTAATATTCTTCTAAGCTTTACGATGAATGTGGATAGCAGGTCTTAGATCCCCCACTGTCGCCGCCCCCTTGAAAAAGGGGCTATTAATATCTCGGCGGGAAGTCCCCCTTTTCAAGGGGGATTAAGGGGGATCAGTAAACGCCACGCTACCGATAGAAAATCTCTACGGTCGACTGTTCGTTGGGGAATAACGATGAGCAGGCACTGTAGGGCATTTGTTCACCCAGCAGGCATGGTTTTGGCACTATGGCAGCGTTATCTTGGTTAACCCCCAGTCACTTCATCATCGTGGGGTTGTTGGTCGGCTTTGCGATCGCCCACAGCGGCCTCGCCGCCCTCCGGCCCCGGGGCGAAAAACTTATCGGTGCCCGCGCCTATCGCGTCCTCTTTGCCCTGGTCAGCATTCCCTTCGCCAGTGTGCTGATCATTTACTTCATCATTCACCGCTACGACGGCGCGCAATTGTGGAATGTGCAAGGCGTCCCCGGCATGTTTGAAGGCGTCTGGATTGCCTCCGCCATTTCCTTCGTCTTTCTCTATCCCGCCACCTTTAACCTGCTGGAAATCGCCGCCATCCAAAAGCCCGAAATCCACCTTTACGAAACAGGCATCATTCGCATCACTCGCCACCCCCAAATGGTGGGACAGGTGCTCTGGTGCATCGCCCATACCCTGTGGCTGGGCACCACCTTTATGCTGGTGACTTCAGCGGGATTAATCGCCCACCATTTATTTGCCGTGTGGCATGGCGATCGCCGCTGGCAAGCGAAGTATGGCGACGCCTTCCTCAAAGTGAAAGAGCGCACGTCGGTGATCCCCTTTCTCGCCATCCTGCAAGGGCGACAAGAACTCAAACTGCTGGAGTTTGTGAAACCCGCCTATGTGGGCATTCTGTTGTTTGTCCTGGGATTCTGGTGGGTGCATCCCAAACTCATCCAAGCGAGCCAACAGCTCACCTGGTAAGTCGGCAGTCACAATTTAGCAGACAGGTTTTCTCTCCACGGAGGCACTTCGCGGCAGCACGGCCTGGAGGAGTGACGACTCCACTCAACCCTCAACGTTTTATCTGGCAGACCCTATCGCTCATTGAGCGGCGGCGAAATCAGCCATCTAGTGGGCTGTAGCGTTGCCCTCTCTTGTCGGAAGCCAGCGGAAACCGTAAGATTGCTGCGGTTCATTAAACACATCACCATGACTGGATCGCTATTGCAATTAACGTCTTCGCCGCCCCATCAACAACTCACGGTCACAGTTCCGGCTGAGGGGGTGGCGCTTACGGGCAAGATTCAGGTGCCGGGTGATAAGTCAATTTCTCATCGGGCGTTGATGTTGGGAGCGATCGCCCAAGGCGAAACCCGTATTCAAGGACTGCTGTTAGGCGAAGATCCGCGCAGCACTGCCAAATGCTTTCAGGCCATGGGGGTGAATGTTTCCAACCTGGAAGACGAGTGGGTGACGGTGCAGGGGGTTGGCCTGGGTAACTTGCAAGAGCCTGCCGATGTATTGGATGCGGGCAACTCGGGCACCACCTTGCGACTCATGTTGGGGCTGTTAGCGTCGCATCCTGATCGCTTTTTTACCGTCACGGGGGATGGCTCGCTGCGATCGCGCCCCATGGGCCGGGTGATTACACCGCTGCAACAAATGGGGGCCACCATTTGGGGACGTCAGGGCAATCGGCTGGCCCCCTTAGCCGTGCAGGGACAAGCTTTGAAGCCCACTCACTACTACTCGCCCATCGCCTCGGCCCAAGTCAAATCATGCGTGCTGCTGGCGGGGCTGCTGACGGACGGGGCCACCACCGTGACCGAACCCAGTCTGTCGCGCGATCACAGTGAACGCATGTTGCAAGCCTTTGGGGCTGACCTCACTGTTGACCAGGCTAACTGCACGGTGACGGTCAACGGTCCTGCGACCCTGACTGGTCAGACAGTGATTGTGCCAGGAGACATTAGCTCGGCGGCCTTTTGGTTAGTCGGTGCTGCCATCATTCCCGGTTCAGAATTGGTGATCGAAAACGTTGGCATTAACCCCACCCGCACGGGCGTTTTAGAAGCGCTGCAAGCCATGAACGCCGACATCACGTTGGAAAACGAACGTCTGGTCACCGGGGAACCCGTGGCGGATTTGCGGGTGCGCTACAGTCAGTTGCGCGGGGCCACCTTTAGCGGCGATCTGATTCCTCGCATGATTGATGAAATTCCGATCCTCGCTGTGGCCGCGCTGTTTGCCGAGGGTCCGACCGTGATCAAAGATGCCGCAGAATTGCGGGTCAAGGAGAGCGATCGCCTCGCGGTGATGGCCGCCGAACTGAATCGCTTGGGGGCCAACGTCACCGAACTCCCGGATGGTCTCGAAATTCCTGGCGGCCTCTCGACCTTACAGGGCACTACAGTGGATAGCTTTACCGATCATCGGATCGGCATGAGTCTCGCGATCGCGGCCCTCCGCGCCCAAGGCACCACGACCGTGCAACGGGCCGAAGCGGCGGCCATTTCCTATCCAACCTTTTTAGCCACGCTAGAACACGTTTGTCACCACTAGGCTCTGCCTGTTGCGAACCATTCTTGAGTAATCCTTAAACTTAAGAAGATTTGCAACCGCTATCCCCAACTCAGTCAAGCTTAGGGCAAGGTAAAGTCAATTGTTTCCTGGCTCATGGGTCCAGACAACAACGTCCTTTTTCCTATCGTGACTGCAGCCATTTTTCACTACAACGCTGCGTTTCAACTCTATTTAGTTTCAAACGTGGCGTCTCGAGCGTGGGTTTCACCTCACCGCCTGACCTTATTTTTGCTGGTGTCCGTTAACAGTCATATGCGCAAGATTTTAGTTATTGAAGCTGCGGGCGAGCAGCGCGACGCTCACTTGGCCCTGCTGGCCCAAGAAGGGTACGAAACCCTGATCACGGAAGACAGCACTCTAGCGCTCGAAATCATCCGCAAACAATATCCTGATTTGATTTTGTGCGGCTTAGAGCTGTCTGGGGGCGACAACTTTGAGCTGTTGCAATACTTGCAGCACGAGCCTGACTTGCTCTCCATTCCCATCATTTTGCTCACCACAATTCGCAATGAATTGCGCTGGCGCCAGTCTGTCAGCTTGGGGGCAGATGACTGCCTGATTGTGCCCTTTAGCGATCGCGATTTGCTCGATGCGATCGCCATTCGCCTGCGCAAACAAGACGCCCTCACCACCCGCTACAACACCTTGATGCGGCACACCGCTGAGCGCCTCAATCGCTTATCGCAGTACGACAGTCTGACCGAACTGCCCAACTACCGACTGTTAAAACAGCGGCTAGAGCAAGCCATGCGGCGGGCAGCTAAGGGCAACCAACAAGTGGCCCTACTCAGCCTCAGCCTCGACCGTCTGCGCCAGGTCAACAACACCCTGGGCTACGGAGCGGGCGACATGCTGCTCACGGCGGCGGCCCAGCGACTCACCGGCATTTTGCCCCGGTCGACGGCGGTGGCGCGACTCACCGGCAACCAGTTTGCGATCGTCGTGCCCGCCCCGCCTGATCGAGGGGCCGTCCTTGAGATCGTGGCCGATATTTTCACCAGCCTGGGGCATTCGTTTTCCCTGCCTGGCCAGCAAGTATTTATGACCGCCAGCATTGGCATTGCCCTATTTCCCGAAGATTCGACCGACCTGAGCGTCTTATTACGTCAGGCCGATGCCGCCCTCGATTGGGCCAAATTGCAAAAAAGCAATTCCTATCGGTTTTATCGATCGGATTTGCCCGTCGTCTCGGGTGATGAATTGCAAATTGAAACCTGGCTACGCTATGCCCTCGAACGGGAGGAATTTGAAGTCTGGTATCAGCCCAAATACAGCTTGAGCCAGGGTCGCATCGTCGGTGCCGAAGCTTTGATTCGTTGGCAACATCCCGAAACGGGTTATATTTCACCCGGCAAATTTATTCCCCTATCAGAAGAAACGGGACTCATTGTCGCCATTGGGGACTGGGTGTTAAAAACGGTTTGCGGCCAGACCGCTGAATGGCTGCATTCGGGACAGCCCGTCGTGGCGATCGCCGTCAACCTTTCCAGCGTGCAGCTTAACCAGGCTAGTCTGGTGCAGCAAATTCGCGATATTTTAACCCTCACGCAACTCCCGCCCGATCACCTGGAACTCGAAGTCACTGAAACCGCTTTGATGCAAGATGTCGAACCGGCGATCGCGCTCTTGCATGAGCTCAAAGCCCTGGGCGTGCGCATCGCGCTGGATGATTTTGGGACGGGCTATGCCTCCCTCAGCTACCTGCAACAGCTGCCCATCGACATTCTCAAAATTGACACTTCATTTGTGCGCAACATTCACGAAAATGTCACCAATCAAGCCATTCTTAAGCATGTAATTGCCATGGCCCACGACTTAGGACTCAAAATCATCGCCGAAGGTATCGAAATCGAACTCGAAATGTTCACCCTCAAGTCGTTTGGCTGCGACTTAATCCAGGGCTATTGGGTTGGGCCACCGATGAATGCGACCGAATTTGCCCAGCGCCTCTAAATTTCTCCAGAGCCAACCCCCAATCCTCCGGAGTCTTGCTCGACACCCGGCACACGCTCACGATGGCGGAGATCCGAAATTGACGTTTTAGTCATTGCTTAGGATGATCAGGGGTAGTTTTCCGGATTTTACCCACGCCAACATGACTAACTTAGAGCCGACTGTCACGCCCACGATCGCCAGACCCAAAGCCGGGTTTACCACCTACGCCGAAAAGCTCAACGGCCGCGCCGCGATGATCGGGTTTGTGGCGATCGTCGCCATTGAATACTTAACGGGCAAAGGGATTATGACCTGGCTTGGCTTAGCCTAAGTCTGACCAGGGCGGTGTGTCGCTATTCTAGCTGTCCCAGTGATGCCCATAGCTGGGAGATGCCCTTTCTAAAGTTGTGAAGGTTTAGCCGCAGGTGTCGCTTGAATGGAGCAATGCCTCTAAAGTTGATGACTGACAGGCTGCCTATCCATCGGGCCAGCACGCCATGATAGGAAAGCCCGCACCCAACTTTCATGCGTGCCCCATCGCCTGGCTATCAGTGTCACCGCTGTTGATACTGTTGTTCCGTTTTGTCGTCCAGTTCTGAGCCCACTGTGTTCATCAAACGCTGTTTTCAAAGAGAACCCATCATTAGCACCGTCGTGACAGCGGGCACTGTCAATATTTTGTTAGGGATGGCCGAAGGTCAAGCCCTGCTAGCCTTTCTAGGCGTCTTGGTCGTTAGCGGCACCTTAGCTGGCCGGGGCTGGCACAAATACCGCTATCCCCTTGACTTGCCTGATCAATCAGTGATCTTTTCGCATGCGTCAGAGCCATTGGCATTGACCGAGTCATCGTCGGTAGTACTCACTCAATCAGGTGAATCTGATACAGCGATCGTCCCCCCAACCGAGTCCACTCATGCCTATTGGCAGACAACGGATGTTCAGCAGTCAGCCCTTGAGCAAGATCCCATGCAAAGAACCGAAAGGTACTAGCGATGTGATGACTATGAACGGTTTTCAATTTTCAAAGGCAATGAACAGCGATCGCGCCTCTATGCTAATTTAGTATCTGATAACTACGGGATGTAGCGCAGCTTGGTAGCGCACTTCGTTCGGGACGAAGGGGCCGGAGGTTCGAATCCTCTCATCCCGATTCTTTCAAAGTTGTCGAGTAACATATTATTTGTCATCGATAACACATTCGTGTCATCGTAACTATTTCGCTGTCGTCCATCACACATTCGTGTCGTTTAGTTGCTAGATGCGACTGATCACACAATATTGTCGTCGATCGAGTTTGCATCTAAAAAAGCACTTATCAAGACTAAGCTGCCCTTTCCCGAACGAAGTGCGCCTTTCAATCCACCTGCTTGATATGTTAACGCCGATATTGAATCAAGTACAAATATTCTAAGATTTCATCTGTATCGCTCTGATGAAACAAGTTGGTCGTAATCAGGCAGGCCCTAGCGATTTCAATCTGCCCTGCCCTGAAATGCTTTTGGCGACCTGCATAGCGATCCTTTTTTCGATTATTTCACTAGACTTTCAACCCGCCCTGCCCTGAAATGCTTTTGGCGACCTCATGTTCTCGATCGTGCCCGGAATAGTCGCTACTTTCAACCCGCCCTGCCCTGAAATGCTTTTGGCGACCCTTGCCATCGGAAAGGCATACCCCACAAGCTTTTCAGGCTAAATTTGGCAAAGCTCAATCTAACTCTACAGAAAAATTCTAGGGAGCTAGCAATTTGAACGAAACAACTCGTTCAAACTTGTGTGGATAAAGAGCTTTAGAACTTTGGCAAACCTCCTAGGGATCTTGACCTCGCTTAGGTTTGCCAATTTTAAGTTTTGGGTGGATTCCTCCTTGCTCGGAGGTGAACTTGATAACCATCACTCCAGAACCCGTGCCCTCTTGCTGCGTGCGCTCACAACTTCGGGGATGGATAGTCATCTGGGCCAGAAAGCAGGACGGTGTTCAGACCGTCAAACTAGCCTTTTTTCTGAGCACAGAGGCCACTGACGGCATGAGCTTAGGCGCTAGGTATATTTTAGTAGTACGTGCGAACTTGTCAAGCTCTTTGAGCGACTTTCCGTGACTCGTAAGCAGAGATCGCTAAGTTTCTTGCTTTTTCTTGAGGGGTTCCTTGCAATGACTGACGGGTCGATTCAGTCTCAAGGCCGTGGAGAGAAGCTTTGGTCGTGACCTTCTGAGCTAAACGGCCATAGCTCCAGCGATGGACGCTGGCTCGAAACTTGGCTGCATATTCGTCTTGCTTCTCCTTGAGACCAGGAATTTTACGTTCAGCTTTAGCCTGGATTTCTGCATGGATGATTTCGCGGATATTCCCTAGCTCAGGGAGCACAATGCTGCTGGCTCCATATTCTGCGGCAGTTTCTAGGATGGCTTTGGCAATTAACGAGTCTAAATGCTCTCCTAGTCCACCTTCGGAGATTCTATTCTCAGCGCTTTCTACCTGGTTTTGGTGTCGTTGGTGAGCACACTGTTGCTGCTTCAGTCTGTGTTTGGTGAAGAGTTTATAGTTTTGGCCTAGTAGTTGACGAATGCTGCGATAGGTTATTGCCTTATCTGTCACGATATCCACGATCGCTAATGTAGCTGGCTTCTCTAGTCCAAAGCTGACGGCTGCAATTATGGATGGCTTGCCTTGGTAGAGGGGCTTGCTGGGGCGAGGAAACGGGTTATGCAACAACTCAAGGGTTTTCTCTCGCTTGGTAATGAAATCTTGTTGCTTCTGATTGAGGTTGCCTTTGGCCTTCGTTCCGGCAATGACTTTGGCAATGCTGGTCGCTTTTTCTTGACGGACTTGTTCAGTGCCTTCTGCAGTCCAAAGTCGAGTGTCAACGCTGCATTGTAGAGTTAATTGGTTTGCCATCCAAGGGTCACTCCTACTGGCATCTGATGAATAAGGCTTCCATACGAGGCGTCCTGACCTCAGGGTAAAGAGTCCAGCAGAACGTTCTCCCTGGTTCTCTTTTTTGATTTGTTGATCTTCTAAAAAGCGATTGAACCAATAGAGTTGTCGCTGGCCGCAGTAAACCTCGAAGGTATGCTCACTAAGGCCGTTGAAGCTGACACACAGTCGTCCTTTGCCATTGAGAAACCACTTGAGGTCTTCGTTTGTTTCATAAGCTACAGGAAAAGGGAACTTAGCAGCATCAGTAAGTAGCCGAGATT
Organism: Leptolyngbya iicbica LK; assembly: GCF_004212215.1. NCBI lineage: Bacteria > Bacillati > Cyanobacteriota > Cyanophyceae > Leptolyngbyales > Leptolyngbyaceae > Leptolyngbya > Leptolyngbya iicbica. The sequence goes on from NZ_QVFV01000002.1 coordinate 89,531, forward strand.
GCCAGATAGCAGCTTCGTCTTCATCTTTGGGAACTTGCCTGGTCGCGATCTCCAGTACCTGTAGCCACTGCTCATTAGTTAAATCTCGACCTTTAGGCAACCGAGTCTTGATCAATTGTTCATTGAGACGTTCTGCGCGAATCTCGGCCTCGCGGCGGCGATGTCGAAATTTCTTTGGATCTTCTGGTTTGTCTGGTACCTGACACTTGTGTTTGAGTAGATAAGCGATCACACATTTTTTAGCTATATCTTCGGTTTCTCGATAAAGCTCCCAAAGGGCTTGGTAAAGCGTTGGGTCTTTGGCCGATTTGCCCTTGGGCTTACCTTTGGCTTTTTTCGAGCGATTCTTAGAGGTCTTGTTTTTTGAACCCAGAATATTTAGAAGTTGGCTGGCTTCTGCTTGGAGGGCAGAGAGATCAAGGCCGGATACTTCCATTAAGGTTTCATCACTTTGGAGCACCTCCAGCCATCGGTTTTGCCCTGCTAATTGATTTCTGAGACGGCGGCGGAGAGCTAGCCAAGATTTATAGATTCGCTTTACTTCCTCGCGGCCAGCGTAATACCAGCGGCCAGGCATTCCTTGAAACCGTGACTCGGTTTTTAGGGTCTTGCGGTAGTCCTCAAATACACTGGCAGGAATCTTGCCTGATTGGCGCCATTGCTCAAAATTGTCGTCTTCCCTAATCTGCCTCAGGATCTCGTTGACAAATGGCGTGTAGATATCAGCCATTAGGTGCCAGAGGTACTGGCGAGTGGCTTCTGAAGCAACGAGACGGCACTGAATCGTGATCTTACTCATGACAAACTTAATAGAAAGAGCGCAAATATAATTCATCTGTACCATTTTAACTGGTTTATTTGTATTGCTGATGTCCTTTTGATGGAAGTTTGTATTGCGCTGAGTCGCTCAATTTAGTGAGTCTGGAAATGACGCCTCAAAAGTTAGGCAAGTATTTGACGCTGGAGGAGTTTTGCACCTGCACGCAGACGTACAGCAAGTATGCTGACCAAATTGATCCCTATCCAAATAACTGGGATGAGACGGTTCCAGCAATAGAGGCGTTGTGCCTGTACATCATCGATCCGGTGATTGAGGCGTTTGGCCGTGAGCGCTTTCAGCTCACCTATGGGTTTTGCTCTACAGATTTGAAACGATGGCTAGCGAAAAAGGATCCGTTAACAGGTCTGAAGAACGGCAAAGTCAGTCCGAATCTGGATCAGCACATGGCCCATGAGGTGAACCGGAATGGGAATTACTACTGCTCGCGGTTGGGGGCGGCGTGTGATTTTAGAGTTGTGGATTTGCCAAGTGATGAGTTGGTGGCTTGGATTGTGGCACAGGGATTGTCGTTTGACTCACTATATTTTTATGGGGCAGAGCGACCAATTCATGTGAGTTATGGGCCGCAGCATAAAAGCGATATGTGGACGTTTACTGACAGAGGTACCCCCACCCGTAAAGGCATCGAACATTGGCAAGATCGTCTGAAGGAAGTCTAATTGCTGTTCTGCATTAGCAAAAACTAGCGTGCGGATTGCCTCTGATATTCGGTAGCATCCTTGCGCCAGACTACTCGATGGCCCCGCAATTCTGCTCCACGCTCAGCTAAGCACTGCTCCCAACCGTGATGGTCAAATATTGCCTTGGGGTCTTCCAGCAAGCCCCACTTGCGCTCTTGTTGGCTGAGCTTGGCGAACTTGGCATAGCCGGGATAGTCCTCGGTGATGAGCTGATCCTTCTGGTGCAGTAAGGGGGGATTTTCCGGGTCGTAGTCGCGGTAGCGGACATGCAGATCGCGGAGACCAATGGCCATGCTGGTATGCAAGGCCGGGTGCGGTTCCTTGTCAAAGCTAGGATAGAACAGATAGGTAATCTGGGGCTTCTGGACATGGAACTTCACCACGGTGGCTACTTCGGGCCGTCTGATGGTGCGGGAGGCGCAGCCTTCGTAGAGGCGCAGCAGCGGATCGAGTTGATCGATCGCGGAGACATGCACCCAAAGGGAGTTGGGGCGCTGCTGCCCGATCGCACTCTGACGACACCGTTCTTCAATGAGTTCTGTACGGCCTAAGCTCATTAGCATCAGGTCGGCGGCGGTGCAGGCTTGCTGGTAGCTGCCGAAGAGGGCTTTGATGTCGGTGCGGATAGTGGGGGAGAGATCTTTGAACTTAGGGCGCTTGCCGAAGTGGCTGAGGGCTAGATACACCAGCAGGTCATTACGGCGTTTGTCGGAGATGGCATCCCATTCCCCGGCATCGGTGGCTTGCAGGATGACCTTGAACGCTCGCTTGATGCTGCCAAACTCTGACTGAAGTGGCCCCAGGGCACCCTGGTCGAGTTCTTCCACGGCAGGGAGGCGACCGCGATCGGTATAGAAATCCATCAGCGGTTGCAGCAGCTCGCGGTATTCCTCGAACTTGTTGACCTTGAGGCGAATGCGGGGTGCGGTGGCACGGGAGCGGAAGCGGGACGCACGAAAAATTTCGGCCTGGGCTTCATCGCGGAAGACGAAATAGATGCCGAGGGCAACGGGAATGGCATCCACGCCTAAAACCTGGTCAATGTAGGACTTCAGTTCTTCCTGTTCGTAGTATTTCTGGAAGGTGTTGCGGCTGGTGATGATGCCGTCGCCGTAGGCAATGACGCCACGGGTGCGATCGCTGATCAGTACTTGAGCCGCCACAATCAGAACCTTTTGCGCCAGGTTCCAGGCATTGACCAGGGCTTCGCGGCGCTCAGCGGTGTCTTCGATGACGTTGATGATATAGCCGAGGTTCACCACATCGGCAGACACATGGCTTTCATCGGGGCGATAGTAGGGATCCCAGCCAGCACTAAAGAGGCCCAGCCGCTTGATGTATTCGATGTCGGCACCGTGACCGCAACCGTAGTCGAAGTAAGTGGTTTCGGACGGGAAAAGACCCGCTTCAACGGCAAGGCGAACGGGTTTGGAGGCGGTGACGCGGGCGATCGCAGCTTTATGTCGCTGAATCTTGGGCTTCGCTTGAGTTGGTTTTGCTCCGGTTTGAATGGGACAGGCGAGGTAGTGATCGTGGATGACTAGGGTGCGATCGCGCAGTCGCCGTTCCCAAGCCTGACGCAGCCCGATGCCCCGTGAATCTTCCAGCAGCCCCAACACCTCTTCCTGCTTCGTGAGCCAGGCGAAGGTGGCGTAGTGGGGATAGTCCGGGGTGACGAAAGTCTCCTTGCGATGCAGCACCGGAGGATTATCCGTCTTGCTATAGTCTCGCTCTCCGGCCTCTAACGTCTTGAGATTGACCTGAATACTGCTTTGCAGGACAGGATGCGCCTCAGCGTCGAAATCGGGATAGAACAGATAAACGATTTGAGGTTTGTTGAAGCTGAACTTAATAATCGTCGCGTTTTCGACTTGAGAAGTTACCTTTCTAGCTAGTTGCTCCAGCTTTTGAAGCGCAGGATCCAGCTTGGACAAAGCTGAGGCATGAACATAAAGCGCATCAGGGAGTATTTTACCGACCTGGCTCCGTTGGCAAAGCTGGACAATATTAAGCTCGGTCGTCGAAATACCAGGCATTCTGGGGGTAAAGCTACTCAAACAAATTCATGAGAGTCATCTTACCGAGAAGTTTCCAAAATGTTCTGTTCTTAGATTGGCAAGAATAAGCCCCAAATTATAGAGTCAGATCTAAGTTTTCTCGCGTTGATGAACTCCACATATAGTATTGAAGCTTGTAAGATAACTGCTACATCTATGGTTATTTTGTACGGGTCTCTCAACAGGTAGTTACATAACGGATTGCATTGAGAGCCTATATTTAGATAGTTTAGTACACGGGTTCTAGCTAGGCGCTATGGCAAAACCGGCAACACTCAACATTGATGAAGTAAAAGCGCCTAAGGTGACGGTGTTTGCCCGTCATGAAACCTTTCATCCTCGATTTGGCTGGCTGAAAAAAGGTTTCGACCGTGCTGCCGAGAACCCGAAGATCTTTCTCGAAGACAACGCACCTGTCCAGCTGGGAGTCGGCAAGAACATGGTGCGGTCTATCCGATACTGGTGCAACGCTTTTGAGTTACTGGAAGACGATGAGCCGACCGAATTTGGAGAAGCGCTGCTGAGCCATTCAGGGTGGGATCCTTATTTGGAAGATCCGGCCTCCCTGTGGCTTTTGCACTGGCAACTGCTTCAGCAGCCCTGCTACGCGACAGCTTGGGATTTTACCTTCAATCATTTTCGGAAGGTCGAGTTTACCTACGAAGACCTTTACTACGAACTCTGTGAGTACCGTGATCGCGAAGCAACGCGCATTGCTGATTCCTCAATCAAAAAAGATGTGAGCTGCATTCTGAGAATGTACGCCGGACAAAATGCCAAAGCCTCCATGAGTGAAGATGCTTTGGATTGTCCCTTCACCGATTTACGGCTCATTCAGGCCGCTGGAGATAAGCGCCACTATGCTTTCCGCATTGGCCCCAAACATAACCTACCTGCTGAAATTATTGTCTACGCTGCCCTGATTTTTGCCGAAGGGACCTATCAGACAGCCAGAACCATTCCCATCGCCAATTTGCTTTATGACAATGGCAGCCCTGGCCTAATTTTTAAGCTGAATGAGTCAGCCCTGTGTGATGCGATTGAGCGGGTCAATCATATTTTCAAGGAACTGAGCATTGACGATGCTGCGGGCAAACTCCAGTTCACGTTTATGACAGATCACCCAACTGAGTTGGCAAAGCAGGTTTTGGCCAGTTACTACGACAACCAGCAAGGGGACGCGAGATGACTGAAAGAGCACTTTCCAACTATTTCAGCCTGAATCGTCGCTACTACCGCTCGGTCAACCTGGTGCGGGATTTAGACAAACCTGACTCCGTTCAAGGTTACGTGCCCACTGAGCGGTCTGTCGATGCCCTGCGGCGCATCCTGGGAGCGCTACGCAATCCCAATGCCCATCGGGCCTGGACGATTACCGGGGTTTACGGAACGGGCAAATCAGCCTTTGCCCATTACCTGCTGTCACTTTGCGCCGACGAGAAGAACCCGGTCAGAGCTGAGGCCTATGAGATTGCTCTAGACTCTTTTCCTGCCGAGAGTACCAAGTTGGAAGCTATCAACGCCCATATTCTGGCAAAAGGGCTACTGCGGGCTGCTACGACTGGACAAAGAGAGCCATTGAGTTGGAGCATTGCCCGGGCTCTAATCACTGCGGCAGAAAGGTTTTGGCACAAGAAGAAAAAGCCGGACTTTTGGCCCTTATTGACCGATTGGAAAGTTGAACTGGACACACGGGAACCCCAGATTAGCCATCAAGAGTTGCTTAATCTCTTGAAAGCGATGGTGAGTGCTGCTCAAACTCCCTTGTTGCTCGTGGTGGATGAGTTAGGTAAGGCGTTAGAGTACGCCGCTCATAACCAGGGTGTGCAAGATTTATACCTGCTTCAGCAAATTGCTGAACTGGATATTAAAGGGGACCATCAGGTCTATTTCTTGGGCTTGCTGCACCAATCCTTTGCGGGGTACAGCGAGCGCCTAGCTGCCGTTGAGCAGAGCGAGTGGACCAAGATTCAAGGACGGTTTGAGGACATTCCCTTCGCAGAATCCCCAAGCCAGATGACGCGGTTGATTGGTCGGGCCATTGACTCCTCTCAGGCCGACCCGATTCTCTATGCCGTTCATCAGGGCGCAACTCGCTGGTTCGAGGCGTTAGCCCCTGTCTTAACGGAAAATGACATCGCTGATGATGTTCTAGCGAAAGCCTACCCTTTACATCCCATCACGGCACTGGTGCTGCCGTTGCTGTGTACTCGGTATGCCCAGAACGATCGCTCCCTGTTTACATTCCTCACCAGTGAGGAGCCCTATGGCCTACAAGAATTTATGGCTACGGCTCAAGTGGAGGGCGAAAAGATTCCCACACTTAAGCTCTACCAGCTCTATGACTACTTTGTAGAATCGGTCACGGGGTTATCGTCTCGCATCAACCTACAGCGCTGGGTAGAGATTCAAGGACTAATCGAGGATGCCCGTGATCGCTCCCCCGAAACGATTCAGATCCTCAAAACCATCGGTATTCTGAATCTGATTACGACAACGGGCTCGCTCCGAGCGACACCTCAATTGGTTGCTTTTGCTTTGTGCGACTCCCCAGAAAATGATGATCTGGAGAACTGGCTGAAAGCAATTCAAGAGCTACAGCACCGTAGCTTGATTACCTATCGAAGTCAGCTCCAGGAGCTACGCATCTGGCAAGGCTCAGACTTTAATGTTGAAGCAGCAATTTATGAATTAATTGAGCAAGAACGGGCACCCATTGCTGACCTCCTATCCCAAGCGTATCCGCTTCCGCAGGTGGTGCCCCAACGGCACTACACCACCACTGGTACTCTTCGCTACTTCGAGCAGCGCTATGGCGACAGCCGTTTAGACCTTGATAAGGTGACCTGTAGCTCTGGGGAGTATGACGGGCTCATTCTGTACTGGCTTGATCGGACAGAGTTGGAATCGGTTCCAGAAAAGACGCTCGACGGCAAACCGTTGGTGATCGTCGAGGTCGCGAAGCTAGACATACTGGCAACCAGGGCTCAAGAGTTTCAGGTTCTCAAAAAAATCTGGAAAACCGCCCCCGAACTGCAAAATGACGGGGTGGCTCGGCGCGAGGTCAAGCAGCGGTTAACCGATGCTGAACGGTTGCTGGACGAAACCGTTCGTCAGACGTTCGACTGGGCCGGTAGTCAAAATCGATGTTGGATTGAGGGCACGCTCCGGCGCATGCCGAATGCTCGGACTTTTCAATCGGCGTTGTCGGAGGTCTGCGATCGCACTTATCCTCAGACCCCCATTCTGGATAATGAACTGATTAATCGTCGGGTACTGACTTCACAAGGCGCAAAAGCCCGACGAGAACTGATCGAAGCTATGCTGGAACGAGCCGATCAGCCTCGATTAGGGCTAGAGGGCTATGGTCCCGAAGTGGCGATGTACTATTCAGTCCTCGAAGCCGGTGAGATTCATCGGCAAGAAGATGATCAGTGGGGCTTTTATCCACCGCCTGACAGCGCTGGTATCTCACCTCTCTGGGAAGCGGTTGAAGCTTTCTGCTTGGAGGCCAAGGAGAAGCAACTTTCACTTGGGGATCTATATGAGCGCTTAGAGCAACCACCCTACGGCATCAAGCAGGGGATGGTACCTGTCGTTCTAACAGCGGTTTTGCTGTATCACGTCGATGACGTGGGCTTCTATAAAGACGGCACCTTTGTTCCAGTGATGGGGCCAGAGCATTTCGAGCTTTTGGTGAAGGATCCATCACGCTTCTCAGTGAAGTATTTCGAGATAGTGGGGTTACGTTCCCAGGTCTTTCGAGAGTTGGAAAGCATTTTGCGATCGCCCAATGTTAAAGCTCCCTCTGGGGTTCGCAATGCCTCTTTACTAGTTGTAGCCAAGCCGTTGTTTAGCTTTGTCCGCAAACTACCCAAGTACACGCTCAATACTAAGCGCGTCAGCGATGAGGCCCAAAAGGTCATAGCAGTGCTCCAGAAGGCCCAAGAGCCCGATGAACTACTATTTGTGTCATTACCGGAAGCTTGCGGCTTTCAGGCCATAACCGCAACGAAGGAAGATAGCAAGACTGCAAAAGCATTCCGAAAGAAATTAGTGCAGTGTCTCCATGAAATCCAAACCGCTTATGACAAACTACTGGGCTTCTGCAAAAAGCGTTTATATGAGGCGTTTGGTGTCCGGCAAGAGATTAACTTAAGAGAAGACCTGCAGGTAAAAGCAACGCCTCTGGTTGGCAAGTGTATCGAGCCTGTGCTCAAGCGCTTTATCCTTGCAGCCGTGGACGATACTTCGGAAGAGGATGAGTGGTTGGAAGCGTTAGCGATGATTGTGGCTGATAAGCCACCGAAGTCTTGGCTAGAAGACGATATCACTCGATTTGAGCTGACTCTCAGCGACTTGGTAAGGCATTTCAAAAACCTGGAAGCGCTGCAAAAAGAAGTGGAGGCCAGAGGAATCGGCTTTACTGCGATGCGCCTGACGATTACCGAGCAGAACGGGAATGAAGTGAATCAGGTCATCTGGGTAGACGCTGACAAAGAAGACCTGCTAGAACAAGCCGTTGATAAGGTCTTGGATTTGCCAGAACTTCAGAATAATCCCAAGCTATATCAGGCATTTGTCGCTAAACTAAGCGCACGAATCCTTCGTGACCAGCCAGGTTCCGAACTAGAAGAGAAACCCAGTCAGGCAAGGAGACAGGCTACATGACCAAGCCAGTCAGACATATCTTAGGACTCTCGGGTGGTAAAGACAGCACAGCCTTAGCCGTCTTTATGCGCCAACAGCATCCAGAGCTGGAAATTGAATATTTCTTTTGCGACACGCATAAGGAGTTGCCTGAAACAGAAGAATATTTAGACCGAATTGAGGCCCGTTTGGGCATCAGAATTCATAGACTTGAAGCAGAGCGGGGATTTGACCATTGGTTGGATGTTTATGGTGGGGCGCTGCCATCCCCAAAAATGCGCTGGTGTACTAAGCAGATGAAGATTATCCCGCTAGAGAAGTACATCGGTGATGACGAGGCCATTAGTTACATCGGCATCCGGGCGGATGAAAACCGTGATGGCTATATTTCCAAGAAAACCAACATCACACCTGTCTTTCCTTTTAAAGAACATGGTTTAGTCAAGGCTGACATCTACCGATTGCTTGAAGAGAGCGGGATCGGCATGCCGGACTATTATCGTTGGCGCAGTCGTTCTGGATGCTTCTTTTGCTTCTTTCAGCGGAAGTATGAGTGGGTTATGCTCGCAGAAGAGCATCCTAACTTGTTTGCACAAGCCATAGAGTATGAGCAAAATCATGCCGATGGCCGCACTTATACTTGGACAGAGGGCGAAACTTTGTTGGAGCTATTGGAACGCAAAGATCAGATTATTTTTGAGCATGAACGAGCAATGCTCCGAAAGCAGGAAGAACTCTTCGACCTTCCTTTATCCGAGATATTGGCTGAAGCCTTAGATGAAGTCGATGACACAGTACCTTGCTTCGCTTGTCATTTATAGTCGATTCTCGAGATTTGATGGATCTTGACCGCAAATCAATATTGCGTAAGTTTAGCGGGAAGCATAGTCAAATAGGCTCTTAAGCAGTATGTGAAGTAAATGAAGCTTTATCAGTGGGATCGGATCGATGAGATACCTAAGAAGAAGCCTGGAATTTATGCATGGTATTATTCGCCTGAAATAACAGACCGAGATATCGAAAAAATGACAGGCCTGATTCAGAGTAGTCAGATTTCTGAAGAAGCAGCAATGTCAGAACTACATGAAGAAGTAAAAAGCTTTCTGCATGAAAGAATCTTCAAATACTTCCAGGAAGAACCTTATGAAGCTTATCTAAAAGGCCCACTGAAACCCCAATATAGTGGGCAAATCGAGCACTTGCAAGTGCTCACAAATAATTTGATCGAACGAATTATCAGAAACCCCTCTAGGCTAACAACGATCAGACAAATAATAGAAGCAAGCTGCCCACTATTTGCAAGCCCTATCTATATTGGAATGTCTAAGACTCTAGGACAAAGGGTGTCTAAGCACAAAAGCTTGATTAAACAAATCAGAGAGAAGAGTACAATAAATTATCAAAGAGAGATCAATCATGCGGAAGAGCAAGGGAAAAAAGATCAGAGTTTTGCACTACAAGTGTGTAGAAGGAAATTAATTCCAACGAGACTATCAGTAGCAGCTACGGTTATGGAAGTATCCGACAGAGAATATGTTGATGTAGAGAATATTCTGAATAGAGTTTGCTATCCAGTCCTAGGGAGAAATTAACATGGCAAATGAAGACCTATTTGACGAGCTAGATGCTCAACCAGCTTTAGATCTTTATTTGGAGGGATCAGTAGGTGCTTTCAGTGTTGGTGCAGCTAGAACTGGCCAGAATTCTGTCGAAGTAAAGTATTTCTTGACTCATGTGGGTTTGGATTTCTCAAACACATCTAATGATGCATTGCTTAGTCATCTTGCCCCTGTCAGAGAAATTTTTGGTTCAGAGTCTTTGGATTTTGACGAAATCATGCAGAGGGATATTGATGATGCCAGAGTTTCTTCTGAGCTAATTCCTTATTTGCTTGACGAAAAATCCGCAGATTTAATTAAATTCTTCCCGCCAATTGTCGTTGTGGTTTTGCCGCTGGTTGAAAATGAGGAGAAACCGGCAAAATTCTATCCTAAAGTTCATGAAATCAAGAAGGAAGACGATGCAGGAAAAGGCAACTTCATTCTGAGATCTGGTTTTCCAGGCAAAGAAGTTTTCCAGTTTGAGCAACGGATAAAGAGTGGTGATATCCTAAATCATGATTTAGCTAGGCTCAGAATTAATACGTATAAAACTAGTCTGGTTATTATAGATGGACAACACCGCGCCATGGCTCTTCTTGCACTCTACAGAAACCTTAAAGAAGGTCAGTGGTCAAGTGAGAGAAGGTTGCCGTTTAAAGATTATTATTCAGAATGGACAAAGAACTACATTCAAGGATTTCAGCTAAAAGAGATCAAACTTCCTGTGATTCTGTGCACATTCCCGTCGCTTGATGAAACATATGAAGGCGATTGTGATTTGCGCAAGGCTTCTAGGCTCATATTTTTAACTCTAAATAAGACAGCACGAAAAGTTTCAGACTCTCGAAACAAGCTGTTAGACGATAGTGATCTCATTGCCTCATTTATGAGGCGTTGTTTGTCACAAATAAAACAAAAAGACAGCAGATCGAACTATTCCTTGAGAATTTTCAACGTTGAGCTTGATCAATTCGACGACAAGTTGAAAATCAAGAGTCCAATAGCCGTCACAGGTGTTAGTCATTTGTATTATATGATCGAGCATTTAATGCTCAATGAATCAAAGAATGTTCAGGGTATCAGCTCTCGTTCAGGAAAATTTTACAAGCGAAAAGATTTAGAGTCTTTTGGGTGCTTCAAGAGGTTGGATGGTAGAAATCTACTAGGTTCTGACCTTTCTGAAGTTACGCAGCGCGATAATTTCACGGTAGAAGCGGAGCTTGCCTTAGCTGATGCATTTATGGATTCTTATGGAAAGATCGTGATATCGGCATTGGAGAAATTCACTCCATTTGAATTTCATAACCAGGCAGTCTTGGCTTTGGAAAAGCGAATTCTTGCTAACCAAGATACAAGACTTCGCCCTATACTATTTGAGGGTCAAGGTATCAGTAGGGTATTTGAAGCGCATAGAACTAATTTAAGGCAAAAGATTAAGGATGACTACTTCTCTGGCAAGGTGCCAGAACTAGAGTCCATCGCCGATCAACTAGATGGAACAGCTCGGAGAATCGATGACTCAATACATGATTTTCATATAGATCGTGCAACTAACTATATAAGCAATGTATCTGACAAGGCACAGTTCAAAAGTGATTCAGGTAAACTTTCAATTGGTTTTGTGAGGTGGCTCAATGATCTATATGACAACGTGTATACAACGGTGGCTTTTCAAAGTGCCCTTGTATGTGGCTTTTGGGGAGAGCTAGAGAAAGCTAATAGAGAAATACTTGACTCAGGTGGATCTTTACTAGACGCAGGAAAAGCGTTTAGCGAATTTATTTCACAAATCAACGATTTCTTTATCCCTAAAACTTCGGCACATTTCAGAAGGCTGGTGAAAGTTTTTACTGGGGAATTGTCAGGAAGTATTGCTGAATGGAGGGTGATCCAAAGCAATCAGGCTTTCAGAAAAGTTGTCTACCGTGGCGAAATGCAGCCAGATCAATGGCCTAAGTATAAGTATCTCATGCTTGAGATCTGGAATCCTAGTGACGAATATTTCAGGAATCTTGTTCATGCTGAAAGACGTAAATGCCGACGTGCAGTGATGTCTTCTTTGTACAAGTTTCAGAAGAGCACATATTGTCAGCAAAATATGGTGCGTGAAGAGAGCTTAAGCGATAAAGAAATCCGAGATGTGTTTAACACTGCTTTCAACACGTATTCGGCTTTGATTAAGAATATCGGTTCAGAGAGTCTCAGAGTTGAAAACTGCGAATCTGTAATTACTGAATTACCTTCAGCTGAAGAGAGTGATGATTTATTTGATGAAGTTTAGTGCCCGCATGGAATTAAGTAAATTTCTGTTTTTTAGCTCTTCGTAAGACCGTGCTATTTTTTGATTATCATTCAACCACTCCAGTAGAGCCAGGGGTTGCGGAGAAAGTCCTTTTGTATATGACAAAGGAGTTTGGAAATGCTAGCAGTACAGAGCACGCGATTGGAGATGCTGCTGAGGATGCTGTAAAAGAAGCGAAGAGCCATATTGCTAACCTCGTTGGAGCCTCTCCCCGCGACATCATCTTTACGTCTGGCTCTACTGAGAGCATTAATCTCGCCATTCAAGGCACTGTTCAGCATCTAGAAAACAAAGACATTCATCCCCGCATCGCCCTATCCGCTGTCGAACACAAAGCCGTCCTCGATACCTGCCTTGCCCTCGAAGAACAGGGACGTGTCAAACTCTCAATCCTGCCAGTAGATACCCAAGCTCGCATCGACTTAGCCCAGTTAGAGCAAGCCTGCGCCAGCGGCATTCATCTTCTCTGTGTCATGGCCGCCAACAATGAAGTCGGCACTATTTACCCTGTTAAAAAAATTGCCCACATCGCTCAAACCTACAACGTTCCCTTCCTGTGCGATGCTTCGCAGGCTGTCGGCAAAGTTCCCATCCATTTCAAAGAGTGGGGCATCACAATGCTCTCTCTCTCTGCCCATAAGTTCTATGGGCCTCAAGGTGTTGGGGCTCTAGTTGTCAAACGAGGGCACCCCTTAGAGCCACTTCTCTACGGAGGTGGACATCAGAGAGGCTTGCGCTCAGGCACCCTGAACCTTCCAGGTATCGTTGGTCTGGGCGAGGCATGTCGATTACGGAAGTTGGAGATGGAGGAAGATGAGAGAGCGATTAGGGAGAAGCGCGATCGCCTCCAAAAGCTCCTGACTGATAAAATTCCAGGACTCGTCGTTAATGGTGACCAAGAAAATCGCCTCGCCGGGAATCTTCACATCTCCATTCCCGGAATTCCCAACAGTGCCGTCATCGCCAGAGTGCGCCTTAAGCTCGCCATTTCTACTGGCTCAGCCTGCTCCTCCGGCGTTGAAGCTCCCTCCCATGTCCTCCGCGCCATGAATCGGGACGAGGATATCGTCGAAGGCTCCCTCCGTATTGGTCTTGGCAAGTTCACCACCGATGCCGAAGTCGTTGCCGCCGCCGAGATTTTGAGTCAAACGGTTCACGCTGTCCGAGCCGCAATGGCAGTCTAGTGTCTAGTGGGCTACTAAATACCTTTTTGAAGATCAGCCATTTGCTCGAAAGGCGTGAGGCATCGTTTACAGGTTCCATTAGCCCACTTTGATGGCATCGGTAGCTTGGCTTTACAGTTGGGACATTCCAGTAACAAGAGGAGATGGTGGCGATCGCACCGATTTGCCAACTTGTACTGCCACTCAATTCGATGATAGGGCTCCTCGGCATAGCAAGCCGCACACAGCCGAATCACCCGATTCTGCATCGTCTCCTGCGGCAGCATTTGCTTTATCTGGTCAACCTCCAATCGCACCAGCTTGGCAAGGGCCGCTAGCTGCGCATCACTCGGCTGCGGGATAAATCGAAACTTCTCCCATCGCCCCAAAACCGCTCCTAGTCCGGTCTTTTCGCCGAGCTGATTCAACGTCGTGTGGTTCTCCCGACAAAACCGACCCAAGAAATGGCTCAGACTCTCTCCTGGAGAAGGCTCCACTGGAAACACCCAAGCAGGAATTTGCGGTATCACCATTAGCTATATTCCTTTGCTACCTCTTTTAGTGTTTCAAGCTCAATCTTGCTTTGTCCTTTTTCCAATGCACGAATGGCTGCCTCCCGTAGCACCATGTCAATCAGGCCAATGTAGTAACCCTTCCTAGATACGCCAGTCGCCTTGCGCAGCTCCTTCAGCATGGCTTCAGACGTTAAATTAGAAGGTACTGGCAGCTTGAGAATATCTCGCTCCCAAAGTCCCACAATAGTCTTGAGCTGATTGCTAGGGATGGTTCCTATGCGATAGCTAGACCGAAATCGGTTGAAGACTTGTTCATCTTTTTTAACTGCTGGGTCTAGCCGCTGTTTGGTTCCAATCAGGATGACCGAGATTTCTAGCTTGTCAAAGATGTCGCGTACGTCAGCAAAGGTCTTAGGCTTGAGGCGATCGGCCTCATCGATCATCAACATCTCCGTTTTACAAGCCCGTAGTACCTTCAACGTTCGGCTTCGAGCATCCCCAACTGTGCCTCTAGGCAGATCATCCCCATACTGTTCCAGAATCTCGCGGAACAACTCACGAGAGGTGCATTCCTGCTTGGGATGAACATATGAAATGGGAATGATCGGCACCCTGCCAGACAAATCTGGCTCTCCATACAGCTTCAGAAAAGATTCACAGGTCTTGGTCTTCCCGGTTCTAGAATCACCTGTTAGCCGTCCACACTGCCGAGCATTACGTTTACGCTTCAGCCAAGTGTGAGCCTGCTTTACGGAGTCTAGGGCGACCGTCTTGTCTCGACGCAGACGCTCGATGTGGGCCTGAACTTCTTGATCTTGCAATGCAATCATCTCGGTCTCCCCTTAAGCATCATCATCGTCAAAATCCCAGATATCAAACTCTGGGATGTCCAACTCCTCTGGTGACTCATCCGGCTGTACGTCAACAGATGGCTCATCAGAGGAGTCTGGCCCAATTATGGGAGGCGTTGTCGGACGCAGGTCTGCCTGCTCATCCTTTTGGCGATCTTTACGAGACTTGTTCTTTTGGTCGACGAATGCCTCGCGATCGCGCATCTCGTCCAACATGGCATCGTTACTAACCGCCTTACCATCCTCACGAATGCGCCGGCTATGGGCTTTGGCATCATCTAGGGCTAGCACTTCGCCTTCAAACTCTAGGGCTTGAGCAACTCCTAAATACACCTCACGGTCGGGGTCGTGACGATAAACCAATACTTGTGCGATGTTTCTCGGGTCATAGCGAAGCACAATATTCTCACCAGCATGTTCAGCCAATGCTTCCCCTCGGTAAGCCAAATTCTCAAATTGGAGATAGCCACCTCTATAAATGGTGCGGCGAGTCTGTCTCATCAGACAGATATGCAGTTCGTGCTCAGGAATCACACGAGGTTGTTTAAGGAGTCCAGCCTCCCACCGCTGTATGCGAGTTTGGTCACCCATACGGGCATCCAATCGTTGGTTGTAGGTATTCACGATGTAGGCAACTAAGAGCTTCTCCAACTCCTGTAAGGTCAGACAGGCTTCCGCCTCCGCTTCCGGAGGACGGTCTTGGACATTGGAACCTGTATACCCTGGCAGAGTGGAGAGAAACTGGGTGTTGATAGTTCCAAACGGTCTTTCAACGATGCCACCTTCAGAAGGGCGATCGCGCAGATGACAGATAAATCCAAGTTGTAATCCAATTTGCCGAAGATGATTGGACCGAAAATCCTTCCCCCCATCAGTAAATAGATGGTCAGGGGTGCCGCAGGTAGGCCAATCAGCGTAGAGCTTATACTCCACTCCATACTGCTTGGGCATAATCGCGTTACGCAAGGCTAGTGCAACGACGCTTGAGCTAGGGGCGTCATATCCCAAGTTGATGCCAACGATCGCTCTGGAGTAAGTGTCAATCACGGTCGTCAGCCAAGGTCGCCCCATTTGATGTCCATATTTATCCACCAACAAAATGTCTGCTCTCGTGTGATCACACTGCCAGACCTGATTGCTGTAGTCGATTTCCAATACTTCGCCATCACGGGTTTTGAGTGCTAAGCGTGAACCCTTCCATCCCAGGTTACGGATACTTTCTTCTTTCTCCTTAGCCTCTTTAACCAGTCTAAGAATGCGATAAACCGTCATGTGGCTGGGATAGTCTTTCAAGCCTTCCTGTCGAGCCTTGTTGCGCACCTTGGTAAATACCTGAGCGGGCGTACATTTATCGTTGCTGTACACCTTCTTAATAAATTGCTGCCAATCTTCAGCAATTCGAGGCTTCCCTTTGTCTATGCGACCTGAATCGATTAGAGCGGCAAGGCCTTCCTCCTCCCACTTTTTCATCAACCGCTGCACAGTGCGGACAGAGCATTTTAGTTGTTGAGCCGCACTCCGTAGACGTTCACCATACGTTTTGCGATCGCAGGGCTCTGAAAGTTTCTCGATAATTTCTAGCTTGAGCCTGGATTCTACTGAATTCAGATCATCTGGATTAACAAGTTCCATGGAGTCACCTAGTACAAGTGAATTAAATCAAATGTACTATAGTCGCCAAGATATGTCATCTAATTTGTTAGATCAGATCCGACAAAGCCGCAAAGAGGCGACAAAGAGTGCGTTAATACTGAGGCGATTTCAGCTTCAAAGAGACGACACTGATTGTGTTCATTCTTCAAGAGGCGTCAAATATTTTGTTATTCAAGAGCGCTCTTTAGAGTGAGGATGAAATCGCCAAGGTTCCTGAATTCAAAGGGGTCTAGCCATTTAATGGTCGGCGACAAGAGCGTGTTATGGCGACGGATTACGTGTTATGCGACATGTACGTTCGCGAATTAAATTGGCCACTTATCTATGTAATGGTGGTTTTCAACCTCCATTTGGCCTAAATCTCGGTGAACCAATTTTCCCAATAGCTCGCTATTCTGTCGGTAAAGGCATCTGGTTCTTCTGCAAAAAGCTTCTGACCTAGCTCTCGGGTCGGTTGATGAAGCTTGTATTGGCGATGCTCCATCAGCGGCCACAGCACGTTCTTTTGTGTTTCCACTAAGGCGACTTCTTCGGAATGATGGTGCAAAAAGTGTCGAAGTTCGGCAATATCGTGACTGTCGCCCAGCAGGCTTGATAGCCGATGGCCTTCTTCTTCAAAGGCAGACATTACCGGGGGCCAAAGCCGTCTGAGCAAGCGCATATCGTACCAAAAGTCTTTTACACGTTTACGCCACTCATGAAACGCCTCATCGTTATTTGTTTCATAGGCTGCATGAAATCGTTCATGGCCTTGACGATAAATGCGGTGTAAGCTGCGAGCTAGGGCGTCCCAACCAGTAGCTTGCAGCGCTAATTGTTGCAGGCGTGTATGGCTGTCTTTCAACTCT
This sequence comes from Leptolyngbya iicbica LK, assembly GCF_004212215.1. Lineage (NCBI taxonomy): Bacteria > Bacillati > Cyanobacteriota > Cyanophyceae > Leptolyngbyales > Leptolyngbyaceae > Leptolyngbya > Leptolyngbya iicbica. The sequence goes on from NZ_QVFV01000002.1 coordinate 106,692, forward strand.
CCAACTAGATTCTGTAGGGTGTCTTCGTGCTCAATGAGCTTACCTAAGCGCACCGTATGTAGACCGGCCAAACTGGCTTTCAAATCACTGAAAGCACTGATGTCCAGAGTCAGTTCGTAGGCTTCGAGCAAAGCATCAAGAGTGGATTGATAGGCTTCAGCATCACGGGCAGGGGCCAGCGATCGCCCCACATCCCGCAGCACATTTTTCTCACGTTTATACGTGTCTTTATCAATTGACTTACGGATTAATCGCAGCACCGATCGCGCTTTTTTTAACCGCTTTCGAGCATCGTGAATTGACCTAGCTGGATCTTTTTGGAAATTGTGAGTCAGCTGGTGAATCGCTTTCTCAATTTGCTCTTGCAAAAGGCGATGAACGTTGTCTTCGACCGTACTATCAGCGAAAAATCGATAAGCCATGGAATTGCCATCAGAGAGGATTAAGCAGAAGCAGCCGGTCCCTTCGATTCGGGATCAAGCTCAAACCGATGCTCGTCGCGACGCTCCATTTCATGTCGGACTTTGACCGGGTGTTCAGCCTTAGTATTGATGCCTGCCGACGCGGCAATGTCATCCACATTGTCTTGGTCGGGAGTCGGCGTCGTGCCGCCAACCGCTTCTTCGCCCACCACTTTGGCTTGCTCCGTCATGGCGTCGGGGTCGCCCATGGTGGTGGGTTTGCCGGCGGCCATGCGCTGGTTTAGCGATCGGTCCGCACCGATTTGCTGACTCTGGTCTTCTCGGCCCGTTCGCGCCGCTTCAGCCGCCGCTTGATCGGGCGATCGCTCGGGTACCCCCGGTGGCGGTGTCAGGTCGCTATTGTCATCCACTAGCGGTTCGGCTGATGGATGAACGTTGGGTTGCATGGATGGATCTTGAGTCATAAAAAATTGAATTTTGTCTACAAAGCGGTGGGGTTAATGCCAAATAGGATGACCGCTGCTAATGAACCCGAAATGACGCCATAACAGCAAGCTAGCAGCGCTTTGAAGGAGTCGCGATATTTGTAACGCCAGATCATTACTGCGATCGTGCTGCCGTACAGCAGTTCTTCCAATGGAAACCGATCAAGCTGATTACTTTGGTCAATACCTAACAGCAATAGCGTCCAAAACAGAAATAGAATAAAACTATTGATAATGGGCGCACGACTTTCTCGGATGGGAACTTCCATGCGAGCCAGAAAACCTAAATAAATGGCTACTGACAATGGAAAAATAGCCGCTGACAAGCTGCGAAAACCGAGCCAACTGGACTGACTAAAAGCCAGCAGAATGCTCGAAGACAGCTGAAAAAGTAAAAATCCGACTGCCACAAACAGGGCGAAAAAACTGATCAGCCCGCGGAGACCCTTGGTCCAGCTATTAGAAGGCTGTTTTCGCCTCAGGGGCGTTGGTTCATTTCTTGGCAATGACATAGTTTCTCAAGCGTCAACAATGAATCTAGGCAACGCTTGACTCTTGTTTCATGGGCTTAAATTGAGATTTAGTAGCGCCACATTTTGGGCAAGCCCAATCGTCAGGAATCTCGTTGAATGGGGTACCTGGCTGAATGCCAGAATCCGGATCCCCTTTTTCTGGGTCATAAATGTAACCACAGACTTCACAAACATACTTCTGCATATTGCTAACCAAATATCAATGCGTTCAGTCCAAAACTATCAATTAAATCCATCAACCTTAATCGCCCTATCGGAGGATTTTAAAGATAGAGATTGCGTAGACTTTAGAACTTTTGAGTGGTCGCTGTGTGTCTAGCAAAAGATAAAAATACGTAGATAAACCCAAATAAACGTCATCATATTTAGCTTGTGGCTAAGGCACATTGGCACAGCCTTGCCAAAGGCAATACCCTCCCACCTGGGTGACGCTGGGCGAACCCGACCTACGCAAGCAGCCAATATTTAAGCCGACCGGCTGGTAAGACACGCAGCCTAAAGCTGCTGTTCAAGATATTTGAGGTAGCGCAGAATAGCTAAGGCGAATCCCGCACCGATTAATCCGAGCTGCCAGAGTCCTAACCCCGCCGCGATGCCTAACCCTGCGGAAATCCAAACCGCTGTGGCTGAGGTGAGCCCATGCACCCGGTCGGCCCGCAAGATGGAACCGGCTCCCACAAAGCCGACTCCGGTGATGATGCCTTGCAGGCTACGCGCCAGGGCGGTGGCATCCGCTGCGGCTAGTCCACTCTGCACGGGAACCAAAACGAACAGCGCGGCCCCGAGGGCTACCAGCATATTGGTTCTCAGACCCGCCGCTTTTTCACCAAATTCTCGCTCCAGCCCGATCGCGGAGCCTAAAGCGATCGCGAGCAGCAAGCGACCGATCACCACTAGCCAGGGAATTGGGGTGAAATCATTCATAAATCCTGAGCCCTGTAGGGCCTCGAACGGTTAAACCACCGAGCCACAGCTCAATGACCTTCTGAGGAGGGCGCAGGCCGGCCGGGGCGAGTATACCAATAGGCCCAAGCAATGAGGACCAACTGAAAGGGCAGACGGATGGCTTGAAACCACCAAGCATCCGGAATCCCCGCAATTTTAATGTGATTGATGGCCATGTTGAGATTGGCCGGAAACACCGCAATGAAGAGGGCCACCAACCCCCAGGCGGCAAACTGGCGGGTCGCGGGCACTAGCAAGCCAATGCCCAACAAAATTTCGATCGCGCCACTGATATAAACCAACGCGGCGGGAGCGGGTAAGAAATCTGGCACGATGCGGATGAAGGGAGTTGACTGGGCAAAGTGTAAGACACCTGCGACCACCATACAAACGGCCAAAACGCCGCGCAGGGTGGTCTTATTCTGGGTCAGAAAATTCATAAAGCAAGAGGGGCGGAGAAGAGCGCGATCGCGACTCCAGACAAAGCTGGATACATTAGTCTTTCCAGTATTGCGGGAGCCAGCCCTAGTGTCTTCTTGCCATCGGCAGATCTGGCCACGCTAATGTAGGGGGCAATCAAGACCACGTTGTGTTGAACCAGCGTCGTTGATGTAGATGCTCTGATCAAAGCGTTGGCTGAGGGTAACGATGCTGCTGCCGGTCACGATTCAGTATTCCTAGGCGATCTTTCTTATTGCTACGCAGTTCTTCCCTACTTTTGATGGTTTTTTGATGTCCGAAAATTCGCTGTAATAAGGATATAGATAGATATTTCGCCGATTGAGTAAAATTCGTGACCCGTTATTTAATTGCTCTAACTTTGAGGTGCAAATGTTGAGGCGCGAATCTTGATCTGCGAGTCGAATTCAGTCAATCCCTTAAGAGGCGCTAGCCATGAGTCCTAAACAAGTTTGGCGGATGCTCAAAGCCGCCTTTCAAGAATGGAACGAGGACAAAGCAGCCCGTTTGGCCGCAGCCCTGGCTTATTACACGCTGTTTTCATTAGCGCCATTGCTAATCTTGGTGATTGCGATCGCGGGATTATTTTTTGATAGCGCTGCTGTTCGGCAGCAAATCATGGGCCAAGTCGAGGCTCTAATCGGGGGCACCAGCGCTGATTTTGTCAGCACCATTCTGGATAATGCGAATCGTCCGGGGAACAACTCTGGCGTCATTGCCTCACTTATTAGTGTGGGGTTACTGCTCATTGGTGCCACTGGCGTCTTGACTCAATTGCAACTCTCCCTCAACACCATTTGGAGTGTGGAAGCCCGACCCGATATTGGGTTTTTGAACTTGTTGCGCAAGCGACTATTATCCCTGGGCATGATTATCGTCATTGGCTTTTTGCTACTGGTGTCGCTAATCATCAGTTCTGTGATTTCGGGCTTTTCTGATTATCTCAATACGCTTGCCCCCAGCTTGGACACCATTGTGCAAGTGCTGAATTTCGCCGTCTCCTTTGGCATCACGACCTTGCTGTTCGCCATGATTTTTAAATTCTTGCCTGATGTGGTGATCACTTGGGGCGATGTCTGGTTTGGGTCCGCCGCCACTGCCATTCTGTTTTCCTTGGGCAAGTTTTTGATTGGGCTGTACTTAGGCAATAGCAGCTTTGGCTCCTCCTATGGAGCGGCAGGCTCGGTTATTATTTTGTTAGTTTGGGTATTCTTTTCGGCCCAAATTTTGTTTTATGGGGCAGAACTCACACAGGTTTACAGCCGCCGCTTTGGGTCGCAAATTCAGCCTAATCGCTACGCAGTGCGCCAGGAAAAAGTCACTGTGGATCAGTCAAATTCTCAATAAAAATGAATTCATCCGTGTCATATTCTATCCACAACTTCTATCCATAATTAGGCCATGGATGAATGCAGTCACCGGATAACCTTGAACGCTTTAAAGACTGTATTAGGACTGTGTTAAGGCGCGATCGCCGCCCCCTGCTCGACTTGTTGCCGAATCGCGATCGCAATTTTTTCGGGAATTTCTAGCGGCATTAGGTGTCCCACTCCGGCTTGCTCAATCAGCGTTGCTCCGGCGATGCGATCGATGACATCCCGTTGCACTACGTCGAACGGAATGACGGGATCATCGGGAGAGGCGATCACGGTGACGGGCACTTTAATTGAGTGCAGTTGGTCCGCGATTGAGTGCTGCATCCCCACTTGCAACCACCAGCGCCAGGCCGAGTCGGCGGCAATTGTGTGGGTTTGGATGGCGAGCGATCGCTGTTCTGGAGACAATTGTGCATGGGTCGCCTGATCGACCGTCGTCGCCGCATTATCTTGACTGGGGTGAAAATTCAATAAGCGCTGCTTTTCGTCATCGGGCATGGGCTCTTGGGTCGGCGGCGAGGGAGCCACCAAGATGATTTGTCGAGGCTCGGCCAATGGAGAACTGATGCCAACTTGCAACGCAATCTTGGCCCCCATAGAATGGCCAACCAACACAAAGCGATCAATGTCTAAGGCAGACAGCGCTTCCCAGACAAAATCACGGTACGTTTCAAGGGATGGCTCCGCTAGCGGGGGAGTTTGCCCAAACCCCGGCAAGTCGAGGGCAACACACCGAAAATCTGACGCGAGATGCTCGATGACCCACTGCCAACTCGCCGCCGCCCCGCTGAAATAGTGCAGGAAAACCAACGTCGGTTCGCCTTGGCCACGGTCTAGAAATTGGGATGAGTCGATGGTAAAAGAGGACTCTAAATGTTGCATGGGGGATAAAAAACGTAACTACTGAATGTATTGAGCTGGATGTAGTGAAAAGCCGATTAATTCTGAATTAAGGACTGCCTGCAAGGTAAGAAAACAAAAACAAGACAAATAAAAAACAGACGCTGATTGAATCAGGTCGCTAATAAACAGAGACATGCCTAGCTTCAACAAAAGCTAGGCATGAGTGGTCGTTTGCAGTCATGGCTGACAGCCTAAACCAGATGACTGACTGCTTGTGACCTAAATAACGAACTGGTATCCGTCCTGGCAAGACGCCTTTAGCTACCGAGTGTTACTTAATCAAGGGCTTCAGCGATACCAACATGACGGTGGCAATGTTCAAAATTGCGCGGATCAGTTGAGATCAATAAGAAGTCTTTATCAAATCATTCTCAACTTGGCCAGGTGGATAGTTAATATGACCTGGAATTGGTCTTAGTCGAAAAAGTCTTTAACTTTATCAACGACGTTTTCAGCGCGTTCTTGTGCAGCATCAGCGGCTTGATCAGCAGCAGCTTGGGTGCGACCAATATCCTTCTGAGCTTTACCCTTAGCTTGCTGGGCAGCACCTTCGATATCATCACCAAACTGGCGCTGTACTCGGCCCAAATCTTCACGGGCCTTGCCCTTAATTTGGTTGACGCTACCTTCACCTGCCATGCGATCGAACTCTTGTTCGGCCCGATCTTGAATGACATCAGCCGCATCTGTGCCAGCGTATGCAGGCGTGCCCCAGCCCAGCAGTAAACTGCAGGAAGCCGCGATCGCTAAGGTGCATACAATCAACACTTTCTTAATTCGTTCATAACTGAAGATTAACTGCATAAATTCTCCTTTTTGGTCAGGTCTAAAAACTTAAAGTTTTTACAACATCGCTAGTCTATTTTCTATTTTTGGATAAAGAATCAACCCAGAGAAATACTTTATCTTGAGATCTATCAATAGTGTGATCGACTAAAAATATTCTCGTATCTCTCAGTACAGACATAGAGATTTGCATTATATTTTTCTAAGACTTTAAGGCCTTGTCAAAAACACCCGGTGCTGCTTATCCAAAATCTGAGTATGGATATGCCATCTGCATCCAAAAGCACTTTGCCATCTGCCTGATTCAACCTGCTCCAATCTCTTAAGGAAGATACCGGCTAACCTATAGCAGATGGCAAGAACGGCTAATTTGTTAAGCCCTGGCCGTTACTCACGAGTCATCGCGAAGGATTGCATCGACTCGGGCGATCATGCTGGGCTAGAGTCTGAACCCAGCATTAAAAACGTCATACTCAGAACCCATTTCCTTATCGGGTGAAGACAGTGCTGCCTAAGCCCCCACAACGACTCCACCATTAGGGTGCAGCACTTGCCCCGTAATGTAGGACGCATCACCGGAAGCTAGAAATACAAAGCTGGGGGCAATTTCCATGGGTTGGCCAGGGCGCTGCATGGGCACTTGTTTGCCAAAACCTTCGACTACTTCTTTCGGAAAGGCATCGGGAATAAAGGGCGTCCAGATGGGGCCAGGAGCGACGCCGTTTACCCGAATCCCTTTTTCTAGCATGGGTTCAGCAAGGGAGCGGGTAAAGGCCAAAATTGCGCCTTTGGTCGTGGAATAACTCAATAATTTGGCGTTGCCTTTGTAGGCGTTGATTGAAGTGGTGTTGATCACAGAACTGCCCGGTCGCATGTGAGGAACAGCGGCCTGAGTGAAGTAAAACATTGCAAACACATTAGTCGCAAAAATGTCGCCTAACTGCGCAGCGTCCACATCATCCAAAGATGGTTCTAAAAACTGCACTGCAGCATTATTGACGAGAATATCGAGACGTCCAAATTCATCCACAGTTTTGCGTACAGCTTCATGACAAAAGCTGTCGTTGCGAATATCACCCGGCAGCAAAATACAGCGTCGACCATAGTTTTCGACTGCTCTTTTGGTTTCCTGGGCATCGTCGTGCTCGTCAAGGTATACAACCGCAACGTCCGCCCCTTCTTTGGCGTAATGGACCGCGACAGATCGACCAATACCACTGTCAGCGCCCGTAATTAAAGCGACCTTATCTTTGAGTTTGTCGCTCCCTTTGTAATCAGGGTTGTCGTACTTGGGCTTAGGCGTCATTTCGGATTCCAAAGCCGGTGTCCGCTTTTGACTCTGAGGGGGAATTTGGTTGGGGGTAATTGTCATAATTTATTCAATGAGAGGGACAGATAATGGTGTATTGCAGAAGGCTTATGAGTCTTCTGGACGCTCCGTTGCCGTTTCATTTTTGGGTGCATCTTCAGCGCGCTTAGCTGACATATTGGTTGGTTCAACTTCACGCGGATCGACCGGATCAGCGGCGACGTCCAGAGAACCTTCGGCATTGGTATTAGGTTTTGCAGAAAGACCGTTTCTACCGTAATTTTCTTTGGGCATAATGGTTTTCCTCGAATATATCCTGATCTCTTACAACTTAACTTTGGCGGCTAAATGATGTAGTCTCCCTTTAGAGTGAACCTACCGTAGTCAGAACAGAAGATTCTGAGCGATCGCTCTCAAGTCCCTGAGCCAATAGTGGGAATGAATTAAATTAGATCTTCAAGACTAATCAATATGACTTAACGAGAAGATAAGCGGAAGTAGCTATTTTTCTCACGTACTGAGCTGACAGCGATCGCTCCCATGACTCACCAGTTAAATTTCGCTCTGCTGCACAGTAGGAAGGCTGGCGCTACTTGATGTCGTTTGATATGAAAAGGCATTCATATCAAAGGAAACTATTAGCAAGATTAAAGAACCCCGTAACGAAGTAGCGTAGGGCTTTTATTCAGTACATCACCGTTGGCGTCAGCGAGTTGGGAGAGGTCAAGATGCTGCAATTACTGGAGCTGTAATATCACGGCATCCGGGAAGCGACAGCGGCGCTAGGCAATGCGAGATCGATCCGCGAGGTCCTCCTAAGCTTTCAGCGGTATCTGTATGCTCAGGCAGATATCGCCTAGCTGCAGTAGAAATTCGGCGCTGTTGCGTTATCTCCCCCGTGCAACGCTCTCCCTGTTGAGAATTTGGGTCTAGCTGCAACAAGCGGCAGCGCGATATCACTACGGTAACGCCGACCGCAGAGGATTCTTGCTATGAACCCCACCGCCATCACAACCACGCGCCAAATCAACCACCAACGTCGCCTGAAAGCGATCGTCAAACGCCTCGTTATCGAACTGGGCTACCTCGAACACTGTCTCACTGAAGACCGCCAGGATATCCACCTAGAGACCGCCGCCGCTGGTATTGATACCGCTATTGACAGCCTTAACGAGCACCTCACTGATTAACTCCCCCCCATCTGCCCCATGATGTTGGGCATGCTATGACAGCCATCCCTGGCGATGGTCTCCGGATCGAAAGGTCATGCCTCCTCAGCCGCAACAGTCTGGGGGGGCTTTTTCATGCTGAGAGGCATATCACACTACCCCGTGAGCAAGAACACACTTTTGCGCCAGAAAGCTGACTGAAAGCCGCTGTTTCTATCCATAACAACGCACCTACTACGGAGCCCCCACCATGAAACTTTCCTTCCTCGGCCAATCCTATGAAGCTTCCAACCCCGCGATCGCGGCTACCGACACAGGCGAAACCCTGACCTTCCGGGGTAAGTCTTACAGCCAAAAGCAATTCAATGTTGCCCTGCGTCAACCCACCGAAGAACTGACCTATCGTGGCGTTCGCTATCACCGCTAAAGCACCGCGCACAACCCGTTACATCGCCTAGTGCTTAACTTGCTTAACTTGCCTGGTGCAAAGCCGCCCGGCCCTCGAAACTAAACACATCAAGCCGGTACTCGCCCGGCTAATCACCCTCAACTTAACCGGAACCCAGATCATGAGACTTTCCTTCCTCGGCCAATCCTACGAAGCTTCCACTCCTGCGATCGAAGCCACCGAAATGAGTGAAACTGCCACCTTCCTCGGCAAACCTTACGCCCGGAAACAGTACAACGTCAGCCAGCGTCAACAACCGGCTGCCGAACTGACTTATCGCGGCGTGCGCTACACCGCTTAAGCTCAAAATTTTTCTCCTCCTGCTCAACGCAAACCAGACAACCCTCGCCCCTTTACTGTGATCAGTGAAGGGGTATTTTTTCTGCGCCTCCCAGATTGGTAAAACTCGGGTGTTAATCATGAACGACGGCTGCGCTATGGCCCAGCCGAATGAAGCGAAAACTTTGGGTATCAAGATAGGCGCTCTGGTGTTCCCGAGCCAGGAGCTGAAGGATGGAGGGACGGTTGCGACTGGGTCAAAAACTGGGCGAGGCGATCGCCCCCGCCACCAGCTTCGACCGCACCGCCAGATATAGCGCCGCGTAGATAGCTCCGGACATCCCCATGCTGCGGAACAAGGGGCTTAGTATCTGTTTAGCGTCAGGCTTCCCTAAATCTCCCTTAACAAGGCTATCCATTAGGCATAAGTAGTCAAAACTATGCCAGCAAGGAATTCTAGACTCCGCTTGGGCGACTCAAACCTCACCGCCTGCGGCACCTCTCCTTCCCAAGGCTACTAAGTACACACATCTCGGTTACTCCCTCCCATGCTAGATTTGCCCCCCTTTATCCCCCCAATTCTGGGGGGAGACCGGAGTTCCAAGTCCCCAAAAGTTGGGGGATTTAGGTGGCTAGATCACTGGCTGGTCATTACGGACAGCTTGTGTGTACGTAGTAGCCTTCCCAAGGAGAGGTTTATTCGCATCCTGGGAAAAATTTAGCCCGAATCTGACAGGGTTTCCGATGCCTCTCCTTGTCAAGGAAAGGTTAGGTGAGGTTCTACAGCCCGTAAAACTGCCGCAACCGATTTCTGAAACCGCTGTCCGACAACGGATATAGCAACTTATGCCTAATGGATAGCTTAACAAGGGGGACTTCGAGCCGGGATATTCTGAGCCCCCTTGGCAAGGGGGCAGCGACAGCGGGGAATCTCAAACTCCGCTAAACAGATACGGGGCTGAAGCCCCTTGCCTGTTGGCACCTTACTGCGGACTGCTATACCACTGCAGTGGAGCTAGCGACGCATGGCCGCTAATCTCCTGAATTACGCGCAACGGCACTCCCGCATTGGATCGGTTTTGGGAAAGACTTGATATTGCGCAGTTCTAGATGGAAGAAGGTGAAAACCGAGAACCTGAATGAGGGTAAATCTGCCTGAATGAGAACACATGAGTAGAGAGCCTGGAGGCTTGCGGCTCACCCATGGAGGCCACGATCCCGATTGACAGAGTCAAGAAATAACCTTTTGGATGTCGTGATCTACAGTTCGTGGTGTTAATGACGATGCTCTGTTTGTTGTTCTGCGACTAACTCGTGAATTTTTTGCTCGATCGCCTGCTCGTCCAGCAGTCCTTTATCGGCCAGTAATTTTTCACAAGCCATCACCCACTGTTCGTAATAAGTCATTGCGCCAGGATTTTCTTGTTCTGTAGTGGCGATCGCCGCTGCCAGATATTCCGTCCATTCTGGCCAGGTGCAGTGCTCCAGCGTCGCTAGCTGATTCACGATGGCGAAAGCCGTAGCTTCCCACGGTGCCTTAAATACAGGCTCCGCTGTCTGGCTGAGCGTGACCGGACGGGAGGTGGTGGAATCAAGATCTGGGATTGGTTGCATGGGCTTTAGGTCGCGTCTAAATGATCGTCAAACAGGTCGAGATAGAGGCCATCCTGGGCCGCGGCTTCTGGTCCCCAAAGTTCCTGCGCCGCAAAGCGCACGCTGTAAACGTATTGAGGTTTGGTTTCCAGCCGCTGGCCTACCGTGTCTGGAAAGACATAAACTCCATGCACCTTAGTGACAGTGCCAATTTTCCCGCGCACATAGCGGGGTAAGCGAGTATAGGTGATGGGATGGATGACCTTCGCTCGGACTTTATCCCCTGTCTGAAACCGAGGCGGATGGTCGCCGACGCCACGACAGTCAACGCCCTGCTGCAGAAGGGCTTGAGCTTGGGCAACACTCATACATTCATTACTGGTTTCAATCGCCATATCGTGACTACTCTCCTTGTGCCAGCTCAGCCATCCGTTGCTCAATTTCTGCGGGGGTGACCAGGTTGTGTTCAGTAATCAAGAGTTCCAAGGCATAGAGCCACCGCTCGTAGTAGGCAGAACTGAGATAGTCTCCGGGTGGCATCCGTTCTGAGGCATGGCGGGTTTCATCGACTGGAAAAAAATGGCAAAAGGTGGCAAAGCTCATGGCAAAGACCTTCGCTTCCCATTCTGTATGAAAGACAGGTTCATCCGGTTCGATGGGAATCGGGCCCATGCCGTGCATGCCACCCATGTCGTGGGGACCGTTCATGATGCATCCTCCTAAGCTGCAAGGGTGGAAGGTGGCTCGGGAGGCTGAACCTGCGCTGTGCCAATCATGGCGTTGCGGGTCACTAAACCAGCTAAAGCCGCTTCGGACAGTCCCTCGGTTCCCGCCGGTCGTTCTGGCAGGACCAGGTATCGCAAGTCGGCATTGCTGTCCCACACTCGAATTTCGACGTCATCGGGAATGTCTAACCCAAATTCTTGCAGGACCTTGCGCGGTTCGATGACGGCCCGCGATCGGTAGGCAAAGGACTTATACCAGGTGGGGGGTAAACCCAAAATGGCCCAGGGATAGCAGGAACAGAGGGTACAAACAATCAAATTATGGACTTGAGGCGTATTTTCCACCACGATCATGTGCTCGCTAGAGAACCCGGTGAGGTTGAGTTCCGCGATCGCACTCGTACCGTCGGTTAGCAACCGCTGCTTATAGTCAGGGTCGACCCAGGCTTTGGCCACAATACGAGCCCCGTTATGCGGGCCGATTCGATGCTCATAGGCATCAATGATCGTATCAAGCGTAGCCGGATCGACGATGCCTTTTTCGACGAGCAATGACTCAATCGCTTTGACGCGAAGAGCAATATCAGACTCTGGACGGTGAGTATGGACCATGACCTCGCAAAAAGAAACGTACGTTAATCGAAAAATTAGCGGACAAGAATTGTCTGATTAAAGCTAGACGTTTATTGATAAATGGCACATGAAATACGATAAAAAATTGGAGTAGAATTCCAAACTAAAGCAACTAGAATTTCCACGAAAAATTATGACAACAATTAAAACATACACCCATCCATTTGAGCTTCCTATAGAGCAAACAGCTCTGCTCATTATTGACATGCAAAATGACTTCTGTCATCCCGACGGCTTTAATGCCAGTCAGCTTAATCTTAACTTGAAATCAATAGAAGCCATCATTCCCTCAATTCAGACTTTGCTTAATTGGTCTCGAAGCTTAGGGTTGATGGTTGTTTTTACCCGTGAAAGTCATTCACCCGATTTGTCTGATGTCACCTCTAGTAAACAACGACGATATACCAATGCCGGTTCGCCAATTGGCCAGCTCGGCAAGATGGGACGATTTTTAGTTCGGGGAGAAAAAGGCGTTGAAATTATTGATGAACTGGAGCCTCTACCCCATGAAATACAACTAGATAAACCAGCCCATTCTTGTTTTGTCAACACCCAACTTGACCATAAGCTCCGCAGTCAAAATATCACTCACCTTCTCATTACGGGGGTCACCACTCAATGCTGTGTGTTGGCAACCTACCGCCATGCGAGTGATCTGGGCTATCACTGCCTGTTGTTAGATGACTGCTGTGCGGCGTTCGAGCGTGCCGACCATGACGCGACTGTTCGTATCCTGCAATCAGAAGGAGGCGTATTAGGTTGGGTTGCGCATTCCTCAATGCTTTACTAGGCCTCGCTTCCCCCTCTGGACCAAACGCTATACAATCACTCCACTGAGAGGAAAATCTCAGTAATCGGCAGCCAAGGTTGCGCAATCCGCAGTTGATTGGCGTTTTGTTTGCTCATAAAGCAATTGTCTGTAGTATTTCTTGCGTAAGTTGTACCCTTCACTACAAAACTCCTGAGCGGATGCCTTTACTCTCAAAGCCAGCTAGTTGCGATGTCTATGCCTGACGAGAGTTCGGCGTTTGAGGATGGCGACCAGCCGTTATTCCTGTGAGTCTCGTTAACCTTATTGGCGATCGAGGTGTGTGTTCCTATGCTGTCGAAGCGGTTTTTTGTTCTGTCTGTATTGGGTACTTTCTTTCTGGGAGCCTGTGGCGCGTCGCCACCCGAAGAAACTACTGAAACGCCCTCACCTGAAAGTGCTGAAACAGTGCCTTCAGATGAATTGATTCCAGTCAAAGCGGGGCATCTAGTGGCTCTAGATATGGCTCCGCTGTTCGTAGGGGTCGAATCGGGTTGTTTTGAGCAGCATGGGTTGGCGGTTGAGACCGTGTTTTTCACCAATCCCGGCGATAACAATGCTGCATTGGCTGGCAGCCAGATCGACTTCAGTACTAATCCTTTCACCTTGCCGTTCTTTGCCGCCAATAGTGGTGTCCCCATCAAAACGGTCGCAGCCGCCGGGGGATGGGGGGTGATGCAGGTGATTATCGACAGTGAATATGGAGTTGAGTCCATCGCCGACCTGAGCACCTTCGTGGCCGAAAATCCTGACCAGCCGTTGAAAATTGCCACCCTGCGGGGTGACACGCTGGAGTTGATTTTGGTGGACGGCTTTGAACAAGCTGGCATTGACCCCGCCGCCTTTGAAATGGTCTATTTCGACGATCTGCTGGCAATGGTTGATGCCTTTCGGTTAGGCGAGGTGGACATTCTGAGTCACATCAAGCCTTACACCACACAGTTTGTCGTCGCTGGTGATGCCAATGCGATTACCGACAACGCTGAGGTCTGGTCACCGACCACGCCGAACACCGTGGTGAGCGTGCTGGAGAAAACCCTCAACGAGCGTCCTGAGGTGGTGAAAGCTTACATTCAAGGGCTGCAATGTGCGGCTGAGATTATTAATACCGATCCAGAACAAGCCATTGAGCTCCTCGCGGGGGGCAACTATTACCGGGTTGAGGATGACGTGTTGTTGACTGCTTTCAATACTCAACCGTTCCCCATTACCTTTACTCCAGATTTGGAGGCGGTACAAACTGTGGTCGACAAGATGGTGCAGCTCGACTATATCCAGGCGGATGTACCCGCTCAGGACATCTTTGATGTTTCGATTGTGAAAGAGCTAGAGAAGTAGCATGGTGAAGGGCAACTCTGGCTGGTCAAGTGCTATTTCGCGATCGCTGCTACCGATGCTTTGCGGCTTCGTGTCTTGTGCCGTTTTTGTGGGCATTTGGGAAGCGATTGGGGCTAATCCCGAAAACCCCATTGCTCAGGTTTTGCCGCCACCCTCCAAGTTTCTGCCAGTCCTCTTTGAAAGCGACTTCAAAATTGGCCTGGGGTCGCAGTCGGCATCCATTTATCAGTCAGTCACCGTTACCCTGATTCGGGTCATTTTAGGCATGACGGTGGCGTTTGTCGGGTCAATTATATGTGGTTTGCTCATTAGCCTTTCAAAGTGGTCAGAGCTGTTTATTCTGCCGATTTTGGGCCTGATTGCGCCCATTGCGCCTATTGCCTGGGTGCCCCTGGCTTTAGTGGTATTTGGGGTCAGCAATCTGACGGCAGTTTTCATTGTCTTTATGGGGGTCTTTTTTACCCTGACGATCGCGACCGTAGCGGAAATTAAAAGAATCCCCGAAAACCTATTAATCACAGCCGAAAATCTCGGGGGCGGCAATTTTGCTCGCTGGCGGTTTGTCATTATTCCCGCTGTCTTACCGGGGGTGTTTACCCTGCTGAGACTGAACTTTATTGCGGCTTGGATGGCCGTATTAGCGGCTGAAATGACGGGCCTGCGGGATGGCCTGGGCACCGTGGTCATGACTGGACGCAATCTCTTCAACAGCAACCTGATTTTGTTGGGGATTTGCATTATTGGCATTACCGGCTTTGCAGTTGATCGAATGCTGTTGCTGATCCAAAAGAAGTTTTTCTGGTGGCAAATTTAACCGATGAGCAGCCATTCCTCAGTCCATCACGGAAGTTACCAGCCGCCGGTTCTGGCCTGTCAGAATGTGGCAAAAGCTTTTGGGAATCATCCCAAGTCTGCTTTCACAGCCCTAGCCGGCATCAATCTGGACGTGGCCCGGGGAGATTTTGTCACGATTCTGGGTCGTTCGGGCGGTGGTAAGTCAACTCTACTGAAGCTGCTGGGTGGTTTCATCCCTCCCACCTCAGGACAGGTGTTATTTCATGGCGTACCGTTGCGAGGCATCACCCCCAAAATCGGCATGGTGTTTCAGGAAAATACCCTGTATCCCTGGTTAACCGTTGAGCAAAATATCGGGTTTGGCTTCAAAGTCCGAGGCCAGCAAAAACGTCAGTATGCGCTGCGAGTTGAAGCGGTCATGGAACATGTCGGTTTGACTCCAGCGCGGCATTTTTACCCGCACCAGCTTTCGGGAGGCATGAAACAACGGGTTTCGATTGCGCGATCGCTGGCGATTCAGCCCGATGTGCTACTGCTGGATGAACCCTTCTCAGCGCTGGATATTCAACTGCGGCGACGGTTACAGAAATTTTTGCTGAATATTTGGCAAGAAACCGAGGAAGCGACGATGGTACTGGTCACCCACGATGTGGAAGAAGCGATATTGCTGGGCCAGAAGCTCATAGTGGTGGGTGGGCACCCCGGACAAATTCTTGAAGCGATCGATATTTCGGCTTCGGTATTTAGCGATCGGTATGACCGACAGTTTTTAGATCTTCAACAACATCTGGAAGGGGTCGTTGGTGAAGAAGGCGACATCAGAGAAAATCTTTCTCCATTAGCAGTGCTTCAGGGTTAGAACAAGGAACTATTCCTGACTAACACGGGCGGGGTATTGGGCTTTATAAATTTTCAGGATATTCCTGGATTTTAAGTCTGTGACAACCTCTTTTTGTTTTAGCCAGTTGATGAATGCGAGTAGGTCTTCATTATCTTTATAAATGTATTCCAGCATGATATCGAATTCGCCAGTGACAGCAGACAGGTAACTAATACTTTCCATATCAGTCAATTGGTCGAGGGTCGTCTCGAAAAAGGCAGGCTTAACTTTGATTTCTATGTAGGCTACCTGTTCATGTCTGACTTTGCCAGTGTTGATGAAAGCACTGATAGTAATGACTCCATCATCTAACAGTCGCTTCATTCGGTATCTAACCGTTGCCTCGGGAGCATTAATTGAACGAGCGATGTCTCGGTAGGGAATTCTGCCGTTATGTTGTAAAAGTTCAATGATTTTCAGGTCAAGACTATCAATTTCAGGATTGTCTAGAGTCTCTGTGGTCGTATTGACTGGGATTGTCATTGCAATGTTTTTGGGGATTTTGAGAGCTAGTATAACAGGCCCCTTTACTTGGCACAGCGCATACTCTTTAGCGACTGACATATGCATCTGAGATAAATCAAAAGAACAAGTGATATATGCCCTTTTGTGTTTTCAAATATACGGTTTCAAGACTGACTTTGAATTAAATTTTTTAGGGTGAGTCGTTGAGCTGATTAGCCAGAGGAATCGTTGATTTTATTCATTTCCTGATTCCTTTCTTTCGAATTATCTTTTCTGATGAAAATTTTTGTGTTAATTAGATTGGTGACATTAAGGCTAGGCGAGTTTTGGTGGAGGTTGATTTTTGCAGAATCTGATTCCAACGACGGTATTGACTGGATATTTAGGGGCGGGTAAAACCACGCTACTAAACTATATTTTGACGGCCCAGCATGGTAAGCGAATCGCCGTTATTGTCAACGAGTTCGGGGAAGTTGGCATCGATAATCAGTTAGTGATTGATGCTGACGAAGAAATCTTTGAAATGAATAATGGCTGCATCTGCTGCACCGTGCGAACTGATCTGATTCGCATTGTCACTACCTTGATGGAGCGTTCTGAAGATTTCGACTACCTCATGATCGAGACGACGGGGCTAGCCGATCCGGCCCCGGTGATTCAATCCTTTTTTATGGATGAGGTGATGCGATCGCGGCTGATGTTAGACGCCATTGTTACCGTCGTCGATGCCAAATACATTTGGGAGCACTGGGACAGTAGCGAAGCCCAGGAGCAAATCGCGTTTGCCGATGTGATTTTGCTGAATAAGGTCGATCTGGTATCGCCCCCCATTCTGGAAGAGTTGGAGCAACGCATTCGCAGCATGAATGCGATCGCGAAAATTCACCAGACTCAGCACTGCCAAGTGTCTCTCGATGCCGTGCTGGGCGTCGGAGCCTTCGACTTGAAAAATGCCCTCAGTGTCGATCCTGAGTTTCTCGACGAAGAGGCCCACGACCACGACGAAACCGTTTCCTCAATCTCGATTCAGGAACCCGGGGTGGTCAATGGCGACCAATTTAATCGCTGGCTCTACCAGCTCGTGCAGGCCCGTGGGCCTGATCTCTTTCGCATGAAAGGCATTCTCGACATGGATCATGCCAGCCGCCGCTTTGTGTTTCAAGGAGTCCACATGACCCTGGATGGTCGGCCTGGACGCCCCTGGCAACCTGGCGAAACCCGGCGTAATGAGCTGGTCTTTATTGGCCGTGATTTGGACAAAGCGGAACTGCAGCGTGGTTTTAGCGAGTGCCTGATGTAACCCCAACATAAATTCAGAACGGAATTTGCCATGAAACAATCCGAAGCTTTAACGATCAGCATCGGCGTACTCGGTGGTGTCGATGTTTTCTTGACCGCAACGGTCATTCCGGTGCCGGTGTGGGTCACGTTTACCGCCTGGGCCTCTTTCTTTATTGTCGGCGGTGGCGTCCGGGGCTTTGTTAAGTCCATTTCCTGCAACATCACTGGCATTATCATTGCTGCCCTCTCGTTGCTAGCCATCGACTTGATTGGTCCGAGTCCCCTGGTGGCGGCCATTTGTGTCGGCATCGGGAGTGCCGGCATGGTGCAGGCCTCGAAATTACCCTTTACCCACGGCATTACCCCAGCGATTGTGTGGGGATTTTCACAAACCGTGGGGACAGTGGCGGTGACGGGATTGCCAGTGACCGCCGCCCTGCCCAACAACCCGGTACTCATTGCGATCGCCGCCATGATTCTGGGCAATCTCTTCGGCTATCTGTCCGAAGCTTGGGGCAAGGCCATGACCACCTCTGCCGTCGCCGCGACGAGCGAGTAAATCATCGGGAAACATCCACAGTTAACCCGATCGCTGATGCCATCGTCAGCTCACTTCTCCATTTTTTCAATCAGACCAAGGAGCGATAACGCCGATGAAACTCCAGCACAATCTGGGGGGTTTAGAAGGGCTAGACCCCGTCAATACCGAGACTCAAGTCTTTGTTGAACCCTGGGAACAGCGCATTTTTGGCATTCACACCGCCATGATGGCCCTCAGCAATCACCTGGGGGACTCGTTGCCCGACTATGCGATCGAGGAAGTCCCGACTGAGTTCAAAAGCTTCTGGACGTGGGGCCACCTGCGCATGGGGGCCGAAGGCATGCACCCCTTTGACTACTTCCGCTTGCGCTATTACGAAAAGTGGCTGGGGGGGATTTCGGGCTTCTTTGTCTCCGAGGGCTACATCACCCAAGAAGAGTTAGATGCGCGCACGGCGGCCTTTTTGGAAGATAGCGAACAGGCGGCAGCGCCTTTGCCGACGGGGGGCGACCCGGCCATTGATGCGCAAGTGCTGAAATACCTGCAAAAGGGCGATTCACCCAAGCGGCCCTTGCCAGCACCGCCCAAATTTAGTGTGGGCGATCGCGTCCGGGTGAAAAACGTCTCACCGGGTGAACACAGTCGCCTGCCCGGTCATCTCAAAGGCCACACGGCGGAAGTCGTCTTGGTTTATGAGGGCGCGTTCACCTATTTTTTCAAGACTGAAGATGGCATTGGTGTCCCGATGCCGGTGTACAGCCTGGCCTTCAAGAATGAAGAGATTTGGCCCGAATCGTTGACTGAGCCGAATTCGCTCTACTACAACGACATTTTTGAAGTGTATTTAGAAGCCGTTTAAGGGGAAAGCCTAATGCCTAGTAACTATCCAGGATTTAAGTACGGAGCCGATCGCGAAACCGTTAGCGCGGCTAAAGTCAAAGCCCTTGAGTCATTGTTGATTGAAAAGGGCGTGATCACGGGCGACACCGTGAATAGCATTCTCGGCTATTTTGAAACGGAAATGGGGCCGTTTAACGGAGCCAAACTAGTCGCGCGGGCTTGGGTTGACCCCGAGTTTAAGGCCCGGCTGCTGGCCGATTGTAATGCCGCTTGCGAGGAAATGGATTTCCCGGAGGGCATGTCTGGGGCCGAAGGTGAGCACATGCGCATTGTGGAAAACACGCCTGAAGTCCACAACATCATTGTTTGTACGTTGTGTTCTTGTTATCCCTGGCCCACGTTAGGTCTGCCGCCTTACTGGTTTAAGGATCCGACCTTTCGCGCCCGAGTCGTGCGAGAACCGCGCAAGGTTTTGTCCGAATTTGGCGTCGAGCTAGACGACTCTGTTGAGGTGCGGGTGTGGGACAGCAGCGCCCAGATTCGCTGGTGGGTGTTGCCCATGCGTCCTGAAGGCACTGAAGGCATGAGTGAAGCGGAACTCGCTGGACTCTTGACGCCGGAAGCCATGATGGGGGTCGCCACCGTTAAGGTTTAAGTCACTGCAGATGCGGAGTCGAGGGGCTGCCCTCAGCCCAGACTCCGCCTATGGATAGCGAGAAACACCAACGATGTTTACCAAATTCGAGCATTTTGCGGCGACCAGTTTAATGGGAGATCCCGAAGAAGCGCCGCCGCGCAAGGATGGTCACCTACATTTTGATCGCGATTGGGAAAAGATGGCGTTTGGCGTCGCGATCGCCCTTTCCAAGCAGGGCTATTACGAGTGGGAGGACTTTCGCCAAACCCTCATGGCCACCATCAAGGAATGGGAAAACACCCATGAGTTGAATGACCCGGAATGGGACTACTACCAATGCTGGGTGGCCGCTTTAGAGAAAGTCGCGGTCGCCTCGGGTGTGGTGAAAGCCGGTGAACTGGAAACGCAAATGGCTCAACTATTGAACTGTAAGAATTCGGAGACCTGATTGATGAACCGTAACCCTCATTTCACCCCGATGACCAAACTCGGAATCGCCGGAGTTGTTGGCCTGAGCAGCTTAGCCCTGGCAGTTCCGGCATTAGCGCATCATCCCTTTGGCGGGAGCACGCCGACCACTGCGATCGCCGCCTTTTTATCGGGCTTAGGCCACCCCGTAATTGGCTTAGATCACTTGGCGTTTGTCATCATTGTTGGTCTGCTGGCCGCCGTCATGGGGTTGGGATTGATGATTCCGATCGCCTTTACCGTGGCTGCACTCGTGGGGACTGGACTGCATCTGATGGGCCTCAACTTACCCTTGCCAGAAGTGATCATCTCGGCTTCAGTCTTGTTGTTTGGCGTTTTTCTGGCGCTCAAGCAGCAGCCCTCGACTTATTTAGTCATGGGGCTGACCGCGATCTCGGGGCTGTTTCATGGCTATGCCTATGGGGAGGCCATTGTCGGAGCGAATATGGGGCCGCTGTTCGCTTACCTCCTGGGCTTTGCTTCCATTCAAATGGTGATTGGTTTAGCCGCCTACACCATTGCCAAACGGTTGCAGCCTCAGACTGAAACGGGTGCTCTCAGCCTGCGGTTTGCTGGCTTTACGTTCGCTGGCATCGGGCTGGCATTCCTTTCGGGCGTGATTTTGGCGTAGCGCAGGGGGACGCCTGGGCTGTAATTGATCAGAAAGTCTTGCCACACGTCCTTCATGCTCAAAAGTATTAGCTAGGTGGGTCTTCTAATCGGAATCTAGCTTTTAGGGGCGATGTGTCGCCTGACGGGGAAGGATTTTGATCGCCGCGATCGCCCCCTGACACCCAAGCCATGACTCATGTACGTGTTTAGCGTCGATTTAAGCAGCGCGATTTTGCCGCACCATGGCTTGGGCGACTTGTTCGATGAACGAGTCGCCTCGTTGTTGNNNCCTATCAGCGCGATAGTCACTACCTTAAGCCTCCTTTTCTCTGCTGGGAGGAATGACAACCGAACACAGACGCTAAACACGTACTGACTCATCGAGTCATGGCTTTTTTTATGACCGATGAAATGAGCGATGTTTGAATATCGCCATCAGATGCCAAAGAACACGGTCAAGACGGCAAAGATCACCCCCAGGTGGGAGGTGGCGATCGCTGACGAATGATACTTTCAGCTCATAGGAACAAAATATTCAGGTTTTATTGATGGCTAGTTCATCTCCTTTAGAAGGTGTCATCCTCGTCGATTGTGCCAAAGCAAACATTGAAAACGGTGTAGAAACGGCTGCGGTGCAGTGCGGCTATGGCACCGATGTCGCGGCATTTCAAACTGCCCTGAAATCAGCTTGTGCTGACATGAACATTGAGCTGAAAGAATTTGCTGACCTCTCCGTTGATAAGCGGGTGAATCATCGCAACGGCATTGAAGTTTATCCAGATACTCCCTCGGATCTCTAACATTCTGCGCTGAGCACCAATTTCTCATCCCGATTCCCTATGACAGACAATGCTATTAGCGTCCCCTTCGACTCTGCTCAGAGGATGCTGGCTGAGCAGAGTCGAAGTCGGCAATAAATAGTATTGAAGTATTTACTGAAAGATTGGTGTCAGGCCACTTTAGAGCTCTGAGCCTCCAGCTGGAACAGCTTTGGTTCGCATCCGTGACATGCGGCGTTACGTTCTGATCGCATGGTCAAAACTGGCTTTGAAACAGTTCACTTAATACTTCTGAATATGATTGTTGTTCCGGCCTGGGGAATCTTCCTTTTTGTCCTTTTCACGATAGTTTTTATTATCTTCTCCTGGCTGTACTTGGCAGGCACTTTTCAGCGGCAGCGACCGTATCATTTAACCGGCATCGGCGCTAGCGAATCCCACTTTCTCACCACGATCGCGAGCATGTCTGATTCGCTGATCACTGCTGGCTATCCCCTCGCCTTTTGGTCCGATATTGATACCATTCAGGCAGCTCGCCTAGAACTCATCGACCAGGCCCAAACGCTGATTCAGTTTGAGACTTTTAAAATGTCTCCGGGCAAGCGTGCGAAGGATTTTGCTGATGCGTTGTGTCGGCAAGCGATCGCGGGAGTCACGGTGCAAGTTTTAGCCGATAGCTATGGGGCGAAAGAACTGCCCGCTAGCTATTGGCAACGGCTGCAGAATGCGGGCGTACAGGTGCTCTTTTTTAATCCATTCTCAGGGCGATCGCCGCTAGATTATTTACGCCGCAATCACCGCAAACTCCTCATCGTTGATCAAACCATTGCCATGGTTGGAGGAGCGGGCATTTCTGACCTTTGGGATGGCAAAGATGGCAAATCTGAACAACCCTGGTACGACTTTGAAATCAAATGGCAAGGTGATGCCGTCGGTATGCTCACCGGATTTTTCTGGCAGCATTGGTTGACCGCTGGCGGTCACGTTGACCTAAACCAGCATCACCCTGGTCGCTCCCAAGCCGCCACACCATCGCCCGTGCTGATCACCCCTGGGGAAGAACCCAGCACCGGCGATTCGCCGATTCGCAGCTTATTTCAACTCTGCATTACGTCCGCTCAGCGGCGATTATGGCTGGCGAGTCCCTATTTACTGCCCGACCAAATCACCTGCGAAATGCTCGACCAAGCCTGCCGCCAAGGCGTGGATGTGCGCATTTTGACGATGGGGCCTAAAAGCGATAAAGCCTACGTTTATTACACGTCTCGCCAGCGCTATGGGCCGCTACTACGCAGCCAAATCCAGATTCATGAATATCAGCCCAGTATGATGCACGGCAAAATTGTACTGATTGATGATGACTGGGTCAGTTTTGGCAGTGCCAATCTCGATCCACGCAGTTTCTTTCACAATGATGAGCTCAATCTCTGCACCAACAATGCTCAACTCATTTCCCAAGTCGCGGCGTTTTTTGAATCTGGGTTTGAGCAAAGTGAGGTAGTGCAACTAGGACCTTGGCAACGGCGGCCTTGGCAAGAGAAATTAATCGGTCGTTTGGGCAATTTTTTCTACTGGCAACTATAACTTGATAGAGATAATCGATCAGCAAAACTCTACCTTTGTGGCCGCAGTCGTCTGCCTGTAGCAGGAATGCAATTAGCCTCATTATTCCTAGACTGTAAAGGTAGTCTTTAAGGACAAAACTATATGGGTATTGAAGAACGGGTAGAAGCCACCGCTAAGAATGTTGAAGGTAAAGCGCAAGAAGCTATTGGCGAAGTTACTGGCGATCCTAAAGATAAGGCAGAAGGCCGCGCCAAGCAGGTTGAAGCCGAAACTGAGCATGCCAAAGAGGATGTCAAAGACAATCTCAAGCAGCAAATTGACTAATCTAGCAGCTGCCTTCCAGACGATTGTTTGGAGTTGCTAAAACAACGCAACATAGCACGCTATTAAGGTGGTCAATGGCCACCTTTTTATTTGAAAAGTTTCACGCCCGCGATAGATACTTGAGCTTGCTAGTTTGATTTCAGTAAGCTTGAGTTATAAAACGCACTGTGAAACTTAGAAATTCATTCTTTTTTTGCTGTTTCACAATCAACGGAAATTATGCTAGTCAAACATCAGAAAGACCACACCCTTATTCAGGTAACGGATACTCAAGAACTCATCGATCCCTTTCAGAAGAGCATTCAGGGACGAGAAAAAGCGGGAGAAGAAGTGCAACCCACTCAAGCATTTGAGAAATCGACACTAATTTTTCCCTCGGGTGAGCCTTTACCACAATGTTGGACAGATCCAGAATATCAGTCGAACTAAAACGCTGATATTGGAAACTAATTTCTCCGCAGGAGTGTCGCGATCGCGACACTCCTGCGGAGTTAGGAGGCTGAAGTCATCCAATATCGATATCGGGCAACGAGCGATCGCCGGTCACATCATCTACCAGTAGCGCTCACCCATTACTCCGAACTGCCCAGCATGATGGCAATGGGCCGACTGGATTCAAATTCGTTAGCGAACAGGACGATCGCGGCGGTCATCGGGACGCCAATAAACGCGCCGGGAATGCCCCATACCCAGCCCCAAAAGACGATGGAGAGCAGCGCCACAAAGGGCGACAGCTTCAGGTACTTGCCCTGCAGCTTGGGATCGACAAAATTGCCGAGAATGGTTTGGATGATGGCTAAGCCGATCAGCGTTGCTGCCCCGATCCCGGGACCTTGGAATAGAGTCGCAACCAGGGCCGGGACGATCGCGGCAACAATGGATCCCAACGTCGGAATAAAGTTCAAAATGAAGGCGAGCAGCCCCCAGGTAAAGGCTAAGCCCACCCCCAAAATGATGCACCAGCCCCAGGTGAGGAGACCGGTCATCAAACTAGTCAACGCGACCACTAAGAAATAGCGGCGCAGCTTGGAGCCCATGCTGTCAACGGCGTGGACGATGTGCTGGCCAGCCTGATCAGGGAATGCTCGCAGGGTGCGATCGCGATAGTCGTTCACCTCCAGCAGCAACAGTGCCAAAAACGACGCCACCAGCACGAGTAGGCTGACGGCTTTGAGCAAAGACTGGACACCACCGATCGCTTGCTGAAACAGTTGCGAAATTGCCCCGTCCGATTGACTGCCACTGCCGGTAGGCAGACCGTAGCTCGCCAGCCAGGCTTGAGCCGAGTTGATCAAGGACTGGAGGCGATCGCCATATTCTGGCAGTCTGGGTTCGATGAGTTCCAGACTGAGTTCGGCGGCGCCAACAAAGAGGCCCAGAATCCCTGCCAGCACTAGCAATACACCGATCATCGCCACCCACTTCGGCACATGTTGGGCTAAGCGCGTCTGCAGGGGTTCAGCCAGGACCGCAATAAAGAAGGCAAAGGCCAGGGGCATGGTCACTGGACGTGTGATCTGCAGGGCGTACACGCTCAAGAGCACGGTGATGATGATCAAGAGGATGGGCACGAGTTGCCCGGTGGCTTTGGTGAGTTTGGTCTGGTCGAGCGGCATCGTTCGGGTCCGTAAGGGGTAGCAGGGTGGTTGGGTGATTGGGTGGATATGCTCGGGCGTCCCGCCTGTTGTCGCTGGGGCAAGGTGGCAGGGTGACAGGGTGGCTTAGGACGAGAGGGCATTGGCGCGATGTGCAAGGCGGCGGTAGCCTTGTACGTCGGCCATGGCGGTGTCGGGTCCCGGTGTGGGAGAAAGAATCACGCTGAAGCTGCCATCGGTTTCGAGGACGACGGCGTGGACGGCAGCGAGGGCGGTGACGCCTTGGGCTCGGATGGCGGCCTTGATTTCACCTTCAGTAACCCGTTCTTGTTTGAGGGCATCGACCAAAAATTCGCCCTCGAATAGCAGCAGTTGCGGCTCGCCTTTGACTAATTGCTGAATGAGGGGCGTGCGGACGGAGAACCACGTCAAGAGAAACTGCAGCGCCACCAGGACGGCAATGCCCAAGAGACCTTGCAACAGCGACGTATTGAGGGAGAGTACCGTGGTGGCCAAAATCGAGCCATACGCAACGGTGACAATGAAGTCAAAGGCATTCCATTTGGACAGGGTGCGCTTACCCGAAAAGCGGATCAGCACCACGACGGCGAGATAGGACAAGCTGCCGATTAGCAGAGTATGGGATAGGGCAGTCAGGCTATTAAACACGGTTTAGTCAGTCAGGGTAGAACGTCTGGAGGGCAGCAAGGTGGGGCGATCGCGGACATCACTCAGACTCAAGATCGCGCGCCATGCTGGCGAAGAAGACCCCGTAGGCAGGTAACACGACCTCGTCGCCATCTAAGCTGAAGTCAAAGTTGAGGTGACTCACGACTTGGTAATCGGAAAACTCGCTCAAGCTGTAGTGGGCGGGTTTATCACCCATGTTGAAAATGCAAAGAATGTGTTGCTCGGCATAATATCGACTGAATGCCAGGATGGTGTCTTTGGTTTCCAGCAGATCGAGGTGTCCGGCTTCGATCGCAGGCTGGTTTTTACGCCAGTGCAGCATCCGTCGCCAGGTATTCAACAGCGAACTGGCGTCGCAATGCTGAGCTTGCACAGACCGCTCTAAATGCTCGTCAGGAATCGGTAACCAGGGTTTTTCGCCAGCGGTAAAGCCGCCGCAAGGAGGCTGTGAGGTCCACGGCATAGGGGTCCGCGAGCCATCGCGACCGACCACATCGGGATAGAGAGCTTGACCAAAGGGGTCTTTGATTTCGTCGGGCGCAATGTCACCCGGGATGTCGGCGATCGGGAGTCCCAATTCGTCTCCCTGCCATAAGCAAAACGCCCCCGGCAACGACAGCAGCAGCGCCACCATCATGTGGTAGAACGCCTCGGGATAGGGATTGCCGTTGGCGTCTTTGCCGGTCCAACGACAGTGCAGGCGGCCGTAATCGTGATTGCCGACAATCCAGCAGGTGCCGCCGTCGGGAAAGCAGTTGGTGACCTTGCGGAGCATGCCGCGCATCAGCTCAGCAGTCATCGGTTGATCGACCAAAAGACCGCTGTGGTAGGCCAGGTGCAGGCGATCGCAGCCCCGCGTGTATTGTCCGGCGAGCTCAATGGAGTCTTCGCACAGGGTGGTCTCGCCCAGGGTCACAACGCCCGGATATTGATTCACCAGTTCGCGAATGGGACGGATGCGCTCCAGGGTCTCAGGGCGATTGAAACTGTATTTGAGGACTTGCTTATTCAGGGGATTACCCTTGGGCACCCCATCTGGCAGGTCGGCATCCTCCGGTCGTTGGGGATTATCCCGCAGTTGCGGGTCGTGCAAAAAGAAATTCACCGCATCAATGCGCAGTCCATCCACCCCCCGGTCGAGCCAGAACGTGGCCCGCTCCAGAATGGCGTCGAGCACATCATCGTTGTGCCAATTTAAATCGGGCTGACTTTTCAGAAAGCTATAGAGGTAATACTGTTCGCGTTGGGGCTCCCATTCCCAGGCGCACTCGCCGGTAAAGGAGGAGAGCCAGTTGTTGGGGGGCGAACCATCGGGTTTAGGATCGGCCCACACATACCAGTCGGCTTTGGCGTTGTCACGGCTCGACCGACTTGCTTGAAACCAAGGATGCTGATTGGAGGTATGGTTCCACACCTGGTCGATGATGACCTTGAGTTTCATCGTGTGGGCGATGTCTAGCAGACATTGAAAGTCTTCCATAGTGCCAAACTCATCCCCGATCGCGCGCATATCGGTGATGTCATAGCCCAAATCATCCATTGGCGACTCGTATATCGGCGTCAGCCAGATGGCATCCACCCCCAAACTGATAATGTAGTCGAGCTTTTCGACCACGCCGTTAAGATCACCCTGACCATCGCCATTCGTATCAAAAAAACTCCAGGGCGAAATTTGATAAATGACGGCATTTTGCCACCACTCACCGTTTTGGGTGGCGTGATGATCATCTTCCCATTGCCAATCGCGGCGGTTAATGGTGGGTGTCCGCCACCACGTTTTGTTGGCAACTTGTACCATGGCGGGTCTCCTTCTCTATGTTCAAATCAAAATTCCGTGGGGCGCAGTGCGTCCGTGCAGAGCATCGCACTCTGGCGGGCTGAACCACTCCTCTAGCAAGGCTCCGGTAATCTGGGCGACTTCCGCCACAATGTGTGCCCAGGTGCAGCGGTTGATGAATAACATGCCGTCTTTGTCGAGGGTGCCGCCCTGATTCACAAAGCCGAGGCAGCGGGTTTGCCGAAAGCCCGTGTGCAAGGACTGCAAGGTGCCCAGCATCGGGGCCGGTCGCGTATGGGTGACGAAAATGCGGGCCAAGACGTTGGCGGGATACAGCGACTGCACCGTCTCAGCGGCGGTGACGTGGGCCAGTTCGCCCGCATCGCGGGGAATGCGGAAGCGACCGGGCTCCAGCATATAAACGACAGAGTGGGGCAGCTGGCGATCGCGCATCCGTTGCGACGCCTTCAGCACTTCCTCTAGCTGATAGCTGCCGATCGCCGTCAAAATCAACTCGGCGCGATCTGGTTCGTATCCCGCCCAATCTAGACGCAGCGCCCCCTGGTCAAGCAGCTGAGCCGTTTCTTCGGGCGTCAACAGGTCCGCCACGTCGCGCTTCGGCACCACCATCGACCAAAACTGGCCGTGGGTTTGATAGGCCTGGTGGGTCAGCGCCCGGGCGGAGTTATAGTCCGCCGCAAACAGGACGCGAGACACGTCGCTGGCCTCGTTCAGCATGGCCTCCGCCATCATGGGGTCCTGGTGGGACTGTTCATTTTTGCCGTTTTCCCAGGTGTGAGAGGTCAGCACCAGGGGAATCGAGAGCCAGCCGTTGTCGATGCCCAGCTCCTGGCGGTGCTTGGTGAAAATAATTTCCTGGCGCATCGCCCCGTGCATCTTGGCGGCAAAGGCTTCGTAGCTGGCGATCAGGCTGATGCCGCCTTTGTTGGCGAGGGCAGCGCAGGCGATCGCTTCCTCATTTAACGCCGTAATCACGGCCCCATCCAGGGTTTCGGGAATGCCGTCTTCGGGCTCTGTCACCCGAAACTTGAGATAGTCCAGCGTTTGCTGCAGTCGGTTGGACTTCATCTCGTCGGGATTGCCCACCCGTGGCCGCAGTTGGGGATTGGCCTTGACCGTCGCCAGGAATTGGGCATCCACCGCTTGCATGGGTTGGGCCGTCTGCCAGGTGTCGGGATTGGCGCGATCGCCCGCAATTGATCGATACTCCGGCTCTGGCACTTCGGACAGACTGACCTGACGATGCACCAGGGGATGATCTTTCTCTTGGGGACGCTGCTGCTGCTCGTGAGTTTGCAGTTGCGCGATCGCGCTTTCCAATTCCGCTAGCGGCACCCACAGCTTACGGGTGTGCTCATTGAAAAGCTGGGCCATTTCCGCATCTTGATGGGGATTGCCGCCCAGGGGCAGATTGTGGGCCAGATTTTCCCCCGCGTTAAAGAAGCCTGCGCCCTTGTCCGCGACCGCAATGCCGTAGGGGAGATTGGCGGGATAGGTCGCTTCATCCAGGGCGATCGCTTCGGTTTCCGCTGCTAGCCGCGTTTCCATTTCCAAAATTAGCCAGACAAACGCCGCCGGATCGCGCCCGTCAATCACAATCGGGTCGAAATGGTTCAGCTCCAAATGCTGCTGAAACCACTCGGTGCCGCCCTTTTGCGCCATGGTGCTGCGCTGATCGATGCGGCGACCGTTGTTGATCATGATGGGCAGGGCGTTGCCGCAGTCTTGGTCGCGCCACCAGCGGGGTACCCAGTCGCTGCCGCGCTGCTCCTCAAACGCACCATCGCTGAGGAAGGTGACCAGCGTTTCCCCCGGCAGCGGCATGTGAACGTACTCCAACTGGGCAAAGCCGAGGTAGCCGCCCTCCGCGATGCCCCCCGCCGTGTGGGGATTGACGTGACTGCCCAGGGGCGAAGCTTGCTTACCCTGGTCGTTGAGTTGGTAGGAGTAAAAGTCCTGCACGTAGCGGGTCAGCCCTGCGTCCGTCAGCTTGGACTCGCCGTCGTGCTGGCGGTAGCGCTCAGCATGGACGCCCAGCAGATTATCCACCAGCAGATTGACCGAATCGATCGCCGACACACAATGCCCCTGCCCCATCAGCCAACTGCGAGTCTCCGCCGTGATCGCGTTCGCCCCCAAATACCCCACATAAGCGGGCACCATATTGAGAGAGCCGCCCGTGTGGCCTTCGGGCTTGGTCTTGAAATCTTCGGCTTGCAGGTCGCGGCCGTCGGTATACACGGCGTTGGCATACACCTCATGCACCACGAGCCACATGCCCGCATTGGCCACTCGATCCAGGGCATATAGCTGGTCAAATAATCGCTCTCGCCAGTCTTCGCCGTGCTCTAGCACTAAACGATCGGCCAGCTCAAACACGCGCATCTGGGTGACGAGATCGTGCTCGATCGCGCCATACCCCGCTGCCCAGCGATTGGCCAGGGGATAGCGATCGCGATATTGCTCCGCCCAGTCAGCCGTGCGGTACGTTTCGGGAAGCGTAGTCTGTGGCATAGCAATGGAGGGATATCAACAAACGAAAGAGAGGGGACTTAGTGAATAGCGACACAACCGGCTCATGGAGTCCGACTGGCCGCCTGTGAATTCGCGGCTTGAAAATCGGTACAGTCACTCGCTTCGGGGGTGAGCACCTGCACCGGATTGACCGCACAGGGCAGAAACCGATTGGCATTGAAGTACTGACAATGGCGGCAGGGTAAATCGGGGTTTAAAAGTGACGATAATGGCTTGCCGGTTTGGCCACGGGTAGGCGGCGCTAACGACGGCTTTGATTGACGCAGGCTGAGCAGCAGCAAAACCAGGCTGCTTAACAATACGAGGAACCCAATGGACGCAGACCAGCCATCATTGGCCACTGAAGAGGGTGGCTCAACCGGCTCCGGGCGCGAAATTTCGGAGGGAATTTGGGTGAAGTAATAGTAGTGAGAAAATAAGGGGGAATTCGGCTGACTCATAGTCAAATTTCAGGAATAACAACGCGGATCTTCTAAAGAACGAAACTCAACCTTTGCTGACTAAATCGAGTAACTAAATTGAGTAAGGATCATAAAACTGCAAAAGATTAAGAGAATCTAATATCAAGTAACTGTTGATGACTCTGTTCGCTTCACTAAAAAGCAGATCTGTAAATACATAGGGATCACCGCATGCCGCCCTCGTATTCGCAATTGATAAACCTCATCCAGATTCAGAAGTGGAGTATTAGCATCTGCTCGAACCTCACCGCCTGCGGCACCTCTCCTCCTGTACCTGTTTAGCGTCAACACGCTCATTCAGAACTGAATCCCCTCCTGGGAGGGACAAAGGGGTGGGTCGGCCCTGTGCTCAAGGGGGTAAACCCACCCCGCCCTGCTGGCACCCCTCCAGTGGAGGGGATCTTGCGGAACGCTAAACACATACCTCCTTCTCAAGGAGAGGTTTAATAAGACTCTGGCTGCTCTCCTTGAGAAGAAGAGGCTAGGAGAGGTTTTCCCGAATCTGCAAAACTCCAGTTTTCAAATTGGACTTAGTTTAAATAGCGAACGCAAAAGAAATCTAGACTGACTTTGCGAATCGAAAAATCCGAATATTTAGCTAATCAGCTTTGCTAGAAGCTTAAGGATTCCTAACAGAGAACGAATCTACCTTGTGGCGTAAACAAACGCTCCAAAAGATAGAAGTCAACACCATGGGCAACTCGCTAATTTAGGAAGTAGAGAAGCACGTCAAAGAATTTATGCAATTACTTTCCCAATCAGAATTTAAACGGTTGAGTCAGTCAGCGAGCGACTATTCCACCTCAATATTTCTGCCGACTCATAAAGCAGGGCCTGAGATCCAGCAAGATTCCATTCGTCTCAAAAACTTGTTGAATGAGGCGCAAGAAGCTTTAACGGCGGCCGGGCTAGACTCCGCATCGGCGAAGCAAATGCTGACCCCCGGCTTTGAGCTGCTGGACAATCAGATGTTTTGGCGGCACCAAAGCCACGGTTTGGCGCTGTTTTTTACGCCCGAGTCAATGCAGTATTACCGCTTGCCGCTGCCGTTCGAGTCTCTGGTTAGCGTCGGCGATCGCTTTCACCTCAAGCCCTTGCTGCCGCTCTTCTTTAGCGATCGCTATTTCTACATTCTGGCGTTGAGCCAGAATCAGGTGCGGCTGTTTCAATCCACGCGCTATCGCATCAGCGAAGTCGAGCTAGAAGGCGTGCCCACTAGCTTGGCAGAGGCCCTGAAATATGACGATCCGGAAGCCCAACTCCAGTATCACTCCGGTGGGGGCGATGGCAGCACGCCTACTTATCACGGCCAAGGCACCAGCGGCACCGATGACAAAGACGCGATCCGGCGCTTTTTGGCCAAGGTGAGCAAAGGGCTGCATCCCTATCTCAACGAAGAGTCCGCACCTTTAGTGCTAGCCTCGGTGGAGTACTTGCAGCCGATCTATCACGACGTCAGCGATTATCCCCATCTAATGGCTGAGGGCATCACCCAAAATCCTGATGTGGCGGACCCAGAAGATCTCCGCCAGGCGGCTTGGGAGCACGTATCAACGCTAATTGAGCAGTCTCATCAAGCAGCGCTGGAGCAATATCACTCCCTTGCGGGTACTGGCAAAGCCAGCGATCGCCTGCCCGAACTGCTCAAAGCGGCCTGTCGCGGCCAGGTAGATACGCTGTTCACCAAAACTAACAGCCACTGCTGGGGGCAGTTTGATCGCCAATCTGGACAGCTCGAACAACACCCGCAGCCCCAACCTGATGATGAAGATCTGCTCGATCTGGCTGCCGTCCAAACTTTTTTGCAAGGGGGCGATGTGTACTTGCTGAACGAGGCCGACATGCCCACCGACGCCCCGGTCGCTGCCGTCTATCGCTACGGTATTCCGGCGGAAGTAGGGTAGGCGCCCGCGAGATACCAGCGCCGCGTAACGGGGTGGGCAACATCGCGCAAAATTCCGCGATCGCCTCACCTCGTTTTTATTTTCTCCCTCGCGTTGAATCGGTCTCGTTTAGCGACCATGCCGGTCTTCTTCATCTGCTAGCCCAGCCATGTGATCTCACTGAAGGGGCAGACCGGCCAACGGCGATGCTGACTCAACCCGGGGGCGATCACAGGTGGACCCAGCCCATCCGTGCCTTTTATCAGGGCACGCGCCAGCGCACTCCTGAACTATGCAGAACAAGGTAGATACCCTTATGAACTGGCAACACAATATTGTTTTCAACGACTGTGAATACGAACCGGCCAATGAGAATCGGACCTACAGTCGCATGAAGCCAGGGCTGACCGATACCTACGATCGCGAACTCCGCGAAAAGGCCAGCATTCGAGGCAATCCGGTGCCGCCTGATTGTATGGGCGTTGAGGGGGAGTACGATCCCTTTGGGTTGGCCAAACGAGTGGCTAAAGCGTTAGACGAGCAACCCCAGACCGCCGATATCAATACGCTCACCCTGAGACAAAAAGGCAACACCATCGTCTATGTAGGCCAGGTGTCGAATCAGCAAGCCTTGGATGCTGTGGTGGCGACGACTCAGCAAGTGGATGGCACCCATGCAGTGGCCACTGATCAGGTTAATGTGGCATCGTCGTGATCGGTCTACGGCTAATCGGTGACTCTTTAGCGCTGTGACCGGACTTTAGACGACTGAGCTTGGTGGGCGATCGCTTCAGCCAGAGAGTGGCTGGAAAATCGTATCCCCGATCGCTGAGGGGCAATCATGTCAGCTTCCGATGGGACTCTCAGACCACTCGGCCGCTAAACTGCAATCATCATCAAGGACCCGGTCCCTGGCTGAGTCTATTTTTAGAGCCATGGTCTATGAAGCCCCCGCTACGCTCCAAACGATAAAAAAAATGTGATGTCCTTATTCAGACTGAGGCACCCGGTCCCTGCTGAGTGACTCGGTACCCAAAGGTCACAACCAAGGGACCAGGTGCCTGGAGCGATCGGATGGGGGTATTTTCAGGGCAATTCTCTGAAGTAGGACTACCAAACCCGTTTCTCCCCACCCCCCAGTTCTAAACACCTAATTCCCAAAACCCATCCCTCATGCCTGAGTTAAGCGATAGATCGCGCTCTCCAGGGCGTCCAGAACCACAGGCTTGGACATGTGTCGTTGAAAACCAGCGTCGATCGCGGCTTCGATATCGCTTTGGGAAGCGTAGCCCGAGATAGCGATCGCGGGCACATTGCCCCCGGTCTCGGCGGGGCGCGATCGCACTTCGCGCATCAGGTCATAGCCATTCATATCGGGTAGGCCAATGTCGCTGAGCATGACGTCGATGGTTTCGCTCTCCAGGATTTCTCAGGCAGCGGTGGCAGGCGACACTGCTAAGCGATCGCCCACAGGAGCAATC
The DNA here is from genome assembly GCF_004212215.1 of Leptolyngbya iicbica LK. NCBI lineage: Bacteria > Bacillati > Cyanobacteriota > Cyanophyceae > Leptolyngbyales > Leptolyngbyaceae > Leptolyngbya > Leptolyngbya iicbica. The sequence goes on from NZ_QVFV01000002.1 coordinate 140,534, forward strand.
AGCTCTTAGCGAGAAGACAATTCAACCCAAAGTTAGTTTGAGATTTCTCAAAGACTATAAATCTCAAAACATGATCACAACCTCTTCGAATCTTTCTGGCACCAATGAGAAGCCCTCAATTAAGACTGTTCATGGATTAAAAACGCTAGAAGACTGATTTTTATTTTTCCGAAATGTTCCTGTTGGCTGATGATGTCGATCAGTTCTTTTTTCTAAGCTAAATCCATGTCGAAAATATGAGGAATATCACATGGGTATTCAAGAAAGAGTTGAAGCAACTGCCAAGAATCTAGAAGGCAAAGCAAGAGAAGCCGTCGGTGAAGCTACAGGCGACCAATCTACAAAAGCTGAAGGTAAAGCTCAACAAGGCGAAGCTAAGGTCGAGCACGCGAAGGAAGACGTGAAAGACCAGGCTAAGAAAGCGATCGACTAATCGCAGAGAGTCTTGTAAAAGGAGCAGAAAAACTGCTCCTTTTTTTGTTGATATGGTTGTCACTCCGTACTGAAGATAGACGAAGTGACCTGCCAAATGTGAGCGATCGGTCAATCGAATGATTGCTCAAAATATTGTTTAAATTGCCGACTGAAAGCAAGGCATGAGCATAACCATAGTCTGGCTAAACCAGACTACCGTTAGAACCGCAAAGTGGGAGATAAATCATGGAATTAGGAATTAACAATAAAGTCGCTGTAATCACTGGCGGCGACTCGGGTATTGGGCGAGCCACGGCAAAATTGCTGGCAGATGAAGGGGTGAAAATCGCGCTGCTGGACAAAACGACCGAGCAGTTGCAAGCAACGGTAGCGGATATCAATAAAATCGGTGAAGCCTATCCCGTTCAGGCGGATCTGCGCAACTTGGATGAAGTCAAGGCGGCTAAAGATCAGGTTCTAGAAAAGTATGGCACGGTGGATATTTTGGTGAATTGTGCTGGCATTACTGGCGCCACGGGCGACTTTTTAGACATTAGTGATGAGGAGTGGCACGAGACCTTAGAAGTTGATTTGATGGCGGCGGTAAGAATGTGCCGCACCTTCATTCCCGTTATGCGAGATTCGGGCTGGGGCCGGGTGGTCTTAGTCGCTTCCGAAGATGCCGTCCAGCCCTACACCGACGAAATGCCCTATTGTGCGGCCAAAGCTGGCGTGTTGAATTTTGCCAAGAACCTGTCGAAAGCTTACGCCGAAGATGGTGTATTGGTGAATTCTGTTGCTCCTGCTTTTATCGCCACGCCGATGACCGATGCCATGATGGACCAGCGGGCGGAAAAAATGGACACCAGCAAGGAGGAGGCGATCGCGACTTTCTTGAAAGAAAAACGCCCACATTTGGAGTTACAGCGTCGCGGCAAAGCCCAGGAAGTGGCCGCCGTCATCACCTTTCTGTGTTCCCAACAATCTAGCTATGTGGTGGGAGCCAACTACCGCGTCGATGGCGGATCGGTCGCCAGCATTAGCTTGTAATTCATCGCGGGGGGATGGTTGCCCTGTTCGGTGGGGTGCGATCGCTGCTGGGGCTAACCGTTCAGCCCCAATCGGGAATAATGATCTCCCGCGCCGCGCTGACTACAGCTTCAGGCGGTGTAGGGTCGTCACCACCGTCAGCAGCCACAGCAGCCCGATCGCGATGCCCACCACTACGTCACTGGGCCAGTGGGCGCCCAAGACTAGCCGCGAACTGATAATCAGGCCGATGTAGCCGATCGCTGCGATCGCGATCAGGCTGCGCTCGACCCAATTGCGCGTCGCCCGCCCCCATAGGTAGGCGAGCAGACCATACACGGTGATCACCACCACGGTATGCCCCGAGGGAAACGAGTGTAGTCCAGAGGCCGCGACGCCATCGGCAATCAGGCCGGGGCGATCGCGGTTCCAATAGCCCCAGCCAATCCACACCAGGGCAAACTGCAAGCTGTAGGCGGCCAGCATGGTGGCCACTAGCAAGGGCTGCGATCGCGCCACCATAATGCCGACAAAGATCCCGACGACGGGCAACATGCCGAGCAGATTTCCCGGTGATTCCCAAGTAATCGAACGGGCAAAATTGAGCGGCAGTTGCTCCGCCACGACGGGGAGCCAGCGGGCGTCCCAGGCTTGCAGTCCCTGATCGACTTGCGTTTTTGCGGCAATGGTCATGGCAAAAGTCAGCAAGGCGCAGATACCCAACCCCAGAGCCAGCGTTCCAGCCCACTGTTGCCAAACGGGACTCGGAATTTTTCGACTATCGTGCCAAAAGCGATACCATCCCCGCTTGAGGATTTGCAGGCTAGTCCAACGGTTCATCAATCTGACCAGGCAATGGGGCAAAAGAGGGCAACTCGTGTCGTGAGCCGCGATGGTGTGTCGTAGTGTACGGTGCTCCCTGGCCTCTGACCTGTCCCCAGAGATAGACCTTTGGGGGTGACTTGCCGCCCCTCCTAGCAGGATGCCTCAGACGGATGATGTCGGGAGCCGCCGTTGCCACCACGATAAAACTGTGATTTCTCTGAGCCGAAATTGCACTGTACTGCTGAACTACAGGGTCTACGAATGAAAGACCGTCCTCCTAAGAGTCGTCCCAGCAATGTCATTGCCTATGTCGCGCTCGGCATTGTCAGCTTGATTGGCCTCTTTTTATTGGGGCAAACCCTCAAATCGTTTGAGTCAGAGAGCCAGCGATCGCACCCCCGCATCGCGGTCAATCGGACGTGACCCCAGACCGCATGACCATTGAATCGTCAAAATTTCGCCGATTGGCCCACATGAATTTGGGATTTTGGGGCATGCAGGTTGGCAATGGTCTACAAACGGCTAACGCTAGCGCCATTTTCGAAGGGTTGGGTGCTGAACCGAGTCAGTTGCCAATCTTGTGGTTGGGCGCTCCCTTGGTGGGACTGGTGGCGCAGCCGATTGTGGGACAGTTGAGCGATCGCACCTGGAATCGCTGGGGGCGTCGCCAACCCTACTTTCTCGCCGGAGCCCTGGTCGGCACTGTAACCCTCATCGCGTTGCCGTTATCAACCCAGTTGTGGCACGCGATTGCCCTGTTTTGGCTATTGCAACTTGGCTTAAATATCGCTATTGCGCCTGCCCGTTCCTTCGTTGGCGATCTCCTGCCTCCTGCTGAGCGCACCTTGGGCTATGCCGTTCAGGGCTTTTGTGTGGGCCTGGGCACGATTGTCGCGTCGGGGCTACCCTGGCTGCTGCAACGTATCGGTCACTTATCATCCGTCGCCGAATCGGGAACGCCCCCCGCCATTGTCGGGGCTTACATCGCCGGAGCCGGATTGCTGCTAGGCGGCACGCTCTGGACCTTCTGGCAAATCGACGAGCCGCCCCCGCCCGACGAAGCCGAATCGACTGACACCCCCGACGCCCGAACTCCGCCCTGGCAGGCAATCGCTCGCGCCCTCGGCACGATGCCCCCGATGATGCGCCAGCTGATTAGCGTGCAAACCTTTACCTGGGCGGGCATCTACTGCACCTTTTTATATCTGCCGACCGCGATCGCCTTCAACGTGTTTGAGGCCCCCAATCGCCAGTCTTCCAGTTACGTCCACGGCATTGAGTGGGCGGGGGTCTGCATTGCGGCGTACAACTTGGTGTGTTTAGGAGTTTCGTTTGGTCTGCCTGCCCTGACCCGGCGCTGGGGCCGCGTCACCGTTCACGCCACCTGTCTACTGACTGGGGCCGCTGGGCTGATCTCCCTGGGCTGGATTCACAACCAATACCTCGTTTTGCTCCCCATGGTCGGAGTCGGCATCGCCTGGGCCAGTATTTTGTCCATTCCCTATGCCTTGCTGATGGACGAATTGTCGGAAGCCAACAGCGGCGTCTACATGGGGATCTTCAACGGCTTCGTCACTCTGCCCCAACTGGTCATGTCCTTAGGCTTCGGGTGGATTATGACCACATTGCTGCACGGCGATCGCCTCTGGGCGTTGATGCTGGGGGGCAGTTTTCTGGGCGTGGCGGCCTTGCTGACGTTACGGATATCAACGGGAATCGCCAGCGACGAACCCCGCGAAGTCAGGAGGCGCGATCGCCTGGCAGCCGCTGAAGACTAGCGACAGTTCTCTCTGGGGGAAGATGTCGCGATCAGGCCAGGCCATTTACAGTGCAATTAATTAATTGTCGTTCCCACCAGTCCTAGCGCGGGAAGATCCGTGAGCCCGCACATCGCGACAACCTTGCGACTGCGCCCGCATCGGTTCAGGACTTCTCCCAAGTCAGCCGGTGGAGCGATTCTCAGACTTCGATTTTGCTCATTTATGTGGTGTTGAGGCAGCAGCAGATGTTTCCCAAGGGGCTAGCTTAGGACATCTGCGAGTAAAGCAAGTTCGAGGCCTTCCCGTAGTGACCTACCCACAATATCGAGGCCGCATCATGAACGCTTTCTTTCAAGTAATTTTCGATTGGCTCAGCTCATTCTTTGGGTTCTTAAAGCCCGGTCCAGATCAGGCTTGGTGGGTTCGAATTAAAACAGAAAATCCCGAATATACTTACTATTTTGGACCGTTTGAAAATCGCGAGATCGCCCATTCTAAGCAACCCGGCTTCATCGAAGATTTGCGGGCCGAGAATGCTGTCGTTTCTCACTGCACAGTAGAACAATGTGCTCCCCCTCGACCGACCATTCAGGGACATCATCAGCCCGTCTGATGCCGTTATAATTCACTGCTCTCATCCTCCTCGGGTGCATCCCAGTTTCGTTACCCTCACCCTAAATCCCTCTCCCAGGATTGGGGACTTGTCCGGCCCCCCTTCTCCCAGTTTTGGGAGAAGGGGTTGGGGGATGTAGAGCCTTGCTCTTCCCGCAGGGTGGGCCAATTTTCAAAAGTGGGATGCACCCTCATCCTCAGAGAAAAATCAAAGGAATATCGCCGCGCTCAAAGCGCTGCTTTTGTGTCGAATTCAATATATTTTGTATGGCTACTGGTACTCAACCAAAATCGGATTTGGAAGTCTTAGAGCAGGGAAATCTCTACTTTCTCTACCGACCTAAAGTGGAGCAAGAAACGGTTCATTCAACCGAGGATATTCAGCGAATTCATATGGTTATCGGTCCTCACGGTCGCCAATGGTTTCGGCTGATCACACTGGGCAAAAAATCATTACCCGATTTGCAGACCGACAACCAACAAGGTTGGTGTTTTGTGGAAACGGTTACGGACTCGGCCAAAGCCCTGGAGGCGGGCCTGCGTCGCGAAGTGTACGAAACTAAAACTCGGGGCGATCGCACCCAGCCTGCCGTCCGTCCTGTGGGTGAGGGTGTGTACCAACTCGTTGTGGATGATGACGGTCAAACCCGTTTGGTGTACGCGCTGGAACTGCCCCATGACTTGGGTCCTGCCCAACAAGCGCTGAATATTAATCAGACGGGCAACTACGTAATCAGCATCAAAAATCCTGAACAGCCCTCTCCCGAGGGACTCGGATTTCAGCAAGGCGATCGCACTGCCGACTTTCCTCAAGATTTGCAGGATGAGTTCCGCGAGCGCACATTTATCGCCGCGAATCCTCCCCACTTTTTAGACTATGTGGGTGCAGAAATTTTGCTGATCAGCACGGCATCTGAAGATGCCCAAAATATCGGGGGTCAGCTGCAGCCGCAAGCGGAAGATGAGACGACCTCAGAAGCCATTAATAAACTGCGGATGCGCAAAACTCGCCATCCTTTAGAACCTTTGCTCACCGGAGAGTTAACGTAAAGAGCACAATTGCTGATGATTTTTAAGGCTTGAATTTGACCGCTCAACTGTGAATTTATGGCTAGAGTTTGCCCAAGCGATCGCCGTCAAGCTTACGCCAAAAGAGGGATGTAAGACCTGGTCGATATCAATCACACTCATGATTGTAAATAATCCTATTTAATTCTATGGTCGGCCTTCCCGATGCCATCAGTGCGACTCAAGAACTGGCAACCGAACTCTCCCCCGCCCCCGTAACCTTTAATCGCGTGTCGTCAGCAAAGGCACTCAAACGGCGGCTGGACTGGGGAAAACCAGATTTAACCATTATTGATGTGCGCGATCGCCGCAGCTTTAATCAAGAACGGATCACCGGCGCAATTTTGGTGTCGCTAGATGCGCTCGTTCATCAAGTAAAAAACACCCTCGAAACGAGTCGGGATATCTACATATATGGCACCGACGACGGGGATATCATCAATGCGGCCTCTCAACTCGATGCGGCAGGCTTTCATCGGGTCGCCATCCTAGAAGGGGGATTGCAAGAATGGAAATTAGCTCAAGGTCCTACTGAGGGACGGGCTGCGTAAAGGCTGGGCGATCGCTGACTACCCTACGGTCTCTTCCCGCTTGGCTATCTGCTCGGCATTCATCGGTATGGCACATTCACCCAGGTGCACCATCTTTCATTGCTCAATTATTCGACGTTGAAGGCTTCTCCTGCTCTGACGCTCTAAGCTGGTCGCTTCCTGTTAGTCCCCAATCACTGTTTTTCACGTCTCCTAATCGTCTATTTATGGCTTCTCACTACGACATCATCATTATCGGCTCAGGGGCGGGAGGCGGTACCTTGGCCTATGCGCTAGCACCTACCGGTAAACAGATTTTGCTCATTGAGCGGGGCGATTACTTACCTCGGGAAAAAGCCAATTGGGACCCGGACGCGATTTTTACCGAAGGGCGCTACCAAACCCAGGAAAGCTGGTTAGATGCCCACCTGCAGCCATTTAGTCCTGAGGCTTATTACGTTGTTGGGGGCAATACCAAACTCTATGGCGCGGCGCTACAACGAATGCGAGCAGCCGACTTTGGCGATGTGCACCATGCTGAAGGGCGGTCTCCAGCATGGCCCCTGACATATGAGGAATTCGAGCCCTACTACACCCGAGCCGAAAGCCTTTTCAAAATTCACGGTCAACGGGGCGAAGACCCCACAGAGCCGCCGATGTCAGCCGAGTATCCGTTTCCCGCCTTCCCCCATGAGCCGAGAATTCAAACCGTCGCGGATCAACTGGCGGAGCAAGGACTGCATCCTCTGCATTTGACGCTAGCCCTCGATCTCCACGTTACTGACCCGAGTCACAGTCCTTGCATTCGGTGTGATACCTGCGATCCCTACCCTTGTCTCGTTAATGCCAAGTGCGATGCCCAAGTGACCTGTGTCGACCCGGCCCTTGCGTTTGATAATGTCACCCTGTTAACGAAGACTGAGGTGACTCGCCTGCTGACATCGGCAACGGGCGATCGCATCGACCAAGTCGAAATCCAAACGCACCAGGGCACCGAGTATCTGTCGGCGGATACGGTGGTGGTGTCGTGTGGGGCCATCAACTCAGCTGCGCTGCTGTTGCGCTCAGCCAACGAGGCCCATCCCAACGGGTTAGCCAACTCGTCTGATCAGGTGGGGCGCAACCTGATGAAGCACAATCATTCAGCTTTAATTGCGATCTCGCCCACCCCCAATCCGACCGTTTTTCAAAAGACCCTGGCCATCCATGATTACTACTTTGGCGGGCCAAACCAAGACTATCCCCTCGGGCAGATTCAACTTACGGGCAAAGCCAAATGGCAGCGCTTGCAAAAGATGGCCCCGACGGAGTTGCCCCAGCCCTGGCTAGAGTATCTGTCGCATCACTCGGTGGACTGGTGGATTACGACGGAAGATCTGCCTGATCCCAATAATCGCGTGACGCTGACCCCAGAAGGCCGCATTCAAGTTCACTTTACGCCCAATAATCTCAAGCCCCATCAAGAATTGATTCAACTTTTAGAGCAACACCTTAAGCCCTTGGGGTTTTACTTGTTTTGGCACAAAACGATGGATACGGCTGTGGCCTGGCATCAAATCGGCACCTGCCGCATGGGACCAGACCCGGCAAACAATGTGCTAGATGTCCATTGCCGTAGCCATGATGTCGAAAATCTATACGTCGTGGATGCGAGCTGTTTGCCATCCATGGGAGCCATGAATCCCACATTATCTATTATTGCCAATGCCCTAAGAGTCGCCGATCACTTAAAATCCACGTTCTAAATTCGCCTAAAGCACATAAAACCACGTCTAAGTTGCAAACTGGAGTTGTGCTGCCACCTCAAAACCTCACCTAGCCTCTCCTTGGCAAGGAGAGGAATCAGACTGTTATTGAGCCTCTCCTTGAGAAGGAGAGGTGCCGCAGGCGGTGAGGTCGAACAATCTCAAAACTCCACTGCTGAACCTAGATGAGGCTTCTTTGTCTAGCCATTAGGATCGATGGGTTGAATCCGCTACATTTCATTTTTTTTTCGAACCATCTAACGCAAATAATACGATGAGGTGAATCACTCCGTTCAAGGGGAGAAAGCGCGATCGCCCCATTTTACTTCTTAGCTGGAATGCTCCCATCATGCCAAGCGGCATCGCAATAAAAAACAGTGCCAACTAAAGCGTTAGCACTGCTGAAATGGCTGTTGAAATATGTTTGCAAAGAGACGTGAAAACCAGCGAATCTATCTGAGAAATCCACCTAAATGGAGATAGACATGCTTCAATCTGTCCTGTTCTAACTGATCACTATTAAGTCGCTTTAGCAAACTGCTGCCAGATAAAGATAGCGATGAGGGCACCAACGACGGACAAAATAATCCCCAAAATATTGAGACCAGCCGACGTAATAGTAAGACTACCAGTGGTAATCAAAGTCGCGATGGTGCCGCCGACAAAGGACCCGACAATCCCTAAAATTAGGGCACTCAGCCAACCGCCGCGTTGATGACCCGGATAAATGGCTTTAGCGATCGCGCCGACAATAATGCCGACCACTACCCAGATGATAATCCCAAGTAAAGACATACTTTGCTCCTAAGCAATAAATGAGTACATCTAGCATCGAAATTTTTCATCTAATTGGCATCTATCGTCTGGGATAAGAAAACTAGTCATAGGGGAGGATGTTTAGATCCCTAAACGCTAGAAGTACCCAAATCATGCCGATCATCTTTAAGATTTATAAAGACAAATAGAGCCGGAATGGTTCTATTTTTTCTGCCGACGTTTGCGACTTCAAATGGTTTTTATACCAATCGTCCATGACGTAACGGCATCATCCCCATCGATGAAAAGTGGCGTTGTAGGGTGCATTGCTCCGCGAATGCACCGCTGTTATTAGAGCAATTTAACCGATTGATCGTTCTTACAAAAACTCACTCCTTAGTCAGAGGAATCGACCTCGATAAACCCTTTACGGTGAGAAAACAAGCATTCACTAATGCTTAGCCGGAATGAAAAATCGAAACTGTGAATTCTCAAGTTAGCCAATCACAGAGTTCTCACGCTCAGCCCACTAATTTTTTAAACCAGTTGTGTGTCGGACAATCGTTAGACGCCACTTTAGAAAAGATGTTGCCTTGGCTGGGAGACCAGTTGCAGTGCGATCGCGTATTTCTGTACGTGCGATCGCCGGATACTCAACGAGGGCGCGTGCCGTTTTGTTGGGTCCGCCGGCCTGAGATGCCCAAGATTTATGATCCCGACTGGAAGTATGAACCAGCCGATTTGCCTCAGCGGGATCCGATGTTTGCCGCAGCCCTCAAAGCTCAGCCCAGTCTTTTCATTGAGGATGTAGAAACGGCAAATCCGCGTCAGGTGAATCGCGACTTTGAGCAGCAAAACTTTAGCCATCGGGCGTTGATTCATGGGCACCTGTGCATTGAGCGAAAGCTGTGGGGCGTTTTACAGCCTTGTGTATTTGACCATCCTCGCCAATGGAGCCAGCGCGATCGCCACCTCATCGAACAAGTCGTCGGCTGGCTCGCACCGCTGACCAGAGAGTACGTTGACTGTTATGCCCCCCAACCTGAGCACTGCTGACCATGATCGTTAACCTTCAATCAGACGGCTGGGAAATCATTTACCACCGCGCCCATGCCTTGCTGGCGGCGCAAATTGCCGGTCATTGGCAAACGGACCAGACCACCAATCGACGATACGAAACCGTCGCCGCTATTTCGCACCATGATGATCTGGAAAAAGAGTGGGAAGGGGACCAGCTGACCGAGGCAGGTGCCCCGCTAGATTTCACCCTAGAGCGAGAAAATTCGCTCTCACAGCTCCGTCGCTTAGCAGACGAGGCGCTTTATCGAGGGCGATGGGTCGCATTACTCATTTCGATGCATCTCTGTTTTCTCAATCAAAGCAAGCAGAATACCGACGCCGACATCGCCGCCTTTATCAAAGAGCAATACCAGCGGCAGCAGCAATGGCGTCACGACCTCAACGTGAGTAAGGACGAGGCGATCGCGGCTTACGATTTTATGCGCTGGTGCGATCGGCTCTCGCTAATCCTGTGTCAGCATCAAGTGCCCGCGGGAGGCCGCAAACTCGAAATCATTACGGACTACGAGGGCCAAAGCTACACGATTTTTCAATCTCCGTCCGACAGCCTGGCGATCGAACCCTGGCCATTCATAACCGACGAATGCTGTGTGTCGGTCGATGCCTGTTATCTCGATCAGCTCCAGTTTGACTCCAATGACGCACTCAAGCAGGCCTTACAGAAAGCTCCGCGCCACGTCATCACCTGGTCCTTTAGCCGTGCTAGCAGTGCTCGTTGATATTAATCCCCTTTTTTTTGAGCTAGCCGCGGCCGCCGAGCCTCAAGCGCCCAGGTAGGCTTTCATCACCTGGTCATCCTGCTGCATTTCTTTACCAGTGCCGGATTGTACCACTCGCCCAGTTTCCAGCAAATAGGCGCGATCGGCGACCGCCAAGGCCAAGCTGGCCATCTGATCTACTAGCAGAATGGTCATGCCCTCATCCCGCAGTTCCGCCAGGGTGGCGAAGAGGTCGGTGACGAGCTTGGGGGCCAGCCCCAGAGAGGGTTCATCCAGCAGTAGCAGTTGAGGCCCCAGCACCAGGGCGCGCACTGTTTGCACCGCTGATTCGGCAAATTCAAAGTGAGAACGGACGATCGCGGCACCGGCTGCCGGGGCTCCAACCACCGTTGTATTAAGAACTGACACGCCAGTGGCCACTTTAACCATTCTCCTGCGATCGCTGGCAAGTAGACGAAAGGTAGTGTCACGCGGCGTATATTCCCCGCCCAGGTTGGCATTGAGGAACGAGCCCCGAACCGCTTAACGGCTTGTGTCGTTGGGGTACCTGACCGCTTGAGTTATCTCGGCGTTATGTTTAGTCGTCGGGTAGGCGGAAGATATCGGCAAAGACGGACTTTTTGCTGGCGCGGCGATCGCGGGCAGGCGAGTCGTACACCACCATCAACCCGTTTTCATAATTTAGGCAGGGCATCAGCGTGAGCCCTTCGGCGTGGTCGGAGCCAATAGTGAACGGGAGGTCGAAAAGGACGTGGAGCTTGCCAGACTCCTGGCTCCAAATCGTATCGTTGCTGTGGTCGAGGGCGTCTTCAAACCGGAACATCTGCATGGCGCCTTCGAGGTCCATGGTGGGGCCTGCGAGTACCAGCAGGTCGCCGTCGTGCAGACACAGCTCGCGAATGCCCTGGCCATTCAAATCGAGGAAGTGTTTGCGATAGGGCTTACCATCGTCCAGTTCCTTGAGGGTCAGGGTGCCGGGATCGGTTTCCTCCACTTCGATTTCGAGGATGATGGCCCAGCCCCGCAGCACGGGTCCGCGTAGTCCTAAGAAAATGCGATCGCCGCTCACCGCAATTCCTTCAATATCCAAACCATTATCTTTGGACGGCAGGTTGATGCTGAGCACGGGGCCGAGATGTTCATCATCGGCGAGCGCTTCCATCAAGACGTTATGGCCCTCCACTTTGCGGAGGCTGGCCGCTGTTAGGGTGCGGGCTTCGTCTCCATCATCCCTGGCATAGGTCGGCACGATTTCACCATTGAGCACGGGCAGTCGAGCCAACAGCGATCGGTTAGGGTCGCGATCGATATCGGCGAGCCGTTCAATATCTTTTTGGGGCTTGTCGCCTTCTGGCTTGTCTCGTTTGAGACTGTGGGAACCCACCACCCACAGATAACCGTCGGCATAGTCGAGCCCTTCAATGTCGATTTCAGAATCGTGGTCAAACAGCTCGATGAAGTCTTTCAGGTGAACGGTTTGATGATCGCCAAACACGCCGTCCCCCATGGGGGTCAACCGTTCCAGTGTGATGAATTCATCGGACCCCAGCCAGAGATGACCGTCGGGGGTGCGAGCAACGGCGGACAGTTCTTCTAGCAGATCGTCGGACTTGCTTTGAAATTTGAGCAGGGCGCGGCTGAGGAGAAAGGCGTTGGGCATGGTTTTGGATGGATAAGTTGGCAGGGTGGTTTGGCCGGGCAATTTTCACGCCCCTCTCTAACTCGCCACGGCGGGTTGTTCGACCGGGAAGTTCGATGACTTCCAAGCGCTCCAGGAACCGGGAATGTTGATCACCGACGCAAAGCCGTGCCGTTGCAGTAGGCTCGCGGCAATGGAGGCACGATAGCCGCTACCGCAATAGGTCGCTACCGTTTGGGTGGGGTCGAGATGCGACAGGTTTTCGGCTAAATGGGGCAAGTAAATATGCCGAGCACCGGGCACAGCCCCACTCAGATATTCCTGGTCACTGCGCACGTCCAGAATGGTGAAATCGTCCTGTTCGAGGTGCTCGTGGAGTTCCTGCACGGGCATTTGGGTGATGCGCTGCAGGGGCAGTCCGGCGGTTTGCCAACTGGTCATGCCGCCATGAAGGTAGCCCAAAATGTTGTCGTAGCCAATGCGGAACAGGTGTTCGCTCACCTGGCGTAAGGCGTCTGGCCCTTCGGTAATTAGTAGAAGAGACTGATCGGGGTCAATCATCCAGCCCACCCAGGAGGGAAAGGCGGATCCCAGACCGATATTGATGGCTCCGGGAAGGTGACCGCCGCCAAAAGCCAGCAGCGATCGCGTGTCAATCACCAGGGTATCCGCCGCATCCATCTGGCGTTGAAAGGCTTCGACTGAGAGGGATTGGGGCGTCTGAAGACAGCCTTGCAAGGGGGCTCCGGCAGCGTTCACTTGTTTCAGCCGGACATAGTGGCGGGGCGGCTCGGGCATATCGCTAAGCAACCACTCCACAAATTCGTCGGGGCTGCGGTCTTGAAACGCCGGGTTAAAGAGGCGCTCGTTTCCGATGGTGCTCTGGGTGCGATCGCCGATGGACTTACCACAGGCGGATCCGGCACCGTGACAGGGATAGATTTCGAGGCGATCGCCCAGCGGAATCAGTTGCTCAAACAGTGATGCGTAAAGCTGACGCGCCAGGGGCTTCTTCGTATCTTCGCCTAGCAGATCGGGCCGACCGACATCCAGATTAAAGACAAAATCGCCGGTAAAAATGGCGAAGGGCTGCTCCCCCTGCTTTGTATCCGACAGCAGCAGACTGATGTGTTCGGGGGTATGACCGGGTGTGTGGAGGGCTTCGAGGGTGATGTTGCCCAGGGTGATGGTGTCACCGGAGGTCAGCGGCTGATAGTCAAACTGGTAGTCGTCGCTGCGACCGCCCAAAACGGGGATATCCAGGCTGGCCTGCAGCTCCCGCGCGCCCGAGACAAAGTCGGCATGGATGTGGGTTTCGATCGCGTGGGTCAGCCGCAGTCCGAGCTGCCTGGCCCGGTGCAAATAGACCTCAATATCCCGGCGCGGATCGATGACGGCGGCGACTCCGGCGGCATCATCGCCGACGATGTAGGAGAGTTGGGCTAAACCGGGAGATTTAATTTGCTCTAAAACGAGACTCATCGTTGATTCCTTGTCGTTACTTTTGGCATCAGCGTGGGGGGTAATCATTTGTGGGTCTCAGGCTGCGACCCTGAGACCTCACCGCCTGCGGCACCTCTCCTTGCCAAGGAGAGGTTTATTTACGGGCTGATGCAAGATTTCTCTACGGGCTGATGCAAGATTTCTCACGCATTTGGCAGAGCTTCCGGTCCCTCTCCTTACGAAGGAGAGGCTAGGTGAGGTTCTCCAGCCCTTAAAACTGCCAAACCCTTACAAAAATACTGGCGGTCTTGGGAAAGGCTGAGCTTTCAGGTGACCGAGTGGGGCAGGCGATCGCTACAGCTAGCGATCGCCCGATTTTTTACCGATTAGCCAAGGACAGCTAAGCTGCCAGCAGCGGCGGCACAAATGCCCGAAACCGTCGCGGTGCCAAAGATCCACCAGGCGGCAGAAGCTGCTGTCTTGCGGGTATCTTCGACCTGTTGCTGGGCCTCGTGCTTCAGCTCTACCAGGCGATTTTCTACCGCTTGCTCTAGCTGCTCAGCTTTGCGCAGAGCGGTGTCGCGTACTTCTTCCACCTGGGCAATGACGTGGTTCGCATCGGCCTCGGAAATCGAGTCGTGGGAACTCATCAGCGCCACGAGGGTGCCGCGATCGACCTGATTCAGCCGCACCCGCAGCGATTCCAACCCGGCTTGCGGATCATCCATCAGCTGTTGCAGGTCATGGCGAATGCCGTAGTAGTTCAGCTCGGGGCGTCCCAGGGAATTCAGATAGGTCCGCACGCGAGCCAGAATGCTGCGCACGATGGATTTGATGCGCTCTTGCACGTTGCGGATCTGAGCCACGATTTGATTACGCACTTCCAGCACGCGATCGACGGCAGCGGCGGCTTCTTCGCGAGTCATGTCATCGCGCTGAGCCAGCAGCGCCACGACGGTGTCGCGGTCAATCATCGATAGCCGAGTTTGCAAGTGATCGGCTCCTAGACGCGGATCATCCAGCAACAGCTTGAGATCGCGCTTGATGCCAGCCGGATTGAGAGCGGCTTTGTCAGTGTTGCGCAGATAGTCTTCCAGTGCGGCTTCGAAGGAGACCACCTGAGCTTGTACCCGGCGAGCGGCCCGTTGGGGCATCCGCAGCAGGTCGCGAATGGTCGCCAAAATGTCGTCAATGATTTGATTGACTTCAGCTTCGGTGAGGTCGTCGCGCTGACTGAGCAACTGCACGAGCGTGTCGCGATCCATCTCAGAGAGGCGGTGACGCATGGCCTGTAGACCCGATTGTGGGTCATTCATCATGAGCTGAAGGTCGCGACGAATGCCGTCAGGGTTGAGTTCAGGCTTACCCGTTTCGCGCAGATAATTCGCGATCGCGCTGGTGGCTTCGTCATACTTCGCTCGGGCCTGGGCCGTCAATGCCGCTGGCGCATTAATGGATTGATACCAGGTCTTTTCAACCTCGTCGATGGTGCGGTTGATCTCAGCTTCCGACAAATCTTGCCGCTGGTTGAGCAACTGTACCAGGGTGTCGCGATCGAACTGGGCAAACCGCTGGCGGAGGCGATGAATCCCGGCATCGGGCTCATGCAGCAGCGTCTGCAAATCGGCCTTGATGCCGTCGGGATTCAGCTCTGCTTTGTTCGTGTTCTCCAGATAGTGGCGCAGCGATTGCCATTGATTATCCACTCGCGCTTTGGCCGCCGATTGCACACCTTCAGCATCGGCACGAATTTTGTTCATCTCGTTTTCGAAGTGGCTGGCGAGGCGCTGCACCTCTTCGGTCGAGAGATCATTACGGTTGTTGAGAGCCTGAGCAAAGGCTTCATACCCAAAGGGGGCAAAGCGATCGCGATAGTCCTCCGCGTCCGCGTAGGGATCTTCAACCAGGCTGTGGAAGGCCTGAGTGCCCATGTCAGACAGCAGTTCGCTGCGGGGCGTACGACCCAAAAAGGTGTAGAGCTGCACTTGCAGATCTTTGGCAGCTTCCAAACGATACCGCTCAGATACTTCGCCCAAGGCTTGACGCCGCACCGATTCCAGCAGATCGGCTGTGTGGGCGATTTCGGCTTTAGTTAATAGATTCCGAGAATCCAAAATATCGGCAAAGTAGGTCCGATCCAGATCCATGAGTTCTTGCCGCATCAATCCCGGATCGGCAAACGGGTCGTAGATGACATCCCAAAATTCGCTTTTGAGCTGTCTGGCGTTGAGCTGCCAGGGATAGGCGTTGAGCAAGTACGTTTCCACGTCGGCTTTGACCACGCTGTAGCGATCGCTGCCACTGACTTTACTGGACAACGTATCGACTTGACTGCCGAGCTGATTTTGGGCTTGCTTGAGCCGCTGGGCGACCTTTTCCACGTCTAGATCTGACAAATCTACCCGTCCCATGAGCACCGCCATCAGGGTACTCAGCCCCTGGCCGAGAGGACCGCCGCCCTGCTGGGTCTTGCGCTGCTCGCGATATTCCGCCAGCAGTTCATCCAGGCGGTTACCCAATTCTTCTGATACCAGCTCTTGGGGATTCGCCGACTTCAGGTAATCCACTAGCTCCGCAACAGAGTCGTTGCTGGAACCGCTACCCAAGGTCTTGCGCCAGGTGCTGTAGAGACGTTGGGCAATGCGATCGGCTTCTTTGCGAGACAGGTCGGTGCGGCTGCTTACAAGCTTGCCAAAGGTGTCAGGACCAAGCTGTTCTAAGGTTTCGCGATCGGCGATCGCGGTCAAATTTGACTCTTGAATCAGGCGCTCAAACTCCGCTTCGAGTCCAGCCGTATCGATAGTTGGCGAACTGAGGTTTGTCAGGTAGTCCTGGATGGTTTCCTTCAGGTCTTCGCCATCCCACCCTGCTGTGAGTTCCTTGCGCACAGCGGCCGCGGTCGCTTCGGCGGTTTGCACTACCTGATTGCTGGCGGCTTTGGCCCCAATCGCTCCCGTCGCTGCACTCACCAACGATTGAAAGCTGGAGGTGGCCGTTTTCACCACCGACCCAATCAGTGACCCCACCGTGGTGGAGCTAAACCAAAACATCAGGCAAAAGTAGGTACCCCAGACTACGAGTCCGGTGATGGCCCCCAGCAACAAGCTGTTGTACAGGCTCAACTTGACCGCTAAGTAGCAGGCACAGAACAGCGCCAAGCTGACCGTCACCAAGGTCCACAGGCCAAACGCCGTACCAATTTTCTTGCCGCCACTGCCTGACTGATTCGAAGTGGAGCTAGAAGATGAATGGCCGAGATATGAAATGCCTGCGGCCACTGATAAATTCGTCAGCAACAGATGGAAGCCAAAGGTCAAAATAATGCCAGATAGCAAGGCAATAAAAAATTGCGGCCCTGAGAAAATCAGAGCAGCTTCTTCAGGCGTGTCAACCCCTGGACCAGATAGTTGGCCCAGTAAACTTAGTTGGCCTAATAAACTTAGGCTGCCAGTGAAATGGCTAGCAAGATATTCAATCATTATGGTTTTCCTTTCTAAAAAATCAACGGCCCAAGGAGTTTGATGTGAGACGAGCGATCGCCGCCTCATGGCGACCTGAAGCTCTAGTCACTTAAATTGATGAAGTTCCTATTGCCGCTCCTGAAAAGCTGACTACTCAGTGACATTTGCACCCCAACCCAGTTCAGGAGAACAGCACTAACAGCATGACGATGACAACCAGAATCTATGCTGCTTGAGATGCCAATCTAATTATTTCAATTCCGCTATTCGACTCCATTTAATAGGGTTTTCGCCTACAAGACATCTAGCGTGAGGAATACCCTAAAAGAAAGATTTTATTTTTATCTCAGTGTGAATATATTTCACAAGTAGCTATTTTTCGATTGCGTATTATTGGAAATTTTGTTTGCCAGAAATCCTAATCATCTAAAACCAAAATTCCCATAGGAATAGCAGTTATTACGAATAAGAGTAAACTCTCTCGCTAGATAGATTTTTTAAAGAGGGTGTCTGCGAAACAGCATTGAATCAGAGCTAAAACCATCTACTTGATTGCCTCTGCCCTGCTCTCAAATTCAGGCGGTAATTTGTTTGGGAGAGCTGTACATCTCGCCCAGACAAAAGCCAGACACACTATCAATGTCTCCCCGCCAAAGCGTACTGCCCAGCGACGGCATCCCTTTTCCTTCAGAAGGGTAAAGCTTAGCGTCTCGTAGATGGATGAATCGAGGAAAAGTAGCTTTTTCAGCCGTGCTTTTGATGATGGGTTCTTTGAGCTCGGTCAAAAAGTCTTCTAGCAAAGACTTCATCTCGTCGTCGGCCTTAGTTTCACGAATGCCTTGCGTCAGTTGTTCAAAATAAGCTTCTTGACTGATGACGAACCCTGTAACTAAAAGACCGTCTAGGTTCAAGGTGATACCCAACTCAATGCTGGTTTTTTCAGGAACGAGAGCCAGGGCCTGAAGCAAGCGATCGCTTTCTAGTGGAGCCCGAGCTGCTCGACTTTTCATCGATTCTGAGACTGCTGATGAAGCCATTGTGATGCTATCTTCCTAACAACAAAAGCACAGAACTGCAGCCCCCAATATTTACGCTCATCGGAGTCCGCCATAACTACTGAGGAATGAGTAGAACTGCGCTGGGTGCATTGTGCACAACGTGATTGCTGACACTGCCAAGGAGAAACTCTTCGATCCCTGAGCGGTCATGGCGGCCTACCACGATCAAATCAGCCTCAATATTTTTTGCGGCTTCACAAATGCGATCGCCTGCTTGACCGACCTGCACATCAGTACTCACGTGGCGAATGTCAGCCGCTTCGGCCTTTCGCTGAAACTGCCCGAGCCAATCCTGCGCGATCTGCAATTCTTCCTGCGCGACGACATCGGCGGCTGGAGCAGTGATGGGAGCGCTGGTCGTCGGCACCATCGTGCTAGGCCAAGGATACGCAACACCAGATGAACCGATGCCACTCCCGGCGACGGCATCATTTTGACGGGCAATACAGTGCAGCACCATCAACTGGGCATTGTACTTTTTGGCGATATCCAGCCCTGCCGCAAAAACATCATCAGCTCGGGGGGTGCGATCGAGCGCAAGTAAAATTTGGTTGAAAGACATCCTTCGGTTCTCCTCGCTTGAGTCATCAATAGGCTCAGCATTGAGAACTAACGTCCTTCATGGGCACGCGATTGCATGTTGGCCTCGCGATTTTGGTCGTGCTGCCGTTCATGAGTCATGCCTTCCCGCGCTGACTCTTCTACACCATCTCTAGAAGGCATGGCGGTTTCGGCTTTCGAGCGGCTTTCCATGGTGGCTTCGCGCTGTTGTTGATGCTGGCGCTCAGTCGTCGCCGATTCACGGGCTTGTTTATCAATATCCATAACTTGTCCTTAAAATTATTCGGCAAATTAGCGTCCTGATTTTGTTATAGAAAATCCAGGTCAAAGTTTCGTCCGGCGTTGGGTCGATCTTGGTGACATGGCCGTCAACCGTTTGGAGTATTGGGAGGTGAAATTGCCGTTGCCTTAGCATTGCCTGGAAACTAGCCCTCAACTAGCCCTCATTGATCACTCTAGGTACCCAGTCCCTCCCGGAAACCCCAATTGCTTAGGACAATTGGATCTCGGGCTGTCGCACTTCGGCCCCAGGACACGGCAACCATCACATTACTTGAGGCATGGCATTATCGAGTCGCGGCTGGCGTCGGTTTAGCCTCCAGGCAATTCACCGCCGGACCGTGCAAGATCTTGCCGTCGGGGTCAAAGCGGGAGCCATGACAGGGACAATCCCAGCTTCTTTCGGCGGCATTCCAATCGACGATGCAGCCCAGATGAGGGCATACTGCCGAGACTTGGTGGAGTTTGCCATGTTCGTCACGATGGGCCGCGACCTTTTTGCCACCCGCCGTGACCAGGCGTCCTTCTCCCGGCTTCACCTTCTCGGGACTGTCAAACAGGCCCTTAAAGCGATCGCCGAACCAGCGGGTGCCGACATCCAGATTGTTTTTGATGGAAGCTTGAGAGACAAAAGGCGTGGGCCGAGTTGATTCGTACAGCTTGGCCCAGGGATTGTCGCGTCCCAACACGCGATCGGCCAAAATCATCGCCGCTACGTTGGAGTTGCTCATGCCCCACAGACTAAAGCCCGTCGCCACAAAGGTGTGCTGATTGAGTGGGGTCAACGGGCCGATGTAGGGCAAGCCGTCAAACGAAACAAAGTCCTGACTCGACCAGTAATAGTCCACAGATTCAATGCCAAAGAGCGATTTGGCATCAGCGGCTAGTCGTTCAAACCGTTCTTCGGTATCGTCGGCTTCTCCCACTTTGTGACCTTCACCCCCAATCAGGAGCAAGGTACCGCCGTCATCCGTGGGCGTGGTGCGAATGGAGCGATACGTTTCGCCAGTGCCAATAAACATGCCGTCGGGGGCGATCGCCGGATCAATGCGTGCCCCAATCAAGTAGGAGCGCTTCGGAAAGGTCTTGGCGAAATACAGCCCCTGGTCAAGGATGGGCAAATTGGTGGTGACGATGACGTCGGTGGCGGTCACCGTCGCTCCCGACTCAGTCTGCACCCGGCACGGATCCTCACCATCAACGTTGCGGACGCGGCTGTGCTCAAAAACGTAACTGCCGTCGCCGTGAATCTTGTCCGCCAGACACAAGATGTATTTGCGGGGATGGAACTGGGCCTGATGGCTAAATTTCACTGCGCCTCGCACCGCGAAAGGCAATGGCGTCTCGGTGACATAGGTGGCCGGTAGTCCCAAGTCGAAAGCCGCCTCGGCTTCCGCCTCGACCTGTTCCAGCATCTCGGCATCGGTGGCAAACGTATAGGCATCCTGGGGCTCAAAGTCACAATCAATGTGCTCATCGCGCACCAAAGCGGCCACCTGCTCGATCGCCGCTTGGTTGGATGCGCCATAGGCACTTGCCTGTTCACGCCCTAGCGAATTCATGAGGCTGGCGTATTTCAACTGGTGGAGCGAGGTGAGCTTAGCGGTCGTGTGTCCAGAGACGCCTTCCGCGACGCGATCGGCCTCTAAAACGGCGACTGTTTTGCCCGCTTGCTTGAGCAGCATTGCCGTCGTGATGCCCGCCAGCCCAGCGCCGACGATCGCCACATCGACTGACAAGTCCTCGACGATGGGCGGATAGCTCGATTGCAAAGTGGAGGCAATCCAAAATGATTGATGTTCTTTGAGAGATGCCGATTGAGACATGGAAAGGGAAACCTCAGTGATAAGCCTTAATTTCATAAAGCTTGAACGACGGCAATCAGACATCCCTCAACAGAAATATTTCAGTGTTTTTGATTTCCTTAAAGTCGTTGTTTTATTTTCCCCATCAAGGCAGATGACTCTGCTAATAGCTACTAGCCAGTGCAGTATTAAGATTGCTAAAAAGCGCATCTCCGTACCGCAAGAGAGGCTTTACACAGGGATATTTTTACGTTTGCAATTAGCCCATCAAATCGACTCAGGCAAGTAGCGATATCGCTGACTTTCTATTGCTGAAAAGCGGCAACAAAAGCGTATTCAAATAAATCTGAGGCATTGACGTTAACCGGCTTTGCACAGGTATACGTAAGTTTACAGAAGTTCAAGAATTAAGGGTTGAAAAGGTCGCCGCAGCACTGGGCCGCTCGAATTTAATCCTGCTATATGGAGGCTCAAATCCCTTGCCGATTGGGGGGCTGAGACGGTGTACCTCTCACGATAGAGGAGTGTATTTCAGAAATGTCTATCATTCGCAACATGCGTCATTCTTAAGAGTCCGGGAACGTACTAACACAGCAAAACAAATTTATGCCTTTAGGAAGAATAGATTTTGCCTGCTGCCCCATTTGGATGATCACTATGTCACCTCTAAAGATTGTTCTCATCGAAGATCATGAATTGACTCGCATGGGATTAAAAGTCGCTTTTCAGCAGCAACCGAACTTTAACTTGGTTGGTGAATCTGGCACTGGGCTTGGCGGTTTAAGCCTGCTCAACCAATATCAACCTGACGTCGCGATTGTGGACATTGGTTTGCCTGATATCGATGGCATTGAGCTGATCCGCCGATTTCGAAAAATGAACGCTGACCAGGAAACGTTTTCGACCAAGATTCTCATGCTGACAATGAATGACAGTGAAGACGCCGTAATGGAAGCTTTTACGGCGGGAGCTGATTCTTATTGCATGAAGCAGGCCGATATTCAAGAACTCATTGTGGCAGTGAATGAAACTCATGCCGGTTATCCTTATATTGATCCGGCGATCGCGAGTATTGTGCTACAGCATCTACGGCGGACTCCGGTTTCTGTACCCGAAGACCAGGGGTTGACGGTATCGATTAATGCCATCAACACGGAATATCAGCAACTTCTGGACAACTTTCCGCTGACAGAACGTGAATTAGAAATTTTGGAAATGATTGTCGAAGGCTATCGCAACGCAGAAATTGCGGAACGCTCACACATTACGATTGGCACGGTCAAAACTCATGTGCGCAACATCTTGAATAAGTTGGGCGTTGACGATCGCACCAAAGCAGCCGTCTGGGCGCTCAGAGCAGGCTTAGTGAACTAAGAAATATGTTGCGACATCAGCATATTTATGGGATTGGACTGGATTTAGGTAAATCCAGTCTTCAATTTGATTGGTTTGGTTCACAGTTGGATTAATTGACTTTTGAATAATCGGCCACTGGAAAGATGGATTAAGCTTTCCCTAGATAGAGGACTATTGGCTAATGCAAGCAGATAATGCTTAATCATTAATTCTGTGAAAGCCCCATGTTTGATGTTGTGAAATCGACCGTTAAATCTTTAATGCTGGAAGACCAAATCCTTGAAAAGGCTTACCAGCTGTACTTGAAAAGTCCATCGACTGAGCTACCCTCAATTAGTTTGAAACGCTTGGCTGATCAGACTGGTGAGAGCAGCTTAAAGTGTCGGAATGCCATTGTTGAAGCTAATCGCATGGGGCATTTTCCTAATTGCGAGCTGCATCCTTAATTAGTGGTTCGTCAACAATGCCATTGTTGGCACTGCATTAAGTCACCAATGAAGTTAAGGACGCAGTTCAGCGATCACCTGGGCTAGTTGGTCGAGGTCAAAGGGCTTGGCCAGGTGGCGCTGAAATCCCTGGCTGAGGGCCTTGCGGCGCTCTTCATCACGGACGTAGGCGGTGAGGGCGATCACGGGGATGTGCGCCAGGTCGGAGTCCAGCGATCGCACGTGGCGAATCAAGGTGTAGCCATCCATCTCGGGCATACCGATATCGCAAATCAAGATGTTGGGGCTAATCGTGATCAAATTGTCTAAGGCTGCAGCGGCCCGATCAAAGGTCGCGACCTCGGCCCCGAGATTTTCCAGAGATACCGTCAGCAGGTCTAGCGTGTCGGGGTTATCGTCAACCACGCAGATGCGTAGTCCGGTCAGGTCAATGTCGTCACTGGTAATGGCGGCGGGCGATCGCGAGGACGTGGGGGTCGGCGATAAGAGTGGCAGTTTGACCGTAAACGTGGCTCCCTGTTTTTCCCCAGGACTGGTAGCAGTGATTGTGCCGCCATGGGCTTCGATGAGATAGCGCACGATCGCCAAGCCCAGTCCCAGACCGCCGTACTGTCGCGTGACCGAGGTATCTTCCTGACGAAATGACTCAAAAATGTGGGGCAAAAAGTCGGCATCGATGCCCATCCCCGTATCCGTCACTTGAATGTGGGCCCAGCGCTCCACCTGCATCAGGCGAATCTCCACCTGTCCCCCTTCGGGCGTGAATTTTACGGCGTTGGTGAGCAAGTTCCACACCACTTGTTGCAAGCGCCCCTCGTCTCCCCGCACCTGACCGATGGCTGGAAAATCGGTCTGGATGGTGATGTTTTTGGCCTCGGCAGCGGACTGTACCGTTTCGATCGCGGCCTCAATCACAAACGCCAGATCAACGGTGGTCATTTCTAGTTTCAGTTTGCCCCGCAAAATTCGGGCAACGTCCAACAAATCGTCGATCAACTGGGTTTGGAGCTTGGCGTTGCGCTCGATGGTTTCCAGGGCTCGGGCGGTGACTTCGGCACTCATCGTTTTGGTGCGCAGCAGACTAGCCCAGCCCAAGATCGGGTTGAGGGGCGATCGCAACTCGTGGGAGAGAATTGCCAAAAATTCATCCTTAATGCGGTTGGCATTTTCCGCTGCTTCGCGAGCTGCTTGTTCTCGTTCTAAGAGCTGCGCCCGCTCGATTTCCGCCTGTTTGCGATCGGTAATGTCAATGGCCACTAGGACAGCATGGCTGGGCTGAGGGGGCGTACTGGATTGGTCAAAAAATACTTGCTTCCGCACCGATAGCCACTTCACCTCTCCCGCGGGGGTCAAAACGCGATGATCTTGCGCGAACCAACCGGCTCCGGCGGGGTCCATCAACGCCTGAATCGAGCGCTCCAGTTGGGCGCGATCGTCGGGGTGAAAGGTGTCGTAAAACTGCTCGCGGGAAATGACTGGCTGTTCCGGCGGCAAGCCGTAGAGCACAGCGGCCTCAGGGGACAACGTGACCTGATTGGTGGCGTAGTTGATTTGGGCGAGGCCAAAGCCCGCCACCTGCATCCCCAGCTGCAATAGACCTTCCGAGGCTTGTAGCTGCCGTTGGGCCTGTTTGCGATCGCTCACATCCAGAATGAAGGCAACCGTTTCTCGCTGTTCCTCACCCACCAGGCTATACGCCAACAGCACCGGCACCCGGCGGCCATCCTTACGGATGTACTCCTTTTCGTAGGGGGTACAAGCGCCCCGTTCACGGGCTTCGGCAACATGCTCCGCATCCAGGGACGTATATTCCGGTGGCGTGATGTCGTCCCACCGAATGCGGCCAGCCTGCAAGTCGTCGCGGCTGTATCCCACAATCCGCAAAAATTCGTCGTTAGCCCCGGTCACACCGCCGTCAATATCGCCATACAAAATGCCGACGACATTTGAGGCCACAAACCCTTGCAGGCGGGCTTCGTTGGCGGCGAGTTCTGCCTGGGCCTGCTGGCGTTCAGCCTCTAGTCGGGTGCGATCGCTAATGTCGACGGCAGCGCCAGTTAGCCCCACAACCTGGTGGGTGCTATTCCGAATCGGGTCGATGGTCAAATCGTAATATCGGGTTTCCGCTCCTACCGTGACCTGCACTTCTTCTCGCAGGCCGACACCGGTATCCAGCACCTGCTGCTTTAGCTGGGCTAAGTGATGCCCGGAATCTTGAGACAGCAGATCTTCGTCTCGCTGACCGACAAATTCATCGGCAACGTAGGGCCAACTGGGATTGTAAACCCAGGTATAACGAAGCTCGTGGTCTTGGGTGAATAGGGTGATGGGGGCACTTTTGAGCGCCACATCGAGCCGGTTAGTGGCCTGTTGCAGCGCCAATTCGGTCTCCTGGAGATCGGTGATGTCGGTATTGGTGCCAAACCAGCGCACGACCTCACCCTGGGCATTGTGCACGGGCACCGCCCGCGAGAGAAACCAGCGATACTGCCCATCTTGGCCCCGCAGGGGAAAGGTATCTTCCCAAACTGTGCCGGTATTGAAACAGTGGCGAAGGTGCTTAACGACTCGATTTACATGGTCGGGATGATGCACCTGTCGCCACCCCCAACCCTGCATCTCCTCTAGTGTGGTGCCGGTGTAGTCAAACCAGCGCTGGTTGTACCAAAAAATCCAGCCGGTGGGGTCAGCCATCCAGGCAAATTGAGAAATATTGTCGGCCAGGGTGCGGAACCGTTCTTCACTTTCCTGCAGTTCTCGCTCAGCCTGTTTGCGATCGCTAATATCCGCTAACGCCCCGTGAAAGGCGACCGGATTGTCATGCTCGTCGTATTCCACCTGGCCCCGCGCAATTACCCAGCGCTCATGAACACCGCCGCTACTGACCCGAAACTCTTCGGCGTAGGGTTCACCAGTCTGAATGGCCTGCTTGATCGCGGCTGACACATGGGATTGATCGTCGGGATGGATAGCAGCCAAAAACGTCTCTAGCGGGAGTCCTAAGGTGGCCTCGTCGGGTTCCACCCCAAACAGGTGAGCAAAGCTCCGGCTGGTGAAGACTTGATTTTCTGGGATCCGCCAACTCCAGGTATAGATCGAGCCCGCTGCCAGGGCTGATTCGAGTTGGATGTGAGCTTCCCGCAGCTCTTGCTCGGCTTGTTTGCGATCGCTGATATCCATATCGACGCCAGTCATGGCTACGGGCCGACCGCTGTCGTCATAAAACACCCGCCCTAGCCCCAACGCCCAGCGCACTGTGCCATCAGGCTTGATAAAGCGAAACTCAATGTTGTACTCTGCGCCTTCCTCAATCGCCTGACGAATGCGGGTCTGGACGAAGGGCTGATCGTTGGGGTGAACCATGGCCATCACGGTGTCGAGCTGACCATTAAAGCTGCCGGGTTCCATGCCAAACATCTGCTGCAAATTATCGGACCAGTAGACCTCTTGGGTAAGCAGATTGAGATCCCACATCCCGATGCCAGCCGCCTGCATGGCCAGATTGAGCCGTTCTTGATTTTGGTGCAGGGCCACCTCGGTTTGCTTCAGGGGGCTGACATCCATGGTCGAGCCCACCACCCGAATGAGCTGGCCTTGGTCATCGTGCACTAAGCAACTACGATCCCACACGTGGACCCAATGTCCAGCTTTGTGACGCAGGCGATAGGCTGACTCTTTTAACTCCGGCTTCGATCGCTGGCTCCCTTTGATCGAGAGGGCTTGGGCCGGCGTCAGCAGCCGCGCCTGGTCATCGGGATGCATTTGTTCAAACCACCATTCCGCCGTGGCTGGCACCTCGTCGGGGTGCCAGCCCAAGAGCTCGACCAGGTGCTCAGACCGATACATTTCATTGGTCTCGGCATTCCAGTCGTAGATCAGGCTATCGACGGCCCGTAACACCAGTTGCAGCCGCTCTTCTAGCCGCTTTTGCTGCTCAATATCGGTGATGGTGCCAATCCAGCCGGTGATATTTCCTGTCGCATCGTGGGTGGGAATACCGCGATTGATAAACCAGCGATAGACGCCATCGTGACGGCGAATGCGGTGCTCGATTTCAAACCCTTCGCCCCCGGTGATGGCTTGTTGCCACTGGGTCAGGGTGCGATCGCGATCGGCTGGGTGCAGCGCCTCACCAGCCGCCAAATCAAACGATGCCGCTTCGGTCAACCCGGTGTAGTCGTACCAACGCGAATTCCAGTAGTTCACCGCGCCAGTCGGATCGGCCCGCCATACCATCTGGGGCATAGCTTCAGCGAGCTCTTGATAGCGTTGCTGGCTCGCTTTGACAGCAGCTTCGGCTTGTTTTTGGGGCGAGAGGTCAATGGCAAAGGCGACGTGCTCATCCGGATTATCGTGCGATCGCGTGGCGCTAATCCACACCGGCACTTGCGTCCCATCAGGGCGGAGAAGGGCTTTTTCTTCGGGAGGGAGAAAACCGTGCTGGCGCAGGTATGCCATCGCCGGTTCAATGCGATCCACATATTCCGGCGGACAAAAATCGCGCCAGTTCATGCCGTCGCGCTCAAAGTCTTCGCGGGTGACGCCATGGAGGGCCAGCATGGCATCATTAACCAGACGGACAGCCCCGTTGGCGGTACCAATGCCAATGCCAATCGGGGCGGTATTGAGTAGCTGTTGCAAATAGCTTTGCTGCTGCCGCAGACTGGCGACAGTTTCGTTGAGCTCAAATTCGAGCTGTTTGCGCTGGGTGATGTCGCGCCACGAGGCGACAAAGCCGTCATTCAGCTTATTGGCGCGCAGATCAAAGGCCCGACTCAGCCGCCGACCGTTAAACTCGTCCTCATAAACCAAAGACTCCTTGAGTAACGGCTCGCCGGTCTCGACCAGGCGGCAGTACTCATCAAACAAGCCGGATT
Source organism: Leptolyngbya iicbica LK (assembly GCF_004212215.1). Lineage (NCBI taxonomy): Bacteria > Bacillati > Cyanobacteriota > Cyanophyceae > Leptolyngbyales > Leptolyngbyaceae > Leptolyngbya > Leptolyngbya iicbica. The sequence goes on from NZ_QVFV01000002.1 coordinate 167,997, forward strand.
CGCGGTGAGCGGGTAGCACTTCACATAAGCCGCAACCCACCTGGGCGTCTCGCGGCATTTGATTGATGACACAGGCAGCCTGATTGAGATACTCGATGCGAAAATCTGTGATCTGTCCAGCGTCATCGCGTATCGCGGTAAAGATGCCAAAGCAGTCCAGCAGGTTTTCAACAGAGGTTTGAAACTGGATTTCTTGCTGCTTAAGTTCTTGCTTGAGAGTGGCATTTTCGATCGCCGTTCGCAACGATTCGCTCAGGGTCTCAGCGGTTACTTGATCTCGCACCAAATAGTCGGCGGCCCCAGCCCGACCAGCTTGCAGCGCGAGGCGAGTATCTGCGTCTCCAATCACCAAAATCGGTGGACAGGCATCGCCTAATTGCGATCGCACTTGCGTCACCGTGCCTAGATCGCCAAGGGGTAGCGGTGGCACATCTAGGATGATGCCATCCAGCTCAAATTCTCCATTATCTGGTAAACAATCAATGCCGTGCAGCGCTTCAATTACCGGGTATGACGAGTGGAGTCCTTGATGCAGTAACTGCCGATATCGTTCGACACCTTCCGCCAGCTCGCCAATGACTAAAATCCTTAACTTGTGACCTGACATGGCGTTCCCAAATCTCCATTCCCAGCCTCTTGGCATAGTGCGTGCAACGCACGTTTACGAGTCAAGCGGCCTTTCCGATAAACTTGACTCGGCAGCACAAATCTGGTCAGAAACCACAGTGAGAATTGAACGATGTCCAGCCATCTAAGTTCTAGTTCATCAGCAAGTAACCGGATGTCATTAGGCATAGCCTTCACGAACTACCGGCTGACAGATTCCCCAAAATTTTAATCGTTCTATAGGCCACAGAGTCTCTATCTCAAGATAGAAGCTTAGTTCTACCCTGAATCGGCTGGAGTCAGTTGCTTAGAATTAGTGTTAACAGAATGTCAATAAAGTTTTGACTGACTTTTTTTGACTGACTTTCTTGCAGACCTATGGGGTTGAATTATTGTGGTAAGGCGAATTAGGTCATCTTTAACATCATCTGTTTAAGGAAATCACGTTGACTTTTATCTTAGACAAAGAACCTGTATCTTTAGTGCGGTCGTTAGATTTGAACGCGAAGCATTGATTCATTAATCATTGAATAAAAAAGGGGCACATACTTATGCGCCCCCAAAGTACAGGGACAAAACTATGGCGGTGAAAGCTGCAAGCTAACCGTGGTCGGGATTTGACAAATCGAGGAGCGAGGCGNNNCAACCAAAGTACAGGGACAAAACTATGGCGGTGAAAGCTGCAAGCTAACCGTGGTCGGGATTTGACAAATCGAGGAGCGAGGCGGTGAGCTAGAAGTTACCACACCGCTAACGTCTACCACCTCATGACCGAGATTACCCGAATTCAAGCCGCTTTGCGTCCCCACTTGTCTTGGCATGGAGCCCGACTCACCTTCCTAGCACTGTTCCTCGTGGCGCTGTTTCGCGTCGAAACCGTCAATTTAGAGAGGCTCGCCTCGGTCTTTGCCAATCGGGCGCAGAGTGCCTCAAACCATAAGCGTTTGACCCGCTTCTTTCGTAAGTTTGTCATTGACTTTGAGGAAATTGCTCAGGCTGTCGTGAGTTGGAGTCAAATTCCTGAGCCTTGGACGCTGAGCCTCGACCGCACCAACTGGTCCTTCGGCACGGTTAATTTCAACATCCTGATGCTGGGTATTGTCCACGAGGGCGTCGCCTTTCCGGTGATGTGGACGATGCTGGATAAACGCGGCAACAGCAATAGTGACGAGCGGATGGATTTGCTCGAACGCTTCGAGCGCGTCTTCCCCAACGCCCAGATTCGCTGTCTGACAGGAGACCGAGAATTCGTGGGTCGAGAGTGGTGTAGCTTCTTGCTGGTGCCGGATGCCATCCCGTTTCGGCTCCGACTGCGTCACAGTGACCGCATTAGCTCGCGCTCCGGGAAGCAGCGCCAAACAGGGGAGCGAGTCTTTGCCAATTTGAAGGTCGGCGAGCAGCGCCATCTCTCTGGCAAGCGCTGGGTCTGGGGTCGTCGGGTCTACATCGTCGCCACCCGGTTGGAAGATGGCGAACTGCTCATTCTCGCGACTGGTCATCAGCCTCAAACCGCCTTCGCCGATTATCGTTTGCGGTGGGGCATTGAGACGCTGTTTGCGACCTTGAAAACACGGGGCTTCAATCTCGAATCGACTCATTTCTGCCACGCCGAACGGCTTAGCAAGTTGATAGCGCTGTTGGCTTTGGCCTTCTGCTGGGCCATGCTCACCGGTCTTTGGCAACACCAGCAACACCCCATTCCACTAAAAGCTCATGGGCGTAGAGCGAAGAGTTTGTTCCGCTACGGTTGTGACTTTCTCAGGCGCACTTTCTCGGACTTCTCCCTGCGGCGTTCTGAATTTAATCAGGCTCTAAAACTTTTGTCCTTGTACTGAGATGCGCCCCACTCATAGCATCTAAAGCCAAATGGCCTTATGACTTACGACTGTGAAGGATTTTCGGCACTCAAGTCAGAACTATCACGCATGAAAGCTGGTGCATGGTTGGTGAGATAGTTGCTCAGCGCTGTGCTGACAAAGGACAGTACGATGGGGCCAAGCACGAAGCCTAAAATTCCCTTCACATAAAAACCGGGAACCGCGAGGGAAGAGAGCCAGAAGCATAAGCCATTCACCACGATCGCAAATAAGCCAAAGCTCAAGATCGTGATCGGAATCGAAATGGTTTGCAAAATCGGCTTAATAAAGGCGTTGACTAAACCGACTGAAGCCGCTGCGATCGCGGCAGCTGCGATCGTCTCAATCCTGACACCGGGCACAACCAAATCCACGACCAGCAAACTGAGCGCAGTGGCTAATCCTGACAAAAAAATGCTCCACATAGTCATTCTCCTACTTGCAAAAAATGAAATAATTCCCAGTCAATGACGAATAGCATTAGGCAAAATCTCAACACCGATTTCTCTCAGCCCACCCCGCATACGATGCTTTAGAGATGTTCAGAGTAGGGATTAACGGGTGGTGAATTAATGCCGAACAGTATTCGTTTGCCTCACTTCGGCTATTGCATTCATAACGCGAGTGAGTCAAATCAACAGAGCTGGCAAATTAGTCAATGTCGCTACTTTAAGCTTCTAAACCTATCCTTGGCGTCTACTTTGAGGCGGATTTTTCCCTAGATTAGTGTTTGATCCGTCTACAGCCTTTTCCAGTCTCGTGAGATACACTTAGTATGTTTTGGAATTTGCTAAGAGACAGGGATGAAAGCTTACTCTATCGAGTT